>CAVDFD010000152.1:0-4180 GCA_963608145.1 Bacteroidaceae bacterium | reverse complement strand
TGCGCCTCTAAAAAGACTTTAAGAGGTTTTTACAAAAGGCTGCTTTCGGATTTGATAAACGGGGCATAAGCTAAGGATGTACTCAGAAATCAAAAGAAAAAGAAAGGAGCTTTTTGAATGAAAAAGCTTATAAGTATTGCTCTCGCGGCGCTGATGGCGCTTTCGCTGTTTGCAGCCTGCGGCAAGACCAATGACAACGGCACAGACACACCCGAAAACACCGACTCCGCAGCGCTCAGCGGCAGCGTCAGCACCGACGGCTCGACCTCGATGGAAAAGGTCATCATGTCTCTTGCAGAGTCGTTCCAGAACGAGCATTCCGGCGTGACCGTAGGCTACAACCCCACCGGCTCCGGCTCCGGCATCACCGCCGTGAGCGAAGGCCGCTGCGATATCGGCCTTTCCTCCCGCGCCCTCAAGGACGACGAGAAGGCAGCCGGTCTTAAAGAGACCATCGTAGCGCTCGACGGCATTGCCATCATCGTAAACCCCGAAAACAAGGTCTCAGACCTCACTATTGAGCAGATCGCAAAGATCTACACCGGCGAGATCACCAACTGGAAGGATGTCGGCGGCGACGATGCAGAGATCGTCCTGATAGGCCGCGAAGCAGGCAGCGGCACCCGCGACGGCTTCGAGAGCATCACCGGCACGGCTGACAGCTGCAAGTACCGTCAGGAGCTCACCTCCACCGGCGACGTTATCACCACCGTTGCAGGCAACCCCAACGCCATCGGCTATGCATCCCTTGCCTCCATCAAGGACACCGTCAAGGCTCTCTCCGTCGGCGGCATAGCTCCCTCCGAGGCGACCGTATCCGACGGCAGCTACGCCGTGCAGCGTCCCTTCGTCCTCGTTACCAAGGAAGGCACCGAGCTCTCCGCAGCAGCTCAGGCATTCTTCGACTACGCGACCAGCACCGCGGCAAACGATGTTATCACCGCAGCCGGCGCAGTCCCTGTTGCAAAGTAAGCAATCTGAATGAAACAGGCGGCCTCTCAGGAGGCCGCCATATTGGAATATATGAAGACGAAAACGAAAAATCTGATCGAAAATATAGTACACGCCGTGTTCCTCATCCTCGGACTCGTGACGGTTGCCGCGGTTTTGATGATAACGGTCTACCTCATCGTCTCCGGCATACCGGCCATACGCGAGATAGGGCTGAGCAATTTCCTGCTCGGCAAGAAGTGGGCATCGACGGCGGCAGAGCCGAGCTACGGTATCCTGCCCTTCATCCTTACGAGCGTTTACGGAACGGCGGGAGCTATCTGCCTCGGCGTGCCGGTGGGCTTCATGGCCTCTGTGTATCTGGCGAAAATGGCGCATCCCCGCGTGCGTGCGGTCGTCGTCGAGGCGGTGTCGCTGCTGGCGGGCATCCCCTCGGTCGTGTACGGCCTTGTGGGTATGATGGTGCTCGTTCCGGGCATAAGAAAGGTCTTTAACGTCGCCGACGGCGCGAGCCTGCTTGCGGCTATAATCGTTCTTGCCATCATGATACTGCCGTCTATCATCAAGGTGTCGATGACCTCGCTCGAGGCCGTTCCCAAGGAGTACGAGGATGCATCCCTCGCCCTCGGCGCAACGCCGACGGAGACGTATTTCCGCGTATCCGTTCCGGCGGCGAAGAGCGGCATCGCGGCGGCGGTCGTGCTCGGCGTGGGCAGAGCGATAGGCGAGGCAATGGCGGTCATGATGGTGTCGGGCAACGCGCCCAACATGCCGGAGCTTTTCCAGAGCGTAAAGTTTCTCACCACCGCGGTCGCAAGCGAGATGAGCTATTCCTCGGGACTCCAGCGTCAGGCGCTGTTTTCCATCGCGCTGGTGCTGTTCCTGTTTATCATGCTCATCAACGCAACGCTCAATTTCCTTTTGAAGAGGGATAAGTCGAATGGATAATAAAAACGTAAAAGCAAGGCGCAGAGCCTATGAGATAACGATGCGCTCGCTGTCCGGCCTGTGCGCCGCGCTCACCTCGGCTCTGGTGCTGTTTCTGATAGCCTATGTGCTGATAAAGGGCGTTCCGAACATATCGTGGGAGTTTCTGTCTACAAAGCCGAGCTACCTTGACGGTACGGTCGGCATCCTGCCGGATATACTCAACACGCTGTACATCGTCCTCGGCACGCTCGTATGGGTGCTGCCGCTGGGTGTGGGAGCTGCCATTTACCTCACGGAGTATGCGAAAAACCACCGCATCGTCGCTGCGATAGAATATGCAGCCGAGACGCTTTCGGGCATACCGAGCATCATCTACGGCCTTGTCGGTATGCTGTTTTTCTGCGAGCTTCTCGGCTATCAGACCTCGCTTCAGGCCGGTGCGATGACGCTCGTCATCATGAACCTGCCGACCGTTATGCGCACGACACAGGAGAGCCTCAAGACCGTTCCGCAGAGCCTGCGCGAGGGCGCGTTCGGCCTCGGAGCGGGCAAGTGGCGCGTCATACGCACCGTCGTTTTCCCCGGCTGCGTTGACGGCGTAATAACCGGCTGCATCCTCGCTGTGGGACGTATCCTCGGCGAATCTGCGGCGCTGCTGTTCACCGCCGGCTTTGCGCACAATATCTACAGCCTGTTTCCCGACGGCCTGTCGCACGCGGGCGCGACGCTCACCGTTGCGCTTTACGTCTACGCCAAGGAGCAGGGCGAGTTCGGCATAGCCTTTGCGATAGCGGCGATACTCATGGCGCTGACCGTCATCATTAACCTTGCCGCGACACTCATCGGCAAGCACTATCAGAAGAGGAGAAGCATATGAGCATCATAAGCGTAAACGACCTGTGTCTGTGGTACGGGCAGACGCAGGCGCTGAAAAATATAAGCATGGAGATCCCCGAAAAGAGCATAACCGCGCTCATCGGACCCTCCGGCTGCGGAAAATCGACGTTTCTGAAAACGCTCGACCGCATGAACGACCTTGTCCCCGACGTGAAGATAACGGGCGAGGTGAAGTACAAGGACAGGGATATCTACGCCGCGGGCACGGACGTGAACGAGCTGCGGCGCTGCGTGGGCATGGTATTCCAGAAGCCCAATCCCTTCCCCATGAGCATTTACGACAACGTCGCCTACGGCCCGCGCACCCACGGCATACGCAAAAAGGCGGAGCTTGACGAGATAGTCGAGCGTTCGCTGCGGGGCGCTGCCATCTGGGACGAGGCAAAGGACAGGCTCAAAAGCTCCGCCCTCGGCCTGTCGGGCGGCCAGCAGCAGCGCCTGTGCATAGCCCGAGCCCTCGCCGTCGAGCCGGAGGTGCTGCTCATGGACGAGCCGACGAGTGCGCTCGACCCCATATCCACCTCGAAGATAGAGGAGCTTGCAACGGAGCTGAAGAAAAACTACACCATCGTCATCGTTACGCACAACATGCAGCAGGCGCTGCGTATTTCCGACAGCACCGCGTTTTTCCTGCTCGGCGAGCTCGTCGAGCACGACAGCACCGAAAGACTGTTCTCCGTGCCGTCGGATAAGCGCACCGAGGACTATATAACAGGGAGGTTCGGCTGATGAGAAGCAAATTCGATGCCCAGCTCAGGGAGCTCGGCGAAAAGCTCACGCTCATGGGCGCAATGTGCGAAGAGGCGATAGCAAACTCGGCAAAGGCGCTGCTGTCCGGCGACTGCGAGCTTGCCAGAAAGCTTGCGCCGCTCGATCTGGAGATAGATCAGTACGAGCGCGATATAGAGGCGCTGTGCCTGCGGCTTTTATTGCAGCAGCAGCCTGTTGCCCGCGACCTGCGCCAGATATCGGCGGCGCTTAAAATGATAACCGACCTTGAGCGCATCGGCGATCAGGCCACGGATATCGCCGAGATAATCCCGCATCTTAATGGCAGAACAGGCAGTGAGTGTCAGGCCATGCGCCCCATGGCCGAGGCCGCTATCGGCATGGTCACCGACAGCATCGAGGCATACAACAAGCGCGATATAGCCCTTGCAAAAAGCGTCATCGAGCACGACGACGTGGTGGACGACTGCTTTTTGAGCGTCAAGACCGCGCTTATCGACATGATACGCACAGAGCACGGCGACGCGGAGTACGCCCTTGACCTCCTCATGATCGCAAAGTACTTCGAGCGCATCGGCGACCACGCGACCAACGTCGCCGAGTGGGTCGAGTTCTCCGTCACCGGCGTTCACAAAACCTTTTAGAGGCGCATTGAGGCTGTACTTATACGGAG
>CAVDFD010000151.1:0-4184 GCA_963608145.1 Bacteroidaceae bacterium | reverse complement strand
AGCATATCATACGATATGCTCCTGCCAGATTCGATTTTAATACAGCATATCTGCTCTCAATCTTGCTGCTTTGACGCAAATTGTAGAGAACTATTTATGCGCTTGGTCAAACCTTCCGAATGCTTTTTAGTAAGGCTTAATTTCAAAGCAGCTATAACTTCCTGATCATGCTTATAATATTTTAGTGCCTGAACTGTCATGTTAACTATATCCTCATTATCAGACCCCAAATACCCCAGCATGACTTTTTTAGCTTTTTCATTCTTCCATCGACCGAGCAGCTTCATCACGCCCAAAAGCCAACGCGCATATTTTGGGTTACTTATCATTTCTACATATTTGTCTGCAAATCGCTTGTCACAAATGTTCGTTAGTGCGGTATCATAAAAAGTTGCATGATTACATTTTGATGTTTCGCTTAATCCGAAAAAAGAATCGATTATACGTTCTGTGGCAATTTTTCCGTTTTTTGTTCCTATCGAGCGAACGAGCTCTCCGGTGATTCCCTCATCATCGAATTTGCCAAGATAATCAGCAATAATGTCAATTACGTTCGGGTCATCATGCCGCCGCATGGTTATGTCCGGATAGCTACTATAGCTGCCACATCCCATAGCATTTATCTTCTTGAGCATTTCGTCAAAAAGCGCAACATCGTGTAAATTATCAGGGTCATTTCTCCATTCCGCAAAATCTATCAATGCAGCATCGTAAAGTACACCAGCTACAAATTCATTGTTTTCCATTTACGCACCTCTTATCACCAAAGATATCTAACGCTAATGTTATGCTGTGTAATTGCGTTTTTTAATGGCCCACTAAGTTTTGTGTTAGGACGAATGAATAGTTGCAACCGTCTTCCTGAGCTCTGTGCTATCTGTAGTGAATCTTTTAGCTGAGATGTGTATGACAGCGTCTTTACATTTTTAACCTCTTGGATAAACTTGCTTGTAACTCCATCCGGGATTCTTGTCCTGTTATTAACAGTGTACCTAGTCGTATTTTTGACTATGCCTGACAATTGTTCTCCCATTTTTCCAACTGCATTGGGCGTTCCGGTTGTGTATTTTGCTGTCTTTACTGCGCCAACAGTTTTTGACAGAACTTTGCCAACTATTTTCGATGCGCCGCCAAAGGCAACTCCTGTAATTGCTCCTGTTAGTGCATGTTCGCCGATGCCTTTCCAAGTAACTTCTTCCCCTGATATTGCGCAGCCGACCAAATATAATGCTACATCTGTTGCAGCTCCTATAGCGGCCGCTTGTAAAAACCATTCGCCGCTTGGGTCACTTCTGTTCACCGGGTCATTTTCGCAGTATGCGAACATGTTGGTGCTCAGGAGGCCGGTGGCATCGGTTGAGGCGTAGCTATCGGCGTTTATGAAGCGGCCAATTTCGGGATCATAATAACGAGACTGGAGATAGTAGAAACCTGTCTCGGAATCGTAGTAATAACCACGGTAGCGGAGCGGATTCGCTTCTGCTACCGCCAGGTAGTATGCATTCTGCTCATCAAGCCATCCGTTCGGCGTTACGCTTAACAACTTGCCCCACGGGTCATAGCTGTACTTTGCTATAAGATTGCCGTTTTGGTCAGCCAGTGCAATCACGTCGCCCTGTGCGTTGAGGATGTAATAGTACAATGTACCATTGTACTTCATCGCCAGCGGCTGGTTATTCTCGTCATAGACGAAGTCGATGGTCTTGTCACCGCCCGTTTGACGGGTAACAAGTCCGCTTAGGGTCGTGAAATCATACTTCGTCGAGCCCACAGTCTTGCTGCTGCGAACACCGGCCATATCATAGGTATAGCTTATGTTCGTGCTGCCGACCTTGGCCGTTGCCAGTCTACGCCCCTGCGTCCACGTGAACGTGCTGCCGTCGTAATACTTCGTCGGGTTGCCGCCCGAGTAGGTGATCGAATTGCCGCCGTACGCCGTCAGCAGGTCGCGCCATGCGCTGTTGCCGTAGGTATAATTGGTCTTCGTGCTTCCAACTTTTTTGCTCTGAATGTTGCCTGCGGTGTCGTAGGTGTAGGTATAGCTCGTTCCCCCGACTGTCGCCGAGGTGAGCTGCCCCTGCTTATCGTAGCCATAGGTCGCGCGCGTCGTTGTCGAGCGGCCCGAATCGAGGATCTTGACCAGGCGACCGTTGCTGTCATAATAGCAATTATCGCCATAGATCAGGTTGCTCGACGAGTCGGCAATGAACACAATGAATATTTGTATTTGAAAATTGCTATATGTAGTCCGAGTTTTTATAGAATTCCTCAAAAAACGTATGGCCTGTCAACAAATAACGATTTTCCTTATTTATTGTACACCGTACACGCTCTTCAGTCAATTAAAAGGAAAGCAGGAACATACCATGCGATATGCTCCTGCAAATTTGATTTTAATTACTAATTGCCGTTATTCCAATTTTGTTATCTCAAGGCTAAATACAAGGTCATCGAAGTCGTCATCATAAACATAGTCGTTGCAATGAAAAACATAGCTGGTTTCCCCTCTTTTGTCTACAATCATTGCTGGAACAGCGGATGGTGTATAATTTCTAATGTCCTCCAGCCATCCCCTTGCCGAATTGTAAATGCTTATAATACCTGATTCCATGTCTATTTCTACATCGAACTTTTGTGGTGCTGTTTTTTCAGAAAACTGCATTCCCGTAAACTCGCCCCGGCCAAGCTTCATTTTGTTCCCGTCAATTCGAACCGCACCTTTAAATTTAAACAGACTCAATCCAATGCACTGTTCATAATCTGAATTTGTAGATATGAACTCAAAATGGAAACGATACTTTCCGAGTGCATCAATTACAGGAAATATTCTTGAATATAGCTTTCCTTCGTATATGACTGCAGTTTTCATATCAAAAAATTTGTCGTTTGGTATCATATTTTCCCCTTTTTCACAGTCTGAAGTGCCTGTATGGGTCTAAAATGTCATGTTCCCAAGGAGTAACTCGGATAAAATTAAAAAAGTTATCTCCCGACCGACCATTTGGATGGTGAAGTTCCATAGAATACATCTTCCCATTGCTCGGATGCGATACCAACGGAGCTCTTCCTTGGCTCATGCGCAAAAGATTTTCAGGTGAGTATTCCTTATATTTTGTTAAAGCTTCATTTTTCCAATATCTCTGTCGTACAGTTGACCACGATGGTACGTTCCCTGCTCTTGTAAGCTTGGTTATATCGTCTCCGACTTTCCAGCCAACCTTGGCCACATCTTTTGCTTTATTGGCATGAGATATTGAGCTTACCACCTCAACTCCACGCCGTGCATATCCCGAAGATGGAATACCAGGCAGCAACGCAAGCGTATCAAGTGCAGCCCAGCCGAGGTTCACCAAAGAAGGTGACTCGAGAAAATCATCCCAACTCAAGGCTGCCATGAACACGTCAAGTATATCCCAAAACAGCTCGCCCGTCGGGTCAACGCGCATAACGGGATTGTTTTCGCAATAAGCGAACATGTTGGTGCTCAGAAGGCCGGTGGCATCGGTTGAGGCGTAGCTATCGGCGTTTATGAAGCGGCCAATTTCGGGATCATAATAACGAGACTGGAGATAGTAGAAACCTGTCTCGGAATCGTAGTAATAACCACGGTAGCGGAGCGGATTCGCTTCTGCTACCGCCAGGTAGTATGCATTCTGCTCATCAAGCCATCCGTTCGGCGTTACGCTTAACAACTTGCCCCACGGGTCATAGCTGTACTTTGCTATAAGATTGCCGTTTTGGTCAGCCAGTGCAATCACGTCGCCCTGTGCGTTGAGGATGTAATAGTACAATGTACCATTGTACTTCATCGCCAGCGGCTGGTTATTCTCGTCATAGACGAAGTCGATGGTCTTGCCGTTGTACGCCGTCAGCAGATCGCGCCACGCGCTGTTGCCATTATACTGATCTATGCACGCTTTGTCAATGTTCACAGTCAGTTAATTGACAAAGCGGGCTCGTCATGTAAAATGGTCATACGGAGGTGATGACGTGAAGAAAAACAATAAGCGCAGCGAGGACGAGGAGATCCGCCGCGCAAAGGCAAACATACTCAGAGGCTTTATCGTTGTCGTCGTTATCGCGGCATTGCTTGCAGTCGTTGCTTATACCCTTCTCGGGCTGTTTGACGCACTGTCGTCGCCGTGGCCGGAGATAGACGCATCGCTGGTGCCCGACGTGAGCGG
>CAVDFD010000150.1:0-4232 GCA_963608145.1 Bacteroidaceae bacterium | reverse complement strand
TTTTTTGCTGATTTTTACTTTTTGTTTGTCAGATCGAGCAGGTTATAGCGCTCTATGCCGGAGCGGGAGACACCGAGGTGGCGGCGTATCGCGGCGGCGGCCATGTCGCGGTCGCCGAATTTGAGGATATCGCAGATGAACACATGGTCGTTATCGACGGTGTCGTAAAATCCCTCGGGACGCGAGAACAGCAGATAGCTGCGGCAGCGGAACAGGCGGTACTTCATCTGGTCGTAAATGTTGGTTATAAGGCTGTTGCCGGAGGCCTTGACTACGGCAAAGTGAAAGGCTATCTCCTGCTCGAGCAGCTTTTTGAACACAAAGTCCTTGCCCTTGTGGAAGGCCTCGTCATAGGTGTCCTGAAGCTTGTGCGCCATATCGTACAGCTCGTCGAGCTGCTCCTTTGTAATATTCAGCGCGGCCTCACCCGCTGCGTAGGACTCGATCATCTGCGTGAAGTCGCAGATCTCGTCGTATTCCTTTTTATCAAATTCCGCGACATAATAGCGGCTGTTTTGTATCTTTATATAGTTATTCGCCGCGAGCTTTTCGAGCGCGGCCTTGACGGGAGAACGGCTTATGCCGAGCTCCTGCGCGATGCTGCTTTCGCTTATCCGGCTTCCCGGCATCAGCGAAAAGCTGATGATTTCCTGCAAAACAAGCTCGTGCACTATATCGTTGAGCGGCATAAACGGATTTTCACTGCGGATCTTCTCAAACTGCCTGCAATCCATGGTACAGACTCCCCTTCAAATTTTTTAGATAATCCATGATACCATAAACGCAGGCCGGATGCAAATTAAAATGTGTAAAAAATCGCGTTTTTGCACATAAAAAGCGTCTGAAACACGATATATGAGCATTAAATCAGGCGTAACCGACGGTAAAAGCAAGCAGAAGCACAAATCAACGGAAAAAGCGCCTGTGAGTCAGCTCAAGAGCCGGAAGCAGATTGTCGGGCGAAACGTAAAGCGAGCAGCCGCCGTCAAAAAGCTCCGTTTCGGAAACAAGTATATCGCTGTGGGAGAGCACTGCAACAGCCTCGGCGAGGATATCTGCGTTTGCCGTGCGGCCTATGATGCTGATGCTGCCGCGCTCACTGTCGCGTGTCACGCCGCAGAGCGCCGGACGCTCGGGGAATGAGCCCATGACCGTACCCTCGCGGCGCGTGAAGCTCGACAGCAGGTGTACCGTCACGCTTTCGCGCATCGCGGCCTCGACGCTGCGCGAGTGCAGCACCTGTGAGCCGTGCAGTGCAAGCCGGAGCATATCGGCATAGTCGATGCGCTCAAGGCGCTCTGCCCCTGTTACGAGGCGTGGATCGGCTGTGTATATCCCGTCAACGTCAGAGTAGATCTCGCAGCGGGCAGCACCCAGCGCGGCGGCAAGCTCCACCGCAGTCGTGTCCGAGCCTCCGCGCCCGAGCGTCGTAGTATCGCCCTCACAGTCGAGACCCTGAAAGCCCGCGACGATCACGATGCGCCCTGATCCGAGCTCGCGCAGTATGCGTCCGGTGTCGATCTTCTGTATGCGTGCATCGCCGTGAACGCTGTCGGTCAGTATCCCTGCCTGAGCGCCGCTGAGCGACACGCTGTCGTGCCCCATGGCCTCAAGCTGCATCGCCATCATTGCGGCTGAGCAGCACTCACCCGTGGATAAAAGCGCGTCGAGCTCGCGGCGGCAGGGGATCGAGCTTATGCGTGCGGCCTCGGCGAGCAGCTCATCGGTCGTATCTCCGCGTGCGGAGACGACGGCGACTACCTCGTTTCCGCACATTGCACAGTCGGATATTATGGCGGCGGCACGTCTGAGGCGCCGGAGCCCCGCAAGCGAGCTGCCGCCGAATTTTTTAACTATGAGCATATGACCACCTGAACAGAAAAATAAAAAAAGAAGTAGGGGGAACAATACCCTACTTCATAGTATTCAGCTGTGTCTCAGCCTGCCATAAGCTCGATGCTGACAACTCCGGGAACGGTGCTCAGCCGTGCCATGAGCTCGTCGCTGCTTATGACGAGATTGTCCGGCGCTATGGATATCGTCACGAGCGCGACACCGTTTGCCGGTATCGACTGGTTTATCGTGAGTATATTTGCGCCCGATTCGGTAAAAATAGAAAGTACCGAGGCAAGCTTGCCCGGTTTATCGTGCAGCTTTATGTGGAAGGTCATGATGGCGTCGCGCTTCATATCGCGGAAGGGCGTGATGCAGTCCTTGTATTTGTAAAACGCGCTGCGGCTGAGATCAACACGCTCGACAGCCTCGGCGACCGTGCGAGCCTCGCCGGTCTCCAGAAGCGATTTTGCCTCCGTCACCTTGACAAAGACCTCCGGCAGAGCCGTCGCTTCGACGAGAAAGTATTTGGGTTTTGCATTAGCCATTTTTGAGCCTCCTGTGTGCGGCACGGTGACATTTGTTCGTGTATTACGGATTTTAACACATTACGGCGGCAATATCAATAGGCCGCACGAGAAAAAACGGGGGATATGAAATGCTGCTTGGCATAGTGTTCTGCATAGCGGCCGGAATTGCAATGAGCGTGCAGGGCGTGATGAACACGCGGCTGGGCGAGGGGATAGGCAGCATGGAGGCAAATGCCGTCGTTCAGGGCACGGCCTTCGTGCTGGCGCTCATAGCGCTCATTTTCTGGCGGCAGGGCAGCTTCACGGCGCTCGGCAGCGTCAACAAGCTGTATTGGCTCGGCGGCGTGCTGGGCATTGTCATAACGCTCACTGTCATGCTCGGCATAAAAAGCCTCGGAACGACGGTGGCGATATCGGTCATACTCATCTCACAGCTTCTTGTCGCGGCGCTTATCGACGCATTCGGGCTTATGGGCAGCGAAAAGCTTGCGTTCGGCTGGAATAAATACGCCGGAATTGCCGTTATGTGCGGAGGCATGCTGCTGTTCAGGCTCCGCTGAAAATTACTTCTTGAAAATCACGCAGGATATGATAATATTATATCATAAAGTAAACTGAGGATTTTCGGGGAGAGGCATGATGAAAAAACTTTCGACGCTCAAGAGGACAGTCGCCGAGGCTCACGCCGCAGGACGGCAGGACAGCCGCCGCTTCCTGGCTCTTTACAGGGCGTATCTGCGCGGTGCGTCCGAGGAGGCCGGTGAGTATCGGGAAAACGAGCACGACCACAGCTTCAGAATGGCTGTGGCGGCAATGGCCTTTGCGCTTATGAGCTGGCTCATCACGATGTATTTCGTTTTCAAGTGAATTTCTGCGCCCTGTGCTCTGCACGGGGCGTTTTTGCAGCCAATTTTTCGACAAAATATTACACAGTTGGGATAAAAGTAAGAAAAACCGCCGCTGTTCGAGGCGTTTTAGTCGAATTATGTCAACAAATATTTCAAATGCTCGACACAATTCGTGTGCCAAAACGTTTCGGATATGGTAAGTTTATACCATAAAAGCGGCTGTTTTGAGCCAAAAGGTAAGGACAGCGCTGTTCATGCATTTTACTGGAGGAATAGAGTTATGGAAACCCAAATACGTGTTTTGATCGCAGACATCGACGAGGACTTTCGCCGCCTGCTCGGTGACGTTCTTGCACAGGAGGACGACATGGAATGTGTCGGCAGTACGGACAACGGCGTGGATGTGCTTGCGCTTGCAGCCGAGCAGCAGCCGGACGTTCTGGTCATGGATCTCGTGCTTTTGAAGCTTGACGGCATCGAGGTGCTGCGCCGTCTGCCAGAGGCATGTCCGGGAGCGAAGGCGATAGTCGTCACGCACCTGTACCGCAGCGAGATCGTGCACCGCTGCACGGCTCTCGGCGCGGCCTACTTCGTGCCCGAACCCTGTGATGTCAACGTGCTGCTTGACCGCATCCGTCAGGTGAGCACTTTTCCGCCGCAGGATGAGGTGTTCATGCCGCAGCGCACGGGGGACGCGAATCTGGAGGCGGCAGTCACCGAGATCATCCATGAGATCGGCGTTCCGGCGCACATAAAGGGCTATCAGTACCTGCGCGAGGCTATCATACTTACGATAAACGACATGGATATAATAAATGCCGTGACGAAGGTGCTCTACCCCGAGGTAGCAAAGAAGTTCGGCACGACTCCCTCGCGTGTCGAGCGCGCCATCCGCCACGCCATCGAGGTCGCGTGGGATCGCGGCGATATCGAGGTCCTGCAAAAATTCTTCGGCTACACCGTGTCGAACATCAAGGGCAAGCCGACCAATTCCGAATTCATCGCCATGATCGCCGACTGC
>CAVDFD010000149.1:0-4338 GCA_963608145.1 Bacteroidaceae bacterium | reverse complement strand
CATCGACAAGGTCCGCAAGGCATAAGCCGAAGCTGAGACCATACAGTATATACGGCATAAAAAAGACCTCTTGCTTCCCGAAAGCTTCGGGAAGTAAGAGGCCTTTTGCTGTTATGGGCTTTTGCAAACTGACTTGATGAGCTTACTTATTAAACAGATATTCAAGATGTCCGCGTAGCTCGTCGGGAGTTACGCTGACAAAGTTAAGAGGATCCTTCATACCTGCCTCGACCAGCGCGGGAATCTCGTCGGAAGTATGGCCGAGCTCACGCACGGTGGGGATCTTGGCAACAGCCATGAGCTTTTCAATCGCCTGCGCGATCTCCTCGGCGATATCCTCCTTCGAGGCACCGTCGGCGACCTTCAGGCCGAGATTATATGCCAGACGGGCATAGCGCTCGCGGTCATTGTGCTCCACCTTCGTGCCCTGACGGATAGCAGGCACAAGGCCGAGTGCGCAGCCGAGACCATGGGGGATATGCCACTGAGCGCCGAAGAGCTGGCCGATGCCGTGACCGAGAGTCAGTCCGCCGGGGCACATGCCTATACCGGCGAGCATCGCGCCGTACTTGACCTGCGCACGCGCATCAACATCGTCAGGATGCTCAAGCACGGTCGGGAGGTTTGCATAGATAAGACGTGCGGCCTCAAGACCCATGGTATCGGTGAGAGGATTGAAGCCCATAAGGGGCTTTACCTTGTGGGCAAGGCCGCCGACAAGGTAGCTCTCTATCGCGTGGGTCAGAGCATCGAACGCGGTGTGAGCGGTGAGATTAAAGGGCATGGTAACGTCGAGCTTCGGGTCAAGCAGAGCGACGTTCGGCAGGATCTGCAAACCGCCGAGGGTCGCCTTGTAGTTTATCTCATCGTCTGTGATGACAGCACCGGTGGAGACCTCGGAGCCCGTGCCGGAGGTAGTGGGGATCATAACGAGCATGGCCATGGGGCGCTTTATGGGCTTTGCCTTGCCGCGTCCGCCGAAGCAGTGATCCATGATGTTGTCGGTGTCAGGGTTGCCGAGCATGGCGTATATGCCCTTGGCGGTATCCATTGCCGAGCCGCCGCCGATGCCGATGACGGCGTTCACGCCGAGCTTGCGTGCGAGCTTGCCGCCCTCGTTTATGTCGTGGTAGCTGGGGTCGGGCTTTACCTTTGTCCACTCGTATACGTCTATTGCCATGGACTCAAAGCTTGCGATGACCTTATCGGCGAGGCCGGTCTTGCGCGTGACCTTACCGAAAACGAGCATGGCCTTGGTCACACCCTGAAGCTTGCAGAGACCGGCGGCCTTTTTCCATGCATCTTCCTCGAAAAAGGTAAGAGGAACCTGAGTGTAGAAGCTTTCCATTGTGTTTACTCCTTTCCAAATTTTGCTTATATTCTCTTGAGACGGTGGAATGTCGTGCCGGTGGCGTTCTGAAGGGTGCCGGTCTTGTTGCTGTCGCCGAGGACGACCACGTTGTCAAAGCTCTCCTCGAGCTTTTCACGCAGAGCTCTGTCGGGACGAACGCCGAGGGACAGAACAACGACCTCGGCAGGGAGCACGCCCTCGAGACCCGTGACCAGATCGCGGTACATAACGCCCTCCTCATTTGCGCCCAGCACCATGGTGTGCGGCTTCATGCACACGCCCTGACGGGCAAGGCCGAGCTGCGTCTTGGCGACACGGTAGATGAAGGTGTCGGCTGCAAACTGCGGCATCATCTCGCAAAGAACGATGCTGTTTTTGCGCTCTGCCATAAACTCGGCAGTCTCGAGCGCGGTCATGCCGCCGCCGATGATAACGACGCGCTTGCCCTCAACGGTGACCTTGCCGGAGAGAATATCGTGCGCGGTGACTGCGTTTTCAAGTCCGGGCATCGGCGGGACGACGGGCTTGCCGCCGACGTTGAGGCATACGACCCTCGGGTCGAGCTCACGCTTTATCTCTGCAAGCTTCTCGTCGGTGATCTCGGTGTTTAGCTTCACCGTGATCTTATCGTTCTTCTCGAGCTGACGCTTCCAGTAGTCGAGAAGAATGTCCATGCGGAATTTGCCGGGGGCCTTGTCCGCAAGGTTTATGCTGCCGCCGATAACGCCGGACTTTTCGTACATTGTCACGTTGTAGCCCTTGGCCGCGAGCGTGAGAGCCGCCTCGATGCCGGCAGGACCTGCGCCGATGACAACGGCATTGCCGGAGCCGGGCACGAGCGTGTTATCCTCTGCCTCGCGCCCTGCGAGAGGATTGATCGCGCAGCGGATGGGCTGCATGAGGGAGGAGTGATGGATGCAGTTGTTGCAGGAAAGGCAGGGACGGATGTCCTCCTCGCGGCCGCTGCGGGCCTTGTTTGCCCACTCGGGATCGCAGATGAGCTGACGGCCAAGTATTGCCATATCCGCAATGCCGTCTTCGAGCATGCCCTCGGCTTCCTCGGGGGTTTTCAGGCAGTTGACTGCCGCTACGGGAACGTCAACTACGTCCTTTATGTTCTTTATGATATCGTCGCGGTAGCGTGCGCGCATATCGGGGTTGGGCATGCAGTCGATGCCGCCCATGGAGACGTTGACCATGTCTGCGCCGTGCTCGACGAGAAGCTTTGCAACGCCCTTCATGTAGTTCATGTCCCACTCCTTGCCGTTGGGACGGAAATCACCCTCGGAGCCGTTTATACGGACGGATACAGGGAAGCTCTTCGGCACGACCTTGCGTATTGCGTCGAGCGTTTCAGTCGCGATGCGGCAGCAGTTTTCGAGGCTTCCGCCGTACTCGTCCTTGCGCTCGTTTTTGAAGGGATTGATAAACTGCGAGAAGAGATAGCCGTGTGCGCAGTGCACCTCAACGCCGTCGCAGCCTGCGGTGTACGCGCCCTGCGCAGCGATGGCGTAGCACTTGACGATCTGCTTTATCTCCGGCACGGTCAGCTCACGGGCGGGAGCGGCATGTGAGTCCCCCTTGAGGGAGGCGGGCATTGCGGTGCTCGATACCGGCTGGCGGCCACCGTTGAGAAACTGCGGCGCGTATACCGAGCGACCGGGATGATGCAGCTGCACGAACAGCTTGCAGTCATACTCGTGCAGTCTCTCGGCCAGCAGCTGGAAGGAGTTGCGGTTATCGAGCGTGGTAAGATGCGACTGACCGGCTCCAGCCGTGCCGCACAGCTCGTCGGGGCACACAACGGTGAAGCCGTTGATGATAAGGCCGACACCGCCCTTGGCTCTGGCGGCAAAGTATTCAATGACCTGCTCGTTCACGTCGCCGCCGGTCAGCCCGAGACCGTCGTGCATCGGGGACATCACGATGCGGTTTTTCAGTTCAACGCCGTTGATCTGAATGGGAGTAAACAGTTTTTTGTACTTCACTTTTTACATTTCCTTTCTTCTTTTAATTGTTTTGATGCTCAAAGCAATACGGATTGTTGCCTATGGCAATATAATAGCACTTAATGTTGCCTATGTCAACACAATTTTGATAAAAGGTTGACATAGGCAATGAGCTGTAATATAATCAAAGTACGAAAATATAAGGAGACGACATGTCTGATATAAATGAAAATCTGAAAACGCTGCTCAAGGAGCTGAACATGTCGCAGAGGCAGTTTGCTCAGGCGCTATATCTTGATCCGGGCTATTTTTCACGGATCATTCAGGGCAAGATGCCGCTTAACTCAAGGCTTCAGCTTCTGATAGAAAACACCTTCAAGGTCAATGGCGACTGGCTCAGGACAGGTGAGGGCGAGATGTTTCTTGTACCGACGGATTCATCCATAAAGAGCAGGGTGCTTGACGAGATAGATAAGCTCAGTGAGTCGCAGCTTGCGCTGGTAGACTCCTTCATCCGGCAATACTTCAAGCTTGACAGCAAAGAGTGAGGGGAAACAAATGAGTTACGCGATAGGGCATATAGGCATCAATGTTATGGATATTGACCGCAGCGTCAAGTTCTATTCCGAGGCATTCGGCATGAAGGAGGTGTTCCGCATGCACCCCAAGAGCACGCTGGACATGGTGCTGTGCTTCATGAGCGACAGGCACAACGGAGCGATGATAAGCCTCGTGTGGTACGGCGAACGCAAAACGGCGTATGAGCTGGGGGAAAATAATGTCCATATCGCCTTCGTGACCGATGATTTTGAGGGCAGCTATAAGCGGCACAAGGAGATGGGGCTTGTCAGCATCGAGGAGCTCAATAAGGACATATATTACATCGAGGATCCAGACGGCTACGAGATCGCCGTTGTTCCGGCCAAGTTCCATCCGGCAAACCTCGGTCTCATGTGAGATGACTGCGAGAAAATTTTAACGGTAAAAAAGACCTCTTACCTCCCGAAAGCTTCGGGAAGTAAGAGGTCTTTTGCTGTT
>CAVDFD010000148.1:0-4393 GCA_963608145.1 Bacteroidaceae bacterium | reverse complement strand
TATAGAAAAGGCAGCCCGAAGGCTGCCTTTAAAAATTGTTTAACAGTTTAATGCTGTAGCTTATGCGAGCTTTATCTTCTCTGCGCGCTTTTTGCCGTAGATAATGATGCCGACGAGGTATACTGCCGCACAGACTGTGCCGATGATGTAGGCGACGTTCCAGGGCAGGTTGAAGCCGATCGTGGCGTTCATTATGTAGGTGATCGTGATGAAAGCGTAGAATGCACCCGGGATGAGCGGCATCCAGACCCACTTGCTCTTGCCGTTTTCAAACATCCACACAGCGATGCAGACGAATGCAAACAGTGCCAGAGTCTGGTTTGCCCATGCGAAGTAGCGCCACAGGATCATGAAGCCTGCGGTATTGGACTTTGCCCAAACGAGGATGCCGGCGACGAGCGCGAAGATGATGGCCGACAGACCGAGGCGCTTGAGGTTGGAGTCCTGCTTGATGTGCAGAGAGTCGGCTACGGTCAGACGCAGAGCGCGCAGCGCGGTGTCGCCCGAGGTGATGGGCAGAACGATAACGCCCAGCAGAGCGATAACGCCGCCGACAGGTCCGAGGATGTTCTTGCAGACGATACCGACAGTCTGAGTTGCGAGGGAAGCGTTTGCCTCCTGAAGACCGAGGTTGTATACGCCCATTGCGCCGGCTGCCCATACCATTGCGATGAAGCCCTCAAGGATCATCATGTTGTAGAAGGTGTTGCGTCCCTGACGCTCGCTCTTCATGGTGCGGGAGATGATAGCGGTCTGGGTGGAGTGGAAGCCGGAGAGTATGCCGCAGGCGACGGTCACGAAGAATATCGGCAGGAAGTGGCCGGTTGCGAAGTACTCGCTGTAGTTGAATACGCCGTTGTAGCTCCATACGCTGTCCCAAACGTTGAGGAGAGGATAGCCCTTGACGAACAGGCCGACGAAAACGCCCACTGCGGAGAACAGAAGGATAGCGCCGAAGATGGGGTAGATGCGGCCTATGATCTTGTCGATGGGGAATACGGTGGCGCACAGGTAGTACAGGAAGATAACGCCGTAAATGACCCATGTCGAGACCGCGTCGGCTGCGCCGGAGAAGTTAAATACCTGAGTTGCGGCAATGTCGCCGGGGGTGTAGATAAACACGGCGCCGACAAGCAGCAGGAGCAGGCATACGAAGACGTTGTAGATCGTGAAAATGCCCTTGTTGGTGTATTTCTTTACCATGTCGGGCATCTGGCTGCCGCCGTCGCGCAGGCATATCATGCCGGAGAAATAGTCGTGCATTGCGCCGCCGATGACGTTGCCGATAGGAATGGTAATGAAGGCTATCGGTCCGAACAGGATGCCCTGTATGGGTCCGAGGATGGGGCCGGTACCGGCAATGTTCAGAAGGTTGATGAGGGCGTTTTTCCAGCCCTTCATGGGAACGTAGTCAACTCCGTCGTTCTTTGTGTAAGCCGGAGTCTGACGGTCGTCCGGTCCGAAGACCTTCTCACAGAGCTTGCCGTAAAGCGCAGCGCCGACGAAAAGGATAACGAGACCGAGTATGAATGTTACCATAGTTTTTTCCTCCTTAAAACGGGTAGTTTTTGGCAGACAGTGTCATATACTGTCGTGCTCTGATAATTGTTATTTTAGTGTCACGCTATGTTAATTTCCATATTTAAAAGGCCGTTTACCGTTAATTTCTTGTTAATGTTTATGATTTGTTCATAACTTCACGTCTAAATCGTGTACGGAAGTTAATAGAACAGCTCGTTGTTTGTACAAAAAACGAACACGCCCTGCTTTTTCCCGCAGAGCGTGTTCGTTTTAATATTTTAATATTATTTATTATTTAAACAGATATTCGCTTGCTTCGACAGCGGGCAGCAGCGCCGAGGTATCGACGAGCTCGGAGATGCTTTCCGCCGAGACTATCTCGCATTCGGCAAGCGGGCTTATTCCGCCGTTGAATGCGCCGCTCATGACGCTGGGCTTATCGACCGGAAGTATCCTCCGGCCATTCTCACAGATGAAGTACAGCCGGTAGTCCACATCCTGACCGCTCGTTGCGTGCAGGGCAAGCTGCCCCAGCAGCGGATACATCTGCTCGAACATCTCAGCCTGCGAGACCTCAAGAAGTCTTACCTCGCCTGCTGTCTCCGGCTGCCGTCCTATCCATTTCTTTATTATCCTCATTGCCGATCTCCTGCTGCTTTTTTCTTGAGCGTAGCACCATTTGAGTGCATCTGTCAAGCATGCATAGCACAAACGTCGAAAATTGTGCAGAGCAAAGGAAAACGCCCCCGTCAGTCTGGAACGGGGGCGAAAGCTTTTACCTTATGATTCCTTGCTCTGTGCGGCGGTGTAGTCCGCGTAGGACTGGAACACAAAGCCGCCGTCGGTGATGAACTGGCTGAAGTCGATGCTGTCATAAAGCTTGGTGTATTTTATCGTTGCGCTGCTTGCCCAGTCTGCGACATCCGCGTCAAACTCGACGGGTGCGGCGAGGTAGGTGAGGGGAACGACCGACTGCTGATAGCCGTTGGAGTAGGAAACGAGATCGGTGCCCTTTGTCGGCAGGCGCATGATGATGTGGTAGCCGAACTGCGACTCGACAACGTCGGAGACCTGATACTCCTCAAGTGCGCGGCTCGTGTCGTCGTACTCATCGACCATGCTGCCGGTCGTGAAGCAGTAGCCCTCGGGGAACTGCTCAAGGCCGGGATCCTCGCTGTATTCGTTCATGAGCTCCTTAAAGCGTGTCCAGCGCTCCGTGTCATCGGTGATGGCCTTGAGCTCGGCGCACAGCTCCTCGGCCTTGGCCTTTTTCTCGGCCTTCTGCTCGTCGGAGATAGCCTGCGAGCTCGTTGTGCCGTCCTCTGCGGTGACGGTCTCCGTCGTCAGGAACAGGATGTGCGCGGAGGTGATGTAGTCGTTTTCCTCGGCGTAGGCCTGAACCTTCTCGTCGCTGAGCTTGCTGCCCTGATCGCCGTAAAGCTCGGTAAACAGATTCGTGTACAGGTAATTGAGGCGGCAGCGCTCCTTATAGCTGTCCTCGGTGTAGCCGTAGGTGGCGAAGAAGGCCTGAAGCTGGGTATCGGAATCGTCGTCGGAGGTGACGTACTGCTCCTTTATGCTCTCGAGCTGCTCGTCGATAGCCGACTGCTGATCCTCGGTGAGCGTAAGTCCGAGCTCGTTTGCCTTGGCCTCTACAACGCGGTATCTTGCAGCCTGCTGAGCTGCGCGCTTGAGACACCACTCAAGATTCGTGATCGAATCGTCGAACATGAACTTGCCGTCCCAATCGACGCTCGTGCCGGAGTAGCTCTGATAGAGATCCTCCAGCTCGCTGACGGCCTGATTAAGTCCGGCCATGTACTCGTCAAAGCCGACAGCCGTTCCGTTTACGGTCATCACCGTGTCCTCACCGCTGCCGCTGGAGCAGCCTGCCGCACAGCAGCAGAGCATCACAAGGGCAAGCGCCAGTGCGATAAATTTTTTCATAACATATCTCCTAATGTAAAAATACCGTATTATTATAATATAAAAGTATTAAATAATCTACGCTTTTTTGTAAACTAAACGATATCGCATATCTCGCATTTTATTTCGCCCTCGGGCGATATCTCAAGCTTTGCCCAAGTTCTGTTCGGCAGCTTGCCCGCCGTGCCGGGATTTAAGACGAAAATGCCGCCGACTTGCTCGAACAGCGCCCTGTGCGTGTGCCCAAACATTGCTATCTGCGCACCGCAGCATTCGGCGGCGTACAGCAGAACGTCAAGCTTTCCGCCGCGCACGGCGTAGCGGTGGCCGTGGGTCAGAAAGGCCGTGTACGGCCCGAGATGTATGAGCTTATACGCCTCTGTGTCGTCATAGTATCCGTCACAGTTGCCGGGAACGCAGCACACGGGTACGGTCGGGAATTTATCGCTCAGCGCCTGCGCGTCGCGCATACCGTCGCCGAGGTGGATGATCTGGTCGGGCATATATTCCGCGACGGCGTTTTCCATGCCGCGGGCAAAGCCGTGCGTGTCTGAAAATACGGCAATCTTCATGATCTGCCTCCTGTGAAAATAAATTTGTAAAGCCTGAGCCGCCGCGTGAATATAATGTGAGCGGGTGATAGTGATGAAGGACATTGAAAAGCTCGGTGAGGAGCTAAGAAAAAGCGGCAGGAGCGACGCGCTCATGAAGCTGGCGCAGTCGCCCGACGGCAAGGCGGTAAGCCGCCTTGTCGATGCCGATGCCCTTGGCCGTGCGGCAAAAAGCGGAGATACGGATGCTCTGCGGGACATACTGCGCGGCGTGCTCTCTACCGATGAGGGCAGGAGACTTGCCGAGGATCTGCGCAAAGCAATGCAGTGAGACTGTAAAAAACTATGCTGCTGCGTTGAGATATCCGCGCAGCGGGGGAGCTCGAGGGGTAGCG
>CAVDFD010000147.1:0-4445 GCA_963608145.1 Bacteroidaceae bacterium | reverse complement strand
AAGCGCGACACCTTCCCCTCAAGCTCCGCAAGGGGAAGGCAAGGTGCGCCGATTTTAGTGCGGAGAAACCCGATACAAGCGGAACGGGCAAGTTTTTTTAGAGGCGATTTCACATCATGCCAATACACTAATTGCGTCAGCCCGACCAATGAGTGCGTCAAAAACCGCCGCACAGTGTGCGGAGCAGTTTTTTATGTTGCCACAAACATTGCACCGTACTCGCGGGATGCGAGAGTGTTTTTATTTTGTCGGCAGTCTCCGGTCGGGACACCGCAATATCCGTATCCGTAGGTGCGTCAATGCGCCACTAAAACTATTTGGAGCTGCGGCGGCGGGCGGCCTCGAAGCGGCGGCGTGCCTCCTCGTATTCCTTGCGTGCCTTTTCGTAATCGTTCTGCCGCGCCTCGGCCTCGAGCTTTTCGGCCTCCTCGTTGAGGCGGCGGGTCTGCTCGGTGAGCTCGTCGATATCCTCCGCGGCGGGCGCGGGCTTGTACTCGGCCTTTTTCTTTTTATCCCAGTGGCGGCGGGGCTTTTCCTCTTCTTCCTCGTCGTCATCATCATCGTCGCCGGCCTCGACCGTGCCGTCGGTGGACGCGGCGGGCTCGGGACGGACATACTGCGGCCTTTCGCGCCCCTTTATGATATCGGAGTAGGTACGGCTGCACAGGAGCGCGACGACCGCGGCTGCGACGGCCAGACCCAGCAGCACGAGCATTGCTATAAGCTGCGTTTTGCCGCTGCCGGAGCCGTCCTCAAGGGCGTAGACGAAGCTGCGGTAGTCGTTTGACATGCCGTAGATATTGAGCCCGAGCGCCGCGACTGCGGCAAGGCCGGAGGCTCCCGTCGCGGCGAGGATGCGCGTCCTGTTGGGCTTGAGCGACGCAAGCACGCCGAGAACTCCGGCGACAAGGCCGATGATGCCTATGACGCGCAGGGCGTTGTACAGGGTCTTGCGCAGGTCGAGCTCGGCGTTCATGCTGTCAACGTCCTCCTCGACATAGTCGCGTGCGGCCTGAAGCACGGCCTCGTAATCGCTCTCATCGGTCACGCGCTCGGCGATGCCGTCGTTGTCCATGAGCACCTCGATGCCGGCCTTGACCGCGTCCTCCGCGTTGTCCTGCTCGGTGAGAGTATCCTTGAGCTCGTTCATTTTATCGACATTTTCGCTCAGCTGCTGCTGACCTGCGTCGAGCTGCTGCTTTGCGGCATTTAGCTGCGCCTTGCCGTTATCCAGCTGCACCTTCGCGGCATCGAGCTGCGCCTTGCCGTTATCCAGCTGCACCTTCGCGGCGGCAAGCTGAGTTTTGCCGTTTTCTATCTCCTGCTCGGCGGCGGCTATCTGGGTGTTCGCCGCGGCAAGCTGAGCCTGCCCGTCCTCATACGCCTTCATGTCGGTCTTGAGCTCCTCGATGGAGGTGTAGCCGTACTTTGCAAGCGTCTGCGACACGAGGTCGCCCCATGTGCCGAGGCGCTGGATAAGGTCGTAAACGGGCTTTGCCTTTTCGTATGCCGGCGTTGCCTCGTCGAGCTTCTGCTGCGCCGCGTCGCGCTGAGCCTTCGCGTCGTTGAGCTGCGCCTCGGCATCGTCAAGGCGCTTCTGCGCTGCCTGATACTCGGCGAGCTTCGCGTTGTACTGCGCCGCCGCCGCGTCGTACTCTGACTGACCCTGCGCGATCTGCGCAGCGCCCGTATCATACTGCTGCTGCCCCTCGTTGAGCTGCTCAGTGCCCTTCTGATCGGTCACGACCGACTCGGTGTAGTCCTTCTCGTCCTCGGTGCGGTTTGCCTCCGCCTCGCGCAGCTCTGTGACGCGCTTTTCGAGCGTATCGACAAAGTCGGTGATGTCGGCTCTCTGTCCGCGCTTGAAGCGCAGAATGTCCGACAGCTCGTCCGAGCCGCTGCCGGCGGCGACGATGCCGAAAACGGAGCTTGCCGCGAGCAGTATGCTCAAGACCATTAACAGCGTTCTTTTCATGTCGTTTATGTTCCTTTCTCCGGCGGAGGCAAATTTCCCCCATTGCCTCCGATGTATTTATAGGCTTTTGTGCCTTTGTGCTATATCGTCTATATCCTCTTTAAACAGCGGGCGCAGGCGCAGAAGCCTTCTCCTGAGCGTTGTGCGCATAATGAAGCGGTCGCCCCACACGAGCGTCTGCGGCAGCACGAACAGCACCAGCAGCAGAGATATGATCGTTCCGCGTCCGAGCACGAGGCCGATAACGGAGATTATGCTCTCGCTGCTTATGAAGCCTATGAGCAGACCCGCAATGACGAGTATGCTGCCGCTCGTTACGAGCGTGGGCAGAGCACCGTTGAGCGCGAGGCGTATCGACCTGCGGCGCGAGACGTTCTGTCCGCGCAGCTCGAGATAGCGGTTTGAAACGACTATGGCGTAGTCTATATTCGCGCCCATCTGTATGGCGCTGACGATAAGATAGCCCACGAAGAACACGGAGTGCTGCGTGAAGTAGGATATAGAGAAGTTTATCCATATGCTGCCCTGAATGACCGCAATCAGCAGCACCGACAGTCCCGCCGAGCGGAACACGAGCATTATGACCAGCACGACGAACAGCGCCGACAGCGCGCTTACCATTATATTATCCGTCGAGAACGAGTCCTTCAGGTCGCGTGAGGCCGTCGCGTCGCCGGTGACGTAAACGTCGTCGCCGTAATAGCTCTCGGCTATGCCGTGGATGCTCTCTATGAGCGCGTAGCTTTCATCCGACTGCACGGGCGTGTCCGAATACACGAGCATGCGGCTGTAGTGCCTGCCCTGAAGCTGCTGCTTTGCCTCGGAAAGCTGGGAATACAGGCTGTCTATCATGTCGAGCTTGTCCTGCGAAAGCTCGATGCTGCCCTCCTCGGCGATATCGTGCAGGAACAGGAACAGGTCGATGAGCGGGACCTTGTACTCGCGCATGTTCTCCTGCACCTGATCGTAATCGGAGTTGCGGGCGGCGTAGAACACGAACAGCGCCGAGGCCGTCGTGTCGTCAAGCTCCGCGAGCTCGGAAAACTCCGCTATGCTGAGCCTGTCGCTCAAACGGTAGTCGCCCGCGACCTTGACCGAGGCGATGCCCAGAACGGAGGTGACGTGGTCAAGCTCCGATATCTCGTCGAGCATCTTCGCCTCCGTCTCGTAGTCCCCCACAGGTACGACGAGCGCCATCATGTTTGTGTTCCCGAAGGTGTTTATGATATCCTGATGCGCCTTCTGCGAATCGTTCAGGCGCAGGGGCAGGTCGTCGCTGTAGTTGTACGAAAACGGGCACATGCTCGAAAAGTAAAACGCGGCAATTGCGACGAGGATGAACACCGGCGGCACGAGCCTGTGCGTTTTCCACGCAAAGCGCCCGACCGCGTTTATGTTCGGCATGAAGCTGCGGTGCTTCGTCCTTTCTATCGCACGGCTGAACATCACGAGCAGGCCGGGCATCAGCAGGAACACCGTCAGCATTGATATGAATATTGATTTTATAAGCACCTTGCCGAGGTCACCGCCCAGGCCGAACTGCATGAAGGTCATGGCCACAAGGCCGCCGATGGTCGTCAGCGAGGACGAGGCTATCTCGGGTATCGCCTTTGCCAGCGCCTCTATCGCCGCGTCATACGCATCGAGCTGCTGCCGCTCCTCGGCAAAGCGGTTGCACAGTATGATGGCGTAGTCTATCGCAAGCGCGAGCTGCAAAATGAGCGTTACGGAGTTTGCAACATACGATATCTCGGAGAACAGGAAGTTCGAGCCCTGCTGGAGCGCCGCCGCCATGCCGAAGGTTATCAGCAGCACCGGCACCTCGGCGTAGCTGCGCGAGGTCAGCAGCAGCAGGATGACGACCGTCACGACGCTCAGTGCGCCGATCACGAGCATCTCGCCCAGAAGCTGACTGCTGAAGTCAAAGCCGACCTCGGTGTAGAGCTTGATGCTGTCGCTGTCATAGCGGCTCCCGACGAGCTCGTTCACATCCGCAAGAGCGGTCTTGCTCACCTCGTCGTCCGTGCCGCCGGCAAAGCTCAGCGTAAAAAGCGCCGTGCCGGTTTTGTAGTGCTCCTCGGTATCGTCAAAGCTCACCGAGCGCACACCGTCGAGCTGCGCAAGCTCCTGCGAAAGCGAAAGCGCATCGTCATACGATATGTGCTCGATCATCAGGTCGGCTGTCGCAAAGGTCGTAAATTCGCCGGCCATTGCGTTCAGGCCGCGCCGCGTCTCCGTGTCCTCGGGCAGGAAGTGATACAGGTCGTTTTCGACCGTCGTCAGCTGCGAGGTGTAGACCGACAGGCAGGCCAGCGCAATAAAAAGCACGAGCATGAGCTTTCTGCTGTCAATTATGAATTTGGCTAATCTGTGCATGTGTTTCTCCCACTGGAATGTGTGTCTATTTATTTTATTACAAAAGGAAACAAACATCAAGACAATATTGACAACTTTTTATTAATTTCTTGTA
>CAVDFD010000146.1:0-4467 GCA_963608145.1 Bacteroidaceae bacterium | reverse complement strand
AGCGCTTGCAGGCAGCAGGGAAGCGATCATGAGAACTGCCATCAGCATGCTGATAAGTCTCTTTTTCATGTTTCCTCCTGATAATATTCCTTATGTTGGATTTTTGCTGTTCTTTCAGAAGCAGCAATTGATGCTTAGATTATAGCATATCTGTTCGTTATGTCAAGATAGAACAGCCCTGTAAAGCATCACTGAGCCCTGTACATGAAGGTCACGACCTGAGCGCGTGTGCAGGTCGCATTAGGGGAGAAGGTGTAGGTGCTCGTGCCGTTTGTGATGCCGTGCGCGACTGCCCACAGCACCGCATTGCGGCAGTAGGAGTTTGAGGGAACGTCCATGAAGGGGCATGAGCCGCTGACGGCGGGCGAGCCTGCCGCACGGTAGAGGAAGGTCACGATCTGGCCGCGTGTGCAGGTCGCGTCTGGCGAAAACGTCGTCGCCGTCGTGCCCTTTGTAATGCCGTTTGCGACCGCCCACTGCACGGCCTTGTAGCAGTAAGACCCGGGGGCTACGTCGGTGAAATTGACCTTGACGCTCACGTTCGGCTCACCGGCCTCGCGCCAGAGGAAGGTCACGACCTGACCGCGTGTGCAGCCCGCGTTGGGCGAAAACGTCGTCGCTGTCGTGCCCTTTGTAATGCCGTTTGCGACCGCCCACTGCACAGCGTCGTAGTAATACGCGCCCTGGCTCACGTCGCTAAACTGCACCGTCGGCTTTACATAGTCGGGATCGGCTGCGCCGCAGACGGTGCACACGCCGTTTTTATAGCTGTGTGTGTGCTCAAGCTTTGGTATATCCTCTGTTTTCGTCGTGCCGCAGACCGTGCATTTATACAGCATTTTTCCCGCAGCCGCCGCAGTCGGAGCCTTCGTTACCTTGCCGGAATCCCAAGTGTGCTCCGTGACGGGGAGCAGCTCGTATTTCGTCTGATGGCAGGTCGAGCAGATGTAATAGGCCTTGCCCTCGCTCGTGCAGGTCGGCTCAACGCGCAGGGCGGTCTGCTCGGTCCAGTAATGCTCGTTCTCGTCCGGCTCGTTGCCGCCGAGGTCTGACTTGTCGCCGCAGTATACGAGCGTGACGGTGAAGTCCTCCGCGCCGTCCGAGCCGATGGACTTGTCGATGCTGACCGTGTACGGGAATATGGAGCTTCCCGACACGACCTGCGACGCGCCGTAGAGCGCGCTGATGTTGAGGTCGTAGGTGATCTTATTGCCGTCTGCGTCGTAGATGTTCACGCAGTCGAAGCTCTCGCTCGTCTGGTCGCGCTCGATAAGGCGCTTGTGCAGGACGCTTGAATTGTCGCTGCTCTTGAGGTCTGCCATGAGGTAATCGGGGCGCACGGGGAGATAGCCGTTATCGCCGACCCACTTGATGCTGACATCTATCTTCTTCTGCGTCGCGGGATCGGTTCGTATGAGCCACAGCGCCTGAACCTCGCCGGTCGCGGGAACGTTTATGTGCTCGGCCTTTTCGGGGTCGGGCGTGGCGTAGAAATTGCCGTTTGCGTTGGTGAACGAGCAGTTTGCGTAATACTGGCCGTAGGGCACGTCGTAGAACCACGTCACCTTGTCGCCGGTCGTCGTGGTGCTGAGCTTTGTATAGCGTCCGTCGGTCGTGAAGCCGTACATGCTGACGCTGACTCCCGCACCCGGGCGCTTGTAATCGTCCTTATCGCCGCTGGTGTTGAAGTAGCGGATATCGAGCCCCACGTCGTCAACGAGGGATTTGAGCACGACGCTGGGCTTTTCGTCGTTTACCGTCTCGTAGCTTTCATAGGGAATGAACACGGCCTGATCGCGGTGGACGATGATGATATCCGTGCCCTTTGTCAGACCAAGCAGACCGTTTGTCGTGACCTCAAGATGGCGCAGACGCGTGCGCAGGTACACGGGCGTGTCCGAGCCCTTTGTCACCTTGAATTTGCAGGTGACGAGGACATTCGTGTTCTGGAACACGGTCTGGTCGCTCGAATCGTTTACCTTGCCCGTCCAGAAGCCGAGGTCGGAGTTCGTGAAGTCGAGCACGCCGGAATCAACGAGGGAATTTGCCAGCACGTCGCTTTTCTGCACGGTGTAACCCTTTTTCGTGTTTGGCATGCTTGCCGAGACTAAGGTCAGGCAGTCGGTGTCGTACATGATGTTGCCGCCGGCGGATTTGAGCTTCATCTTGGTGAGCGTACCGAGCTGGAGCTTGCCGAGCGAGGAGCCCGGCAGCGTAACGCCCTGCTCGGAGGCCATACCGCTTATGTATTTGACAAGATAATCCTCGCTGTAGTTTACGAGGTCGGGCGTGAGGCGCAGCCAATACGAATATGTAAAGGTGTCGCCAACCTTGAAGGTGTACTTTGCCGTGCGCGTCTGCACCGTCAGCGTGTCGCCGCTGTCGGCCAGTGCCGCCGCCGGTACGAGGCTCAGCAGCATCAGCAGCGCAAGCAAAATGCTCAGAAATCGTTTCATTTAACTCACTCCTTGTAATGTATATACATATGATAACAATACATCGCAGAGTTAAATACAGACATTGCCGCTCAGACGCACAAAAAACAGGCGTTC
This sequence comes from Bacteroidaceae bacterium, assembly GCA_963608145.1. GTDB lineage: Bacteria > Bacillota > Clostridia > Oscillospirales > Oscillospiraceae > F23-B02. The sequence goes on along the minus strand of CAVDFD010000146.1, from coordinate 1,915 downwards.
GCACAAAAACGCCTGTTTTTACCTTTTTAATTCTATTTTAACAATTCAGCCGTCAATAGCCGTACCTTTTGCGCTTTGCTATGAGGAACAGCGCCGTTGCAATGATGGACATGACCTCCGCGCCGACGATGGACAGCCATATGCCGTCAAGCCCCCACATAAGCGGGAACAGCAGTACCGCAGCGAGCTGGAACACGAGCGTTCTAAGGAAGGATATCAGCGCACTGGTAAGACCGTCGTTGAGCGCGGTGAAAAACGATGAGCCGAAGATCGAAAAGCCCGAGAACAGGAAGGCAAACGAGAATATGCCGAAGGCGTGTACCGTCATGTCGAGAAGCTCCTCGTCGTAGCTTACGAATATTTTGCCCAGCGGCTCTGCCAGCAACTGACCTGCCGCGAACATGCACAGCGCACACACGAAGATTATGCGCAGGCTGCGCGAGAGCAGGTTCTTGAGCTCGGCTTTGTTCTGTGCGCCGAAGTTGTAGCCCGTTATGGGCGCTGTGCCGACGGAGTAGCCGATGAATATCGCCTGAAAGATCATGCTGACGTACATTAAAACGCCGTAGGCCGCAACGCCGTCCTCGCCGGCGTATTTCATCAGCTGCACGTTGTACAGCATGCTCACCAGCGACATTGAGACGTTGCTCATAAACTCCGATGAGCCGTTGCCGCAGGTCTTGAGCAGCGCCCTGCCGTCAAATTTGAACCTCACAAGGCGCAGGCGGCTCGTGTTTTCGCGCGCAAAGTATACAAGAGGTATCACGCCGCCGGCAAACTCGCTTATCGCGGTCGCTGCCGCAGCTCCGGCAACGCCGAAGGGGAATACGCCCACGAGCAGCGCGTCGAGCACCATGTTCGCAAGGCCGGAGGCGACGGTGACGTACAGGCCGAGCTTCGGCTTTTCCGCCGTGGCGAACAGGCACTGGAACTCAAATTGCAGGATGTAAAACGGCAGCGCGAGCAGGATTATGCGCCCGTATATAAGGCTCTGCTCCAGAAGCTCACCCGACGCGCCCATGAGCTCGGCCACGGGGCGCAGCAGGAAAAAGCCCAGCGCCGCAAGCACCACGCCGCTGGCCGCCGATACGGTGATAATTAGCGTGAACAGCTCGTTTGCCTTGTCGGGCTTGCGCTCGCCCATGGTCTTTGCGATGAGCGCTCCGCCGCCTGTGCCGAACATGAAGCCGACGCAGCCGAGTATCAGCAGCAGCGGCATGATGAGGTTGACGGCGGCAAAGGGCGTTTTGCCCGCGTAGTTTGAGACGAAAAAGCCGTCAACGATGCCGTAGATCGACGTGAACACCATCATGACGATCGACGGCAGGGCGTAGCGCAGCAGGCGCTTATAGTCAAAATGGTCGGAAAGCTTTATGCTCATGCCCGCACCTCCCGCGCCTTTTTGCGCAGCGCAATGAGATAGTCCTCGGTAAGGCGCAGATATTTTTCAAGCTCCGCCTCCGGCCACGAGCCGAGAATGTCGTTTTCGACCGCTATGACCTGCGCGACGGTCCTTTCCGCAAGTGCCGCGCCCTCCGGCGTGAGCCTCACGGTCTTGTGCCGCGCATCAGCGCTTTCGCTCGTCACGCTGCCCTCGGCCTCGAGCTTGCGCAGAGCGGAGTTGACGGTCTGCTTCGTGAGCCCCGAATACGCGCAGATATCGCGCAGGAGGCATGCGCCGCCCTCGTCGTGCAGGGTATAAAGTATCTGAAACGCGCTGTCGGACAGGCCGAGCCTCTGCGCTATCTCGTGATATGCCGCGTCCGTTTCGCCGATAAGACGGCTGAAGCGGCGCAGCTGAGTTGACTGATATGCCATTGAATACTCCTTTAGTCCGAAATCGTACCCGCGCATTATAGTCCGATTTCGTACCAATGTCAATAGGCCGGAGTGAAAAAATAAAAACCGACTGCCC
>CAVDFD010000145.1:0-4504 GCA_963608145.1 Bacteroidaceae bacterium | reverse complement strand
TTTTCGTTTTCGTCACCTGATTTGCCGCAAGTCCGGCATCGCTGAGGGCTATCTGCTGGGCGCGCTCCTCGCCGATGAGAAGCTCATCGTTGCGCGTCTGGCGGACAAGATATATAACGCCTGCCGCAATGAGCGCGGCGGCAAGAACGCAGATTATGAGTATTTTAATGCTCTTTTTCATATAAGCCTCCTTAAATGCTGATGATGCATTATATCATTTTTGCTTTGGCTTGGCAATATGCCTGTTTTTCTGCGCTTTTGCCGTAAAAAAGCGAATTTTTCGGTTGACAATCGGAGCTTATTCCACTATAATATTCAAGCGACTGTGGAGAGGTGCACTATGCTGCTTGATTTGAGACAGATAATTGAGGTTCCCGGAAAAAGCGTTCCGTTCAGCTGTGAGCTGGACACGCAGGGACTGGAATTTGACTCGATAAAGGAGTATAAGACCCCGCCCACGGCAGAAGGCAGAGTGTTTAATGAGGCAGGTATCCTGACACTCGAGGGTACCCTGACAGCCGAAATGACTTGCGTCTGCGACAGATGTGGTAAACTGTTTGACAGCAGCAAGGTGATGGACCTCCGCGCCTTCATATCCGACAGAGAGTCTGAGGATCCCGAGGTCTTTGTTCTCGACGGGGACAAGCTTGATCTCGATGAAACGCTCTCGACCCTTTTCGTCCTTGACATGGAAACAAAGTTTCTCTGCTCGGAGGATTGTAAAGGTCTTTGCTCCCGCTGCGGAGCCGATCTGAATCTTGGCCCCTGCGCGTGCGGGAAGGAAGTCGATCCAAGACTTGCTGTTTTGCAGCAGCTGTTGGATAGTGATCAATAATATCAAAGCTGATATGCAGCTATTTTTCAGGAGGTGTCACCATGGCAGTCCCTAAGGGAAAAGTATCAAGACAGAGACGTGATAAGAGACGTTCGTCTCATTGGAAGCTCGAGGCTCCCGGCATCGTAAAGTGCCCCAACTGCGGAGAGTTCAAAATGCCCCACCGTGCGTGCAAGGCATGCGGTATGTACAATGGTCGCAAGGTTCTCACCGTTGACGAGAAGTAATTAAAATGCTCAAGGAGGAAAGGGTGTCCGTACCCCTTCCTCCTTTTGCGTATAAAGCTTATGAAAAATGACGTTATTTCAAAAATAGATAACGACAGTCCGCTGCTGCACAAGGCGCAGATAGGCGATGAGATAGTGAAGATAAACGGGAATGTCATCCACGACGTGCTCGATTATAAATATTTTTCCTACGAGCCCGTGCTGCACATAACGCTGCGCCGTCCTGACGGCACGGAGCATATCGTGCGCGTGGAAAAGCCCGAGGGACGTGACCTCGGCCTTGAGTTTGCCGAGTATCTGATGGATAATCCGAGAAGTTGCGCGAATAACTGCGTGTTCTGCTTTATCGACCAGCTTCCCAAGGGCATGCGCAAGACGATGTACTTCAAGGACGACGACGCACGCCTGAGCTTTCTGCTCGGCAACTATATCACACTCACGAACCTTTCCGAGCGCGAGATACAGCGCATAATCGACCTGCACATAAGCCCCGTGAACATATCCGTGCACGCGACCGATCCCGAGCTTCGCGTAAAGCTGCTGCAAAACAAAAACGCGGGCAAGTGCGTCGGCATAATGCAGCGCTTTGCCGAGGGCGGCATAGTCATGAACTGCCAGATCGTCTGCTGTCCGGGGCTTAATGACGATGAGGCGCTCATGCGCACGATGGAGGAGCTTGCCGCGATGCACCCTGCGGTGCACAGCGTGTCGATCGTTCCCGTTGGGCTCACGAAGTACCGCGAGGGTCTGTATCCGCTAATACCGTTTACGCCGGAGCATTCGGCTGAGACGATAGACATGGTAACGGCCTTCGGCGACGAGTGCGTCAAAAGGTTCGGGACGCGGATATTCTTCTGCTCGGACGAGATGTATCTGTGCGCCGGACGCGAGCTTCCCGAGGATGATTTCTACGAGGAGCACACGCAGCTTGAAAACGGTGTCGGCATGATACGGCTGCTCGAGCGCGAGTTTAAAAGCGCGCTCAGCCTGTCCGATGAGCCGGACGGAGTCGCATTCTCTATTGCCTGCGGAACTTCCGTTGCGCCGTGCTTTGAAAAACTTATTTGCATGGCATCGGAAAAGTATGATAATATAAACGGACGGGTATATGCCATACGAAACGATTTCTTCGGCGGCGGCGTGAACGTGTCCGGCCTCATAACGGGGCAGGATCTCATAGCTCAGCTCAAGGGCAGAGAGCTCGGTGAGCGTCTTTTCATATCGCAGAATATGCTGCGCCGCGCCGAGCTTGATTTTCTCGACGATATCACGCTCGAGGAGGCGATAGAGGCTCTCGGCGTTCAGATATACCCCATTGAATCGGACGGCTTCGCCCTCTGGGACGCCATGAGCGGTGATGCTCTGCCCGAGGTGAAGATACCCGTCCGCTCGCCGGAGCGGCAGCAGTATTATAAATATAATCAGAACGGAGGTTAAGGTAATGTCAAAGCCTCTCATAGCCATAGTCGGCAGACCGAACGTCGGAAAGAGCATGCTTTTCAACAAGCTGTGCGGTCAGCGCCTGTCCATAGTCGAGGATACGCCCGGCGTTACCCGCGACAGGCTGTACGCCGAGTGCGAATGGCTCGGAAGAAAATTCAACATCGTAGACACCGGCGGCATCGAGCCGACAACGGATAACGAAATACTCATGTTCATGCGCGAGCAGGCCAACATCGCCATAAGTGCGGCGGATGTCATCGTCCTCGTCACCGATGTGCGCACGGGAGTGACGGCGGCGGACAAGGATGTCGCCAATATGCTGCTGCGCTCGAGGAAGCCGACGGTGCTTGCAGTCAACAAAATGGACTCGACCGGCAGAGTAGACCCCGCTATATACGAGTTTTACGAGCTCGGTCTCGGTGACCCGATAGCCGTTTCAGCCGTCCACGGCCACGGTACGGGCGATCTGCTCGACGAGTGCATGAAGTATTTCCCGCCCGAGGAGGACGACGGCGAGGAGGATGACCGCATCAAGGTCGCCGTCATCGGAAAGCCGAATGTCGGCAAATCCTCGCTTGTAAACCACATTCTCGGCGAGCAGCGCGTCATAGTCAGCAATGTTGCCGGAACGACACGCGACGCGGTGGACTCCGAGGTCGATAACAAGTACGGCAAATATGTGTTCATCGACACCGCCGGCATCCGCCGCAAAAGCCGCGTGGATGAGCGCGTGGAGAAGTTTTCCGTCATGCGTGCGCAGATGGCCATTGAACGCGCCGACGTGTGCATCATCATGATCGACGCACGCGAGGGTGTCACCGAGCAGGACACGAAGATAGCGGGGCTTGCGCACGAAGCAGGCAAGGCCAGCATCATTGTCGTCAACAAGTGGGATCTCGTCGAAAAAGAGACGGGCACCATGGAGAAAATGCGCAAGGATGTCATGCGTGACCTCAGCTTCATGAGCTATGCGCCGGTGCTGTTTATCTCCGCAAAGACCGGCCAGCGCACCGACAGGATATTCGAGCTTGTAAACTTCGTAAACGATCAGAGCAATATGCGCATAACCACGGGTATGCTCAACGATGTGCTTGCCGACGCGCAGGCGCGTGTGCAGCCGCCCACGGACAAGGGCAGAAGGCTCAAGATATATTACATGACGCAGACCGGCATCAAGCCGCCCAACTTCGTAATTTTCTGCAACAGCCGCGAGCTGTTCCACTTCTCGTACCAGCGCTATATCGAAAACCAGATCCGCGCCGTGTTCGGGCTCGAGGGCACGCCGATCCGCATGGTCATACGTCAGAAGGGGGATAAGCAATGACTCCCCTGCTTCTTGCCGTCACAGCCATAATTGCATATTCCTTCGGCAGCCTGAGCACGCCGATACTGTCCTCGCACATCTACTTTCACGAAAATGTTCTCAATTACAGCCGCGATAACGCGGGCATAACACGCTTTCTCAAGCGCCACGGCGGGAAGGGCGTTGCAGTTATCGTCATTATCGAGGCGCTCAAGGTCATTATCCCCGTGCTGCTCGGCAGTCTCCTGCTGCTTATCGCGGACAGGCCGGAAATAGGCAGCGCCTTTGCGCTGTTCTGCGTTGTGCTGGGCACGAATTTTCCGATACTGTATCGCTTCCGCGGTGAGCACAGTCTGCTTGCCGTAGCCGTGGGCACGTTCTTTATCAGCAGCGAGGTCGCCTTTGCCGGCATCATCGTGTTCATTGTCGTGTATATTATAAGCCGCTATATATCACTCTCGGCACTTGCGGCAATGGTGATGATGTGCTTTATCTCGTTTATGAGCATTGATGACTCGATAGTCAGGAACATATACCTGCTCACGGCACTGCTCGTCGTGATCGAGTACCGCAAAAACATACTTCGCCTGTTCAAACGTAAGGAGAAAAAGTTCCGCTATGAAGAGGATGTGACCTACATGTTTGACGACGATTACGGCAGCGGACAAAATAATTTAAAATAACAGTTGACAATGT
>CAVDFD010000144.1:0-4511 GCA_963608145.1 Bacteroidaceae bacterium | reverse complement strand
TGTAAGCTCAGGCCATCTTATTGAGAGCAACGGTCATGGAGCTCTTCTTGTGAGCTGCGTTGTTCTTATGGATAAGACCCTTGCAGGCTGCCTTGTCCACTGCCTTGACTGCGACCTTGTAGCTCTCTGCTGCGACGGTCTTGTCGCCGCCTGCGACGGCTGCGTCGAACTTCTTGATGACGGTCTTGAGCGCGGTCTTGTCTGCGCGATTTTTTGCGCGGAGCTCCTTGCTCTTTGCGTCTCTCTTCATTGCGGACTTGATATTGGGCATCGTTGTGCACCTCCTTGTAACTTAGTAACAAAAGTCTACGGACTTTTCCGGCGAAAACCGCCGGTTTACGCCGGCTGCCAGACTGATTATACCTTCTGGCGGTTACTGCCGTTGGGACTGAATAACGTAACGGAACGCGAGTAGACGCTCGCGGATAATTAGTTTACCATTAAAGCACTGAAATTGCAAGCTTTTTCTTTGCTTTTTCCGCTTTTTTATTATTGAATGTATTGCTTGTGCCGCCTGCGGGGATGCTACCACTATATATTGATTGAGGAGTAGTGAGTATGCAGAAGCAATACGCCCGAACAGACCTCGCCGCCGAGTCCGCCGCACGGCTCGAACGCTGCCCCGAAGGGCTTATCTCCGACAGCTTCAGGCTCCGCGGCTGCACCGTTCGGCGCGTCGTCATCGAAAGCGGCGGCGCTGCGCAGGCCGTCGGCAAGCCGCAGGGCAGCTATTTCACTCTTGAACTGGCAGATTATGTTACGAGACGCAGCCTCTCCTTTTCCGACTGCGCCGCCGCGCTGTGCGAGCTGCTGCGCTCCTTCCCTGCGGTACGGCGGGGCAAAAGCTTTCTCATCGCCTGCCTCGGCAATCGCGCAGTCACGCCGGACGCGCTCGGTCCCTGCGCTGCCGACGGAATTATCGTTACTCGACACCTGAAAAGCTCGCTGCCCGAGGATTTTGCGGCCTTTTCCTCTGTTTCCGTGCTGCGCACCGGCGTTCTGGGCACGACAGGCATCGAAAGCGCTCAGGCGATACGCTCGGCCTGCTCGATCGTGCGCCCCGACTGCGTCATTGCGATAGACGCGCTTGCAAGCGGCGAGCTGAGCAGGCTCTGCCGCAATATCCAGCTGTGCGACAGCGGCATCTCCCCGGGCAGCGGCGTGGGCAACGACCGCGCCGAGATTAGCGAGAGCTTTCTCGGCTGTCCCGTGATAGCAGCCGGAGTTCCGACGGTCTGCGACGCAGCGGCATTTGACACCTCCGAGGGCGCGGAGAAAATGTTCGTCACGCCGAGGAATATCGACGAGCTTGTCCGCAGCCTTGCAAAGCTCATCGCCTACGGCATTGACCTCGCCCTGCACGAGGGTCTGACTATCGCGGACATCGACGCGCTGATAGAATAATGTTTCATGTGAAACCTAAGTCGCCCATGTTTCACGTGAAACGGCGCGAAAAAATTTTCAAATGTTCCACGTGAAACATTGAAATGCGCGGCGAGACTTGTTATAATAGCCGCAAGAGGTGAGACTATGTCAAGAATCATTGCAATAGCCAACCAGAAGGGCGGCGTCGGCAAGACCACGACCTGCGTGAACCTTGCCTGTGCGCTGAAAATGAAGGGCAAGCGCGTGCTGCTCGTGGACTGCGACCCGCAGGGCAACTCGAGCTCCGGCATGGGCGTGGACAAGAACTCGACTCCCGGCGCATACGAGCTGCTGATAAAAAACGCCGACACCCTTGACTGCATCCGACACACACCCTACGGCGACGTGATACCGTCGAATAAGGAGCTGTCGGGCGCGTCGGTCGAGCTCGTGCGCAGGGAAAAGCGCGAGTTTGTGCTCAAGACCGCGCTGCAAATGGTCTACAACGACTACGACTACATATTTATCGACTGTCCCCCGTCGCTGGAGCTGCTGACGCTCAACGCGCTCGTCGCGGCGGACAACGTGATCATCCCCATGCAGTGCGAATACTACGCGCTCGAAGGCATCGCCGACCTCATGACGACCATCCGCATGTGCAACAAGCGCCTGAACCCCGCGCTGCGCATTCAGGGCATCGTCATGACCATGTACGATGCGCGAACGAACCTGACGCAGCAGGTCGCCTTTGAGCTGAAGGAATACTTCGGCGCGAAGGTCTACGAGACGGTGATACCGCGCTCGGTGCGCCTGTCGGAGGCTCCGAGCCACGGAAAGCCCGGAGTTGCCTATGACCGCATCGGCAAGGGCAGCCGCGCATATATGAAGCTCGCAGACGAGTTTCTGCTGCGCGAAAAGTACAGAAAGAGGAGTTGAATATGGCCAAGGATACGAAAAAAGGGCTCGGACGCGGCCTGAGCGAGCTTTTCGGCGAGGATATCCTCGATAACGAGAGCGAGGGCGAGCTCGTCTACGCGCCCATTGCCAAGGTCGAGCCACGCGCCGAGCAGCCGCGAAATCGCTTTGACGACGAGGCGCTGCAGGAGCTGGCCGACTCCATCGCGCAGTACGGCCTGATCCAGCCGATCACCGTGCGCAGGCGCGAGGGCGGCTTTTATCAGATCATCGCCGGTGAAAGGCGCTGGCGTGCCTGCCGCATGGCGGGGCTTGTCGAGGTGCCCGTGCGCGTTATCGACGCGGACGACCGCCGCGTTGCCGAGCTTGCGCTGGTCGAAAACCTGCAGCGCGAGGACTTAAACCCCATCGAGGAGGCGCTCGGCTACAAGAGCCTCATCGAGGAATACGGCCTGACGCAGGAGGAGGCGGCCAAGAGCGTGGGACGCTCGCGCCCCGCGATAACCAACGCCATGCGCCTGCTGAGTCTGAGCAGGGATGTGCTGCCGCTGGTCGAGGAGGGCACGCTTTCCGCCGGTCACGCACGCGCACTGCTGCCGATAGGCGACGCAGCCGAGCAGCTCAAGGCGGCGCGGGCAGTCATCGACGGCGGGCTTTCCGTGCGAAAGACCGAGCAGCTCGTCACAAAAACGCTCAAAAAGCTCGCTGAGGAGCCGGTCGAGGACGAAAAATCAAACGAGCTGATGGTCGATTACATAGCCGAGACCGAGGATTACCTCAGCCGCGCACTTTCGCGCAAGGTCGCACTCGAGCAGAAGCGTAAGGGCGGCAGGATAGTGTTGGAATTTTATGACAGCGACGATCGCGAGGCGCTCATAGCGAATCTGGCGCGGATGGGTCGGAGCTGGGAAGAAATAATGAAATAAAGGAGAAAAAACGATGCTGGATATAAAATTTGTCCGCGAAAACCCCGAGATAGTAAAGGAAAACATAAAAAAGAAGTTTCAGGACGCGAAGCTGCCGCTGGTGGACGAGGTGATTGAGCTCGATAAGCAGTACCGCGCAGCGATGACCGAGGCAAACGATCTGCGTGCAAAGCGCAACGCTCTGTCGAAAAAGGTCGGACAGCTCATGGGTCAGGCGAAGAAGGACCCCTCGAAGCTTCAGGAGGCTGAGGAGGCCAAGGCGCAGGTCAAGGCAAACGCCGACCGTCTTGCCGAGCTCGAGACGCTTCACGACGAGCTGGCAGTGCGCATCAGAAAGATCATGCTGACGATCCCGAACATCATTGACGAGAGCGTGCCCATAGGCCCCGACGACTCGGCAAACGTCGAGGTCGAGCGCTTCGGCGAGCCCGCCGTGCCCGATTACGATATCCCCTACCACACCGAGATCATGGAGAGCTTCAACGGCGTTGATATGGACTCGGCAGGCCGTGTTTCCGGCAGCGGCTTTTACTATCTCATGGGCGATATCGCACGCCTGCACTCGGCGGTGACCGCCTACGGGCGCGATTTCATGATCGACAAGGGCTTTACATACTGCATCCCACCCTTCATGATCCACGGCAACGTCGTCGAGGGCGTTATGAGCCAGACGGATATGGACGCGATGATGTACAAGATCGAGGGCGAGGATCTCTACCTCATCGGCACCAGCGAGCACTCGATGATCGGCAAGTTCATCGACCAGATCCTGCCCGAGGAGAGCCTGCCGCAGACCCTGACGAGCTACAGCCCCTGCTTCCGCAAGGAAAAGGGCGCGCACGGCATCGAGGAGCGCGGCGTTTACCGCATACATCAGTTTGAAAAGCAGGAGATGATCGTCGTCTGCAAGCCCGAGGAGAGCAGAGACTGGTACGAGAAGATGTGGCGCTACAGCGTGGAGCTGTTCCGCAATCTTGAGATCCCCGTGCGCCAGCTCGAGTGCTGCTCGGGCGATCTGGCCGACCTCAAGGTCAAGTCCTGCGATATCGAGGCATGGTCGCCGCGCCAGAAGAAGTACTTCGAGGTCTGCTCCTGCTCGAACCTCGGCGACGCTCAGGCGAGAAGGCTGAAGATCCGCGTCAAGGGCGAGGATGGCAAAATGTACCTGCCGCACACCCTCAACAACACCGTCGTTGCACCCCCGCGCATGCTCATCGCGTTCCTCGAGAACCACCTTCAGGCCGACGGCAGCGTCACCATCCCCGAGGTGCTGCGCCCCTACATGGGCGGCAAGGCCGTACTTAT
>CAVDFD010000143.1:0-4530 GCA_963608145.1 Bacteroidaceae bacterium | reverse complement strand
CTGCGGAACGGCAAGGCTTGCAATGAGCTTTACCGCCGGATATTCATACTTATCACCCCTGCTGTGATATGACAGGGAAGCAGGGTTCATTCGTTCAAGGCAATGAAAGATCATCTGACAAAGAAACAGCAGAAGCAAATCGGCATTGCGGCAATAATTATCGCCGCTATTGCAACTGCGCTCATCATATGGCTTGCGGGCGTGCCGCTCGTGCGCTTCGCGTCCGAGCCGGAGAGGTTCCGCCAATGGGTCAACGACAACGGCGTGTGGAGCCGCTTTGCCTATATCGGCATGATGCTCCTGCAAATAGTTATCGCAGTGCTTCCCGGCGAGCCGTTTGAGATAGCAGCCGGCTATGCCTTCGGCGCTGTTGAGGGAACGCTCCTGTGCGTGGCGGCCTCAACGCTCGGCAGTCTCATGGTGTTCCTGCTCGTGCGCCGTTTCGGTGTGCCGCTTGTCGAGATATTTTTCCCCGAGGACAAGCTCAGGGGCATAAGGTTTCTGAAAACAACGCCTAAGCGCGATTTCATATTCTTTATTATCTTCATGATCCCGGGAACGCCGAAGGATCTCCTGTGCTACTTTGCGGGGCTGACCGATATAAAATTTACTGTCTGGCTTCTCATATGCTCACTGGGAAGGCTTCCGGCGATCGTGACCTCGACCGTTGGCGGCGACGCGCTGGGTACGTCAAACTACTGGTTTGCCGCAACTGTCTTTGCCGTGACGCTTGCAATAAGCCTTGTCGGGCTTCTCGTGTATAAGCATATATGCAGCAGTCACGAAAAATAGAATATTATTTTCAATTTTTGATGCAATTGCGACGAAAATGTCTCTTCGTATCAATATATTTAGATTTCTGTATTGACATATATAGAAATGATGCTATAATCTGAACTGTAAAGCGTTCGGTATCTCAGATGCCTCCCATTTCAGATGACCGAATTGCGTTTTAATATGTTCGTTAAGCTTTGTGTAATTTGTCGTATTATGTATCTGATATTTCCATTGTGTGTTTTGTAATTCTCCCTTCCTAACTTCCCTATTAACGAGCATATGATACACCCCCCTTCAAAGCTGCCGCAGATAATTTACTGCGGCAGTATTTAAATTTAAATCCCCATCGAAAGATGGGGATTTAAATTTATTCATCCAGCTTGAGGACTGCGAGGAAGGCCTCGGTCGGTATCTGCACCGTGCCGAGCTGACGCATTTTTTTCTTGCCTTCCTTCTGCTTTTCAAGCAGCTTTTTCTTTCGCGTGATATCGCCGCCGTAGCATTTTGCAAGAACGTCCTTGCGCATGGCCTTGACGGTCTCGCGTGCGATGATCTTGCCGCCGATAGCGGCTTGGATAGGTATCTCAAAGAGCTGGCGGGGGATATTGTCCTTGAGCTTTTCGCAGAGCTTTCGCGCTCTGGGATAGGCCTTATCCTTGTGCGCAATGAAGCTGAGCGCATCGACCTGATCGCCGTTTAGGAGCATATCGACCTTCACGAGCTCCGAGGGCTTGTATTCGCTCAGCTCATAGTCGAGCGAGGCGTAGCCCTTCGTGCGCGCCTTCAGCGTGTCGAAAAAGTCATAGATTATCTCGTTGAGCGGCATCTCATAACGCAGCTCGACAAGGTGCGAGTCGAGATACTGCATGTCCTTGTACTCTCCGCGCCTGTCCTGACACAGGGGCATGATGTTGCCGACATAGTCGTTGGGCGTTATGATGGATACCTTGACGTAGGGCTCCTCGGCGTGCTCGATAACGCCGGGGTCGGGGTAGTTGTGTGGATTATCGACCATGACAACGCCGCCGTCGGTCTTTACGACCTTGTATATAACGCTCGGCAGGGTGGTCACAAGGTCGAGGTCAAACTCGCGCTCGAGCCGCTCCTGAATGACCTCCATGTGCAGCATTCCGAGGAAGCCGCAGCGGAAGCCGAAGCCGAGCGCCGCAGAGCTTTCGGGTTCAAAGGACAGGGAAGCGTCGTTAAGCTGGAGCTTTTCCAGCGCGTCGCGCAGGTCGGGGTATTTGCTGCCGTCCTCGGTGTATATGCCGCAGTATACCATTGCGCGTGCCGGACGGTAGCCCGGCAGAGCCTCGGCGCAGGGGTTTGCCGCGGTCGTCACGGTGTCGCCGACCTGAGTGTCGGCAACGTTTTTGATGGAGGCGGTGAAATATCCGACATCGCCGGCTGTTAGCTCCGCGCAGGGCTCAAGGCCGATCGGACGCATGTGGCCGACCTCGAGAACGCTGTATTTTGCGCCCGTCGAGTGCAGCAGCACCTCGGTTCCCTTGGCTATGCGCCCGTCCACAACGCGCATGAAAACGATAACGCCGCGGTAGCTGTCGTACTGGCTGTCGAATATAAGCGCCTTTAAGGGCGCGTTCACGTCGCCCGTCGGAGCAGGTACATTTGCGACTATATCGTCAAGCACCGCTTCGATGTTTATGCCGTTTTTCGCGCTGATCTCCGGCGCGTCCATGGCCAGAATGCCGATTATGTCCTCGATCTCCTGCTTTACGCGCTGCGGATCGGCGGCAGGGAGGTCGATCTTGTTTATGACGGGCAGTATCTCAAGCTCCGCGTCCAGCGCAAGATAGGTGTTTGCAAGCGTCTGCGCCTCAACGCCCTGCGATGCGTCAACGACAAGCACCGCGCCCTCGCAGGCGGCCAGCGAACGGCTGACCTCGTAGTTGAAGTCAACGTGCCCCGGGGTGTCGATGAGGTTCAATACATATGTCTGACCGTCCTTGGCCTTGTAGTTGAGGCCGACGGCGCGGGCCTTTATCGTGATGCCGCGTTCGCGCTCAAGCTCCATGTTGTCGAGGATCTGATCCTCCATTATGCGCTCCTCAACAGCGCCGCACAGCTCTATGAGCCTGTCCGAGAGCGTGCTCTTTCCGTGGTCTATGTGTGCTATTATCGAAAAGTTTCTTATATGATCCTGCGGTATCATGTCAGTTCCTCCAGAGCGGACTCGGTCTTGTTTGCGAGGCTGCGCATTTCCGCGACGAAAACGCGCGCTATGTCTGCACCTCTGTCAGCGCCGTCGGGATTGGGTGAACGGCCAAGCAGATAATCGGCTGTTACATTATAATAATCGCAGACACGGCACACGAAGCTGAGCCCAGGTTCACGCGCACCGTTTTCGTAGTGGCTCAAAAGCGCCTGACTTATGCCGAGATCGGCGGCTACCTTGCGCTGGCTCAGCCGCGCCGAGCGGCGCAGCTCGGAAAGTATCTGCGCGAAGTCCTTTTTGTCGTATTCATACATTATTCTTATTTATCTCCCCAAAATGATTACAGTTTGTATATTATACATATGAAAATACGGTTTGTAAATAGAAATCGGGCTAAATACTTGAAAAATTTTTGCGGTAGTGATAAAGTGTTATAGCTGACAGGAGTTCGACTCCGGTCAGCTATTCAGAATTTTTTTCGGCAAAAACGCCGAATTAATGGAGGAAAATAAAATGTTTGAAAATCTTATTGAAGTTCTCAAGAACGACCCGAGAAAGATCGTCTACACCGAAGGCAGCGATGCCCGTATCCTTGAGTCGGCTGCACGCCTGAAAAAGGACGGCTTCCTGACTCCGATCCTCGTCGGCAAGGTCGATGAGGTCAAGGCGGCTGCCGCAAAGGGCGGCTTTGACATTGATGGTCTTGAGATCCTTGATCCTGCAACCTACGAGGGCATGGATGCAATGGTCGAAGAGATGGTAGCGCTGCGCAAGGGCAAGATGAGCCCCGAGGAGTGCCGCGCATCTCTGGCAAAGGGCAACTACTTCGGCACGATGCTCGTCAAGATGGGCGTTGCCGACTGCTTGCTCGGCGGTGCGACCTACTCCACAGCCGATACCGTCCGCCCCGCACTTCAGCTCGTCAAGACCAAGAAGGGCGCACATCTCGTGTCCTCCTGCTTCATCATGATCCGCGGCGACGAGACCCTCGCAATGGGCGACTGCGCGATAAACATCGACTATCAGGACAACGTGGATAAGGAAGGCAACGTCACCTTCACAGCAGCTCAGAAGCTGGCAGAGGTCGCCGTTGCGACTGCCGAGACCGCAAAGGTATTCGGCATCGACCCGAAGGTCGCAATGCTGTCTTACTCCACAAAGGGCAGCGGCAAGGGCGCAAATGTCGATCTCGTCCGCAACGCCACCGAGGAAGCAAAGAAGCTCGCTCCCGAGCTCAAGATCGACGGCGAGATGCAGTTCGACGCTGCCGTTTCTCCCGTTGTCGGCCAGCTCAAGTTCCCCGGCTCTCCCGTCGCAGGCTATGCAAACACCTTCATCTTCCCCGAGATCCAGTCCGGCAACATCGGCTATAAGATCGCGGCACGTCTCGGCGGCTTCGCGGCCTACGGCCCCATCCTTCAGGGTCTGAACGCTCCCATCAACGACCTCTCCCGCGGCTGCAACGCAGAGGAGGTCTACCAGATGTCCATCATCACCGCAGCGCTCAAGTAAGCTTACATAAAAACGCCGGTCGTCAGATCGGCGTTTTTTGCGCTTTAATGTACAATCGTGCGGCT
>CAVDFD010000142.1:0-4536 GCA_963608145.1 Bacteroidaceae bacterium | reverse complement strand
AAAGCCCGAGCGCAGCCGCAAGTGCTTTCAGGCGGCCTCTCAGCTGCATCATGAGATACTCGACGGCGTGGATTCGCCCGCTGCAAGGGCGATCCTCGCATTTTTCGACACATGGCAGCCTGAGCAGGCGGCGGAGCATCCGGCGCTGGCAGGGCAGTGTGAGGATATCATGGGAGGTGCAAACCTCGTGCTCCGTGTGAACGGCCATTACCCGCAGAATGACACCGACATCCGCACGGCATGGCAGCGGTACTGCGGCGACGATGATCCGGATGCGCTGCATATGCAGTGCCTGGTTACGGGGCGGGAGGACGAGATAGCCGCGACGCACCCGTCCGTAAAGGGCGTGCGGAACGCTCAGTCGAGCGGCGCGGCGCTTGTCTCCTTCAATTCTCCCGCGTTCTGCTCCTATGGCCGCGAGCAGAACTACAACGCACCCGTGGGAAAGCAGGCCGCCTTTGCATATACGGCGGCGCTCAACCATCTGCTTGCGGACAAAAACAATGTGCAGCATATCGGCGATACGACAGTCGTCTGCTGGGCAGAGGGCGCAGAGCCGGTATATCAGGATTATGCGCAGGCCTTTCTGTTCGGCGGCGAGGCTCCAGAGGGACTTTCCGACAATGACCTTCGAGCCGTGCTCAAGCGCTTGGCGGAGGGAAAGCCCTGCGATGAGCTCGGCATAGACCCGAACAGGCCGTTTTATATCTTGGGTCTTGCACCCAACGCGGCGCGCCTGTCCGTGCGCTTCTTCCTGCGCGACAGCTTCGGGAGTCTGATGAAGAACGTCAACGACCACTATGAGCGTCTGAAAATCGTGGGCTCACGGTATGAGATGCTGCCGCTCTGGGCGCTGCTGCGCGAGACGGTGAATCTCAACTCCCGCGACAAAGAGCCGCCTCCGGCGATGGCGGGAGCGACTGCACGCGCCGTTTTCTCCGGCGGACTGTATCCCGCATCGCTGCTGGAGGCCGTGATGCTCCGAATCCGCACGGAGCGGAATATCACATGGGGGCGAGCCTCAATATTGAAGGCGTATTACCTGAAAAATCCACATAGAGACTGCCCGAAGGAGGTTTTGACCGTGAGTCTGAATGAAGAAAGCACCAATGTCGCCTATACATTAGGCCGCATATTCTCAATTTACGAGGCGGCGCAGCAGGCGGCAAATCCCGGTATCAACGCGACTATCAAGGATAAGTATTTTAACTCTGCCGCAGCCATGCCTGCCAGCATATTCCCGATACTGAACAACCTGTACCAGAAGCACCTGCGGAAGCTGGAAAACGGCCAGCGTATCTACTTCGATAAGCAGGTCAGCGCCCTGAAAAACATCCTCGGCGAAAGCTATCCTGCCCGTATGACACTGGCGCAGCAGGGCGCTTTCGACCTTGGCTACTATCACCAGACACAGAAGCGTTACACGAAAAAGGAGGAGAACGAAAAATGACTGAGCCTATCAAAAATCGCTATGAATTTGTCGTGCTGTTCGACGTGGAAAACGGAAATCCGAATGGTGACCCTGATGCCGGAAACATGCCCCGCGTTGACCCGGAAACGGGCTACGGTATAGTGACGGATGTCTGCCTCAAGCGCAAGATCCGCAACTTCGTGGAGACGGCTAAGGAGGGCGAAAAGGGCTACCGCATCTACATAAAGGACGGCGTGCCGCTGAACACCAGCGATAAGGAGGCCTGCGCCTATGTCGGCGTTGACCCTGACAAGCTCAAGGATGCCAAGAAGAAGGACGAGCAGCTTGACGAGAAGCTCCGCGATTTTATGTGCGCCAATTTCTACGATATCCGAACCTTCGGCGCTGTGATGACCACCTTTGTCAAGGGAGCGCTCAATTGCGGACAGGTACGCGGACCCGTGCAGCTGGGCTTTGCCCGCAGCATCGACCCGATCATGCCGCAGGAGGTAACGATCACCCGCGTTGCCATCACCACCGAGGCAGACGCGGAGAAGAAGGGCACCGAAATGGGCCGCAAATACATCGTTCCCTACGGGCTGTACCGTGCCGAGGGCTATGTTTCGGCCAATCTCGCCCGCAAGACCACCGGCTTTTCCGAGGACGACCTGAGCCTGCTGTGGACGGCGATCATGAATATGTTTGAAAATGACCGTTCCGCCGCCCGCGGCAAAATGGCCGTGCGCGAGCTGATAGTGTTCAGGCATGATACCGAGCTCGGCTGCGCTCCGGCGCATAAGCTGTTCGATCTGGTCAAGGTCACGCGCAGAGACGGTGCAGCCGTGCCGCGCAGCTATGATGACTACAGCGTTACGGTGGATGAGACCGCTCTGCCTGCCGGTGTTACCTGCACGCGGCAGGGGTGATCTATAATGAGGAGAGCTTTTTGCAGCTCTCCGGCTTGCAGCATTTTAAGTTCTGCCGCAGACAGTGGGCGCTGATCCACGTTGAAAACCAGTGGGCGGAGAATTACCGTACAACGGACGGTGCTATCCTCCATGAGCGGGCGCACAATAATGAGCTCAGCGAAAGCAGGGCAGAGCTGCTCATAACACGGGATATGCGGATATTCTCCCCGACCCTCGGCGTTTCAGGAGCCTGCGATGTGCTCGAATTTCACCGCTGCGGCACGGGCATACCGCTCAGGGGCAGACAGGGTCTGTGGCAGCCGTACCCCGTGGAATATAAGCGGGGCAAGCCGAAGCAGGATACGGCAGACGCATTGCAGCTTTGTGCTCAGGCCATGTGCCTTGAGGAAATGCTATGCTGCGGGATACCGGCAGGCGCGCTGTATTACGGCGAAATACGCCGCCGGACGGAGATCACGTTCACCCCTGAATTACGGCAGGAGGTGCAGACGCTGCTTGCTCAGATGCACGAGCTGTATGAAAAGGGAAGAACGCCCAAGGTCAGGCCGTCCAAGTCCTGCAATGCCTGTTCCTTGAAGGAGCTGTGCCTGCCGCCGCTTCTGCGTGAGCGCTCCGTTTCCGCTTATGTGCGCCGCGCAGCGGAGGAGGACGGCTTATGAGACAGCTTCTCAATACTCTTTTCGTCACGTCGGAGGATGTGTACCTCTCGCTCGACGGCGAGAATGTTGTTGCCAACCGGGACGGTGCGGCGATCGCACGGTATCCGCTCCACACGCTGCAAAGCATTGTGTCGTTTTCTTACTCGGGAGCCTCGCCTGCGCTGATGGGTGCCTGCGCTCAACGCGATATAGGATTGGCCTTCTGCACACCTAGAGGCCGCTTTCTTGCCCGTGTTTCAGGACAGCTGCACGGTAATGTGCTGCTGCGGAGAACGCAGTACCGCGTTGCGGATGATCCGTCCGCAAGCTGCCGCACCGCCCGTATGATGATCCTTGGCAAGGTCTATAACGCCCGCTGGAGCATAGAACGTACCCGCAGAGATCATGCCCTGAGGATCGACGGTGAACGCTTCGCGGCGGTATCGCGGCAATTACAGGAGCTGCTGCCGCTTATAACGGCGGAGACGGCTCTGGATAGTCTGCGGGGCTTGGAGGGAGCTGCTGCCACTGCATATTTCAGCGTCCTTGACGACATGATCCTGCAAGGGAAGGAGACCTTCTTTTTCCGCGAGCGCAGCCGCAGACCGCCGATGGATGCGTTCAATGCGATGCTGTCCTTTGCGTACAGCCTCCTGACCCACGATTGTGCCGGTGCATTGGAGAGCGTAGGGCTGGATGCCTATGTCGGCTTTCTGCATCGAGACAGGCCGGGACGGGTGTCACTTGCGCTGGATCTGATGGAGGAGCTGCGCCCGTGCTTTGCGGATCGCTTTGTGCTGACGCTGGTCAACAACCGGATAATAAAGCCTGAGGATTTCAGCTTCAGAGAAAACGGGACCGTGCTGCTGACAGACGGCGGGCGCAAGCTGTTCATTCAGAAATGGCAGGAGCGCAAGCGCGAGACGATCAAGCATCCGTTCCTGGAGGAAAAGCTGCCGTGGGGGCTGGTGCCCTATGTGCAAAGCCTGCTGCTGGCGAGGTATCTGCGCGGAGATCTGGACGACTATCCGCCGTTTTTATGGAAGTGAGGGACTATGCTTGTATTGATCACCTATGACGTGAATACAGAGGATGCCGCCGGACGAAAACGCCTGAGACAGATCGCTAAGCAGTGCGTCAATTACGGACAGAGAGTTCAAAATTCCGTTTTTGAGTGCCTGCTGGATGCGGCGCAGTGCCGCAGTCTGCAAAACACGCTGTGCAAGCTCATGGATCCCAAGCGTGACAGCCTCAGATTTTACTATCTTGGCAGGCAGTATGAAAAGAAGATCGAGCACTTCGGCTGCAAGAAAACATATATGCCGGAGGATACGCTCATGATTTAGGCGCTTGGTGCGAAGGCCAAGCGGACAGAAAAAGCATGGGGGCTTCGCACCGCGTTTTCGCGGGCTGATATGCTGCTCCCTCTGCAAAAGCACCATGACAGACGGTGCAATGTAAGCAGTGAACATCCCTTATTGTCTGTTATTACAAAATTGCGCGATGAATTTTGTGCAGTTTTGCTGTCGCGCCCCGCACGGGGCGCGTGGATTGAAAT
>CAVDFD010000141.1:0-4543 GCA_963608145.1 Bacteroidaceae bacterium | reverse complement strand
GCCTCAAAGCGCCACCAAAAAACCTTGATCCTCGACTGCGGTTTTGAGGGCTGCGACATCAAGGTTATCGCCGCGGACCACGGCGGTGCCGTTCTCGTGGCTTACCTCGGCGGAAGCAACACCCTCGAGCTTTTCGAGCGCGGCCTTGACGCGGGACGAGCAGTGGGAGCACTGCATGCCTTCTATTTTCATCGTTATTTCCATAGTAAAACCTCCTGTTTTATTCGCTTTTTATTATCACTCTGTCGCCGTGGATCTCAAGCCGGTTCTGGCAATAGAGTATTATAGCCTTGGGCAGCAGCTTCCATTCCGCATCCTCGAGAATGCGGCGCGAGAGGCTCTCGGGCGTGTCGTTGGGGAGTATCTCCACGGCCTGCTGTGCGATTATTGCGCCGATGTTCCCGTCGATATCCGCGAAATAGGCCGTCGCGCCGGTGACGCGGCAGCCGCGCTCGAGCGCAGCTCGCTCGGGAGCCTCGTCGCAGTTGACGAAGGCCGGTATCAGCGAGGGATACACGCCGATTATGCGCTTGCGGAACTGCGTTGATATAACGCCCAGCGGCATGTTGTAGCCCGCGAGAATGACAAGGTCGATGTCCATATCGCGCAGCTTGTTTGACACTGCCATGCTGTAGCTGAGCTTTGTGGGGAAAAGCGAGGGCTCGACCACGAAGGCCTCCACCCCGGAATTGCGCGCACGGCGCAGCGCGTAAGCGTCAGACTCCGTGCATATGACCGCGGTGAGCTCAAAATTCGGGATCTCACCGAAGTACATCGAATCAAGAACCGTCTGTAGCAATGCTCCGTCGCCGGAGACGAGTGCCGCCGCTCTTATCATATATTCTCCCCCTTATTCGCCGAGTAGCCGCTTTGCGGTCTCGATATTCATTTTTTCCGCGTTTTTGATATATTCAAATCTCCGCCCGAGCTCGTCCGCGCCGCTCTCAGACAGCGCGGTATCGATCGCTTCGCAGAGACTGCGCGCCGTGACCTTACCGAAATCAATGCTGGATATGCCGAGATATGCCGCGCAGCCGGTGACCTTGGGATCGTAGCTCAGTCCGACCGACGGCACGCCGCCGCAGGCCGCGTACATGAGGCTGTGCAGGCGCATTGCAAGCATGAGCTTCGTCTGCCGCACGAGCGCTATCTCAAGCTCCGCGTCCTCTGTCCTCGGCATAACGAAAAACGGCGCGTCCATGCCGCGTGTTATGGGCTCTGTGAGCGCGATATCGCGGTCGTAGTTCATCGGCATGAACAGCGGCGTGAGCCCGTATCTGTCGTGGCAGTATTGCAGGGCTGCGCGTATCTCGCCGCTTTTTTCGGCAAAGCCGTGCCAGCTGCGCAGACCGAG
The DNA here is from genome assembly GCA_963608145.1 of Bacteroidaceae bacterium. GTDB lineage: Bacteria > Bacillota > Clostridia > Oscillospirales > Oscillospiraceae > F23-B02. Next base: position 3,189 of record CAVDFD010000141.1, on the reverse strand, counting down.
GCAGACATAGCTGCCGTTGGGGTCGATGCCGTGACTGCGCATGAAAAGCTTTGCGTCCGCGTCGCTTCTGCCGCGCAGGCTCAAGACCGGGTCACCCGTGACGAGCACCTCCTGCACCGTCACTCCGATCTCCCGCGTGAGCTCAAGGCTCATGGGGTCGCGCAGGGTTATGGCATCGACGCAGCGGTTTATCGTGTTCGCCGCCCTCCGGCGGTCGTAGGCGTAGTTGAGCGGTCCCATGCCGCAGCCGTACATCTGCACCTTGCAGCCGTATTTTTTGGCAAGCGATATCGTGTGCAGGTAAAACCACAGGCTCCGGCGGCTCGTGACATCCTGAATAAGACTGCCTCCGCCGCTTATGAATATCTTCGAGCGCCGCAGCTCGCGCCGCAGCTTTATGACCTGATCGCGCCGTATGGCGCTCAGCCCGTGCGTGCGCTTGGTGTGCCGCGCATTTTTCGACACGACGACGATGCGCATATCGGGGTCGAGCTGCCGCAGCTGCGCGGTGATAGCCGTCAAAAGCGCCTCGTCTCCGGCGTTGCCATGGCCGTAAGCGCCGCATATGACCGCGCCGCAGCGCGGCTGCTTATGCCGCTCGATAACGGTTTTATATATCTTCAGCTGCCTCCGGCAGGTGCTTTCGGTGGAAAACTCGCGCTTTGCCTTGTCGTATACCGCCTGTCCGAGCCTTTTGCGCAGCTTTTCGTCATTTGCGAGGGCTAAGATGCAGCGCGTCATCATCTCGTGATCCTGCGGCTTGAACAGCATGCCCGTCTCGCCGTTTATTATGAGCCTCGGCAGGCCGCCGACGCGGGAGGCCACGGTCGGTATTCCGGCGCGGGCGGCTTCCGTCACGGCGTAGGGGAAGGTCTCCGACAGGGAGCTTATCGCGTTTATATCAACGCTTGCATAGTAGCCGTCCATGTCGCTTATCCAGCCGGCGAAAAAGACCTTATCGCGCACGCCGAGCTCCGAGCACAGCTCCTCGAGCATTTCGCGCTCTCTGCCGTCGCCGGCGATGAGAAGCCGCAGCCTGTCGTTTTCCTTCGCAGCTCCGGCAAAGCCGCGCACGGTCGTGGCAACATCCTTTACCGCGTCAAAGCGCGCCGCTATGCCGAGGACGATGCTGTCATCGGGGAAGCTGCAGCCGATCTCGGAAAACCACTTGCTGCGCGTTATCTCCGGCGCGGGGCGGGAAAAATCAACACCGTTGTAGATCGTCATGAGCCTGTTTGCGTCAAAGCCGCGGTCAATGAGCGTCTGGCGCATGCTGTCGGAAACGCAGACGCGGTAATCCATTTTGCGCAGCGCCATTTTATTGAGCTGCCCGTAGGTCATGGCCGCCAGCGGACGGCCAAGATAGTCGAGCTTGTAATCGCTGTGGACGGTGCTGATAAAGGGGATATCAAAATGCCGTTTGAGCAGTGCGCCCGTCAGGTTTGCGCGGCTGCCGTGGCAGTGGACAATGTCGTAATTTCCGTTTTCTATGACCTCGCGTGTTTTTTTCAGGCCTATATCGAAGCTTCCGGGGAAAACCTGCGTCGGTATGCCCATTTCACGCGCTTCCTTTGCAAAGGATGCCTCCTTATAGCAGACAAGATCTGCATGGATAAAGCAGTTCAGTCCGCGCAGAAGCGAAAGAACGTGCGTTTTTGCGCCGCCCGAGTCTCCGCCGGAGATAAGATGTAAAACTCTCACGTTAGCCCCCACTTGATTTATTGAGGAAAGATAAATATAATATAGCATTATATATTATTAAGTAATTGAGGTCAAGGCAAATGACAACGATATACATGATACGCCACGCCGAGGCGGAGGGAAACCTCTACCGCATCGTGCAGGGTCAGCACAACAGCTTCATAACACCTCGCGGACACAGGCAGATAGCCTTCCTCGCTGAGAGGTTCAAAGACGTTCCGCTCGACGCGCTGTATTCAAGCGACCTGCGCCGCACGGTGACGACGGCGGGCGCGATAACGAAGTACCACGCGCTCGATATGCAGCTCACGCCGCGCCTGAGGGAGATAAGCCTCGGCGTATGTGAGGGCATGAGCTTCGGCGATATGTATAAATTTGACCCCGTGCAGATGGACAATTTCAACAACGATCCGGACAAGTGGCGCGCTCCGAAGGCGGAGACCTTCGCCGAGTGCACCGAGCGCATAGTTTCCGCCGTCAGAGACATTGCTGAGGCAAACGAGGGCAAAACGGTCGCCGTGGTGTCCCACGGCATGGCGATACGCTCGCTTCTGGCGTATATCCTGAACGTAAAAAGCCGCGACATCCCGAGCCTTCCTCACGGGGACAACACCGCCGTGAGCAAGCTCATATACGACGGCGGCGCGTTCTCCGTCGAGTATTACAACGACAACTCCCACCTGCCGCCGGAGCTTTCGACCTTTGCGCGGCAGAGCTGGTGGAAGAAGGAGACACGCGGAGCAGACCCTAACAATCTCTACTACGAGCCGCTCGACCCGAACCGCGAGCCGGAGCTGTACACGGAGCTTTACGCCGCGTCATGGAAGGCCGTGCACGGCGATCTCAGGGACTTTTATCCCGAGACCTACCTTGCCTCGGCAAAGCGCCACTTTGCCGCAGACGGGCGTGCGATACTCAAGGGCTTCCGCTCCGACGGCGAGCTTGCCGGCATTATCGAAACAGACCCCGAGCGCTCAAAGGGCGCACTTATCGGCTGGGTGAGCCTTGTGTACATAAAGGAGCAGCTGCGCGGCATGGGGCTCGGCACGCAGCTTGTTGGCCGTGCGATAACCAATTACGAAATGCTCGGCAGAGAAAAGCTCCGGCTGCATGTCTCGTCGGAAAACGCTGCGGCAATAAAATTTTACGAGGGGCTCGGCTTCAGTGTGCTCGGCAGCGAGCCGGGCGCGGCTGCGCCGCTGTACCTCATGGAAAAGAGATTTGAATAACAATGTCAATGTGGAACGTTAACGCCCGCGTGGAACGGCTCGACACGCAGGGGCGGCGCATCATCGCAATTTCCGATATACACGCGAACATGCCCTATTTCAAGGGGCTTCTTGAAAAAATAAATTTCTCCGACAGCGACGAGCTCATCATAGACGGCGATTTTCTCGAAAAGGGCGGACAGAGCCTTGAGACGCTGCGCTTTATAATGGAGCTTGCCTCCCGCGGAAACTGCCGCGCCGTCTGCGGCAACTGCGACAC
>CAVDFD010000140.1:0-4590 GCA_963608145.1 Bacteroidaceae bacterium | reverse complement strand
TATTATCATAAAAAACAAAACGGAGCGATGAAAATGACAGAAAAGCTTTACTATATCGACAGCCACATGAGGAGCTTCACGGCGCGTGTCCTCTCCTGCGAGCAGAGCGGCGAGCGCTTCCTCGTCACCCTCGACCGCACGGCCTTTTTCCCCGAGGGCGGCGGGCAGCTCGGCGACAGCGGCACGATAGGCGATGTGCGCGTTTTCGATACGCACGAGAAAAACGGCGAGGTTCTGCATTATGTAAACCAGCCGCTCGAGGCCGGACGCACTTACGACTGCGCGATAGACTGGGAAACGCGCTTCCGCAGGATGCAGAATCACTCCGGCGAGCATATTTTATCGGGGCTCGTGCATAAGAAATACGGGTACAACAACGTCGGCTTCCACATGGGCAGCGACGTTGTGACGATCGACTTCGACGGTGAGCTCACATGGGAGCAGCTTTGCGAGCTCGAACGCGAGGCAAACCTCGCCGTCGCCGCAAACTATAAGGTGACAGCGACCTTCCCGCCCGAGGAGGTGCTCAAAACCTTGGAGTACCGCAGCAAGCTCGAGCTCACGGAAAACGTGCGCATCGTCGAGATAGAAAACACCGATATCTGCGCCTGCTGCGCGCCGCACGTCAGCTCGACAGCCGAGGTCGGCACCGTGCGCATACTCAGCGCCGAGCGCCGCAGACGCGGCGGAGAGGGCGTGCGCATAACCATGCTCTGCGGCCTCGACGCTTACGACAACGAGGTCGTCGTAAGCGCGAACAACACGGAGATATCCACCCTCCTGTCGGCAAAGCGCAGCGAGACCGCCGCCGCCGTGCGCAGGCTCATGTCCGAAAACGAAAGGCTCAAGGCGCACTCGGCGGAGCTGTGCCGCGCACTTGCCGCGGTGAAGGCCGAGGCCATAGAGCCGTGCGAGGGCAACATCTGTCTGTTTGACAGCGTTCTGGACGAGCCGGCGCTGCGTGCGCTTGTAAACGAGGCGGTGAAGAAATGCACCGGTGTTGCGGCGGTGTTCTCCGGCAGCGACGAGGACGGCTATCGCTACATCATCGGCAGCGGCAGCGTCGATCTGCGCAGGGCGGCAAAAAGCATAAACGCGGGGCTATCGGGGCGCGGCGGCGGCAGCAGCGATATGATACAGGGCAGCTGCACAGCGTGTTCAGAAAAAATTCAAAATTTCTTGACTAATTTCACGTTTTAGACACGTTAATCAGATATGTATAACAAAAACAAGGCAAAAAAAGCACTAAAAGTTGATTTATCCGACAAATAATAATTGACAATATTATGACAGTTTGCTACAATGGATAATTAGAAGAAGGGTGAAATATACCCTTAAAAGGACTCAGCAAAATATTTTTTATGGGGGGTTATCCGTGAGAGACCTTAAGCACCTGATTTATTTTGAGAACCTGCTTCAGGATGCCAACAACGAGTTGGTTCAGCAGGCAAAGGCTGAGGGCAAATATGCCATCGGCTACACCTGCTACTTCATGCCTGAAACGCTTCTCGACCTGGACGGCTGCTTCTCAGTTCGTCTGAGAGCACCGCGCTGCTCATCACCCGACATAGCGACCTACTATATGTCGTCTCGCGTATGTCACTATGGCAGAAGCCTTTTCGAGCGCGCACTCGAAGGCGGCTTCAACTTCCTCGACGCACAGATGGCGACCGAGACCTGCACCGTCACCTGCCGCTTCCAGGAGCACATCAAGCCCAAGCACCTCGACTCCGTAAAGGACATGGACGTCATCAAGAACGATAAGTTCTTCTGCGAGTTCACCGACGTTCCCTACAAAAACACCGAGGCCGACTATGAGTACTTCGCAGCCCAGCTGAATGCTCACGTCCTCACTCCGCTGCACGAGAACCTCGGAATCGACGTTTCCGACAAGGCTCTCAAGGAAGCCATCAAGCTGCACAACGAGGTCTGCAAGCTCATAAACGAGATCGGCGACTACCGTAAGCTTGAGAACCCGACCATCACCGGCTATGAGTTCCACGTCATCCAGCTCGTATCGCTGGTATGCCCGAAGTACCTCATCCTGCCCTACCTGCGCGAGACCGCGAAGGAAATGAAGACCCGCAAGCCCGACGAGAAGTGGCCGTTCCGCTGCAAGGTCGTGCTCGCAGGCTCCGAGAATGACGATCCCGACTTCACCCAGCTTATCGAGAGCTGCGGCGCAGAGGTCGTATGTGACCGTTACTGCTACGGCGCTGTCGAATCCCGCCAGCCCATCGTAGTGGAAAAGGGCGAAAAGCCCCTCTATGCTATCGCAAAGCACTACCTCAAGACCTCCAACTGCCCGCGCTTCATGCCGCAGGACGAAATGCGCGCAAGAAAGCAGCGCCTGGCAGACCTCGTCAAGGAGTACAATGCAGACGGTCTTATCGTTTGCTCCAACAAGTTCTGCGAGTACTGGAGCTATGAGCGTGTCATCGACACGATCGTTATGAAGCGCGACTTCGGCATCCCCGTATGCTCGATCGAGAAGGAGTACATAAACACCGCGTCCGGCCAGCTCCGTACCCGCTTCCAGGCATTCGTTGAATCTGTCGAGATCAAGAAGATTCAGGAGGGCAAGTAAGATGGATTTTAAGAAAGCAGTTAAAGATTTCTGGTATGGCAAGCCCCATACCGCTGAAGAAGGCGGACGCCGCCTCGGCGATCTCTACCTCCCGAAGACCGGCCTTTACAAGCACAGAGAATGGCGCGGCGTAAAGGATACATTCTATTACTTCCATAATGTCTGGCTGTACAACTACCTGCACGTGGCCATGGACGTTATGAAGTACGGCGGACTTATCACCGCGGTCAAGGGCGTATGGCGCTACCGCTGGGTAGGCCAGACCTATATAACCGTTATGCACTGGTTCGACCGCGGCATGGAAGGCCTGCGCGGCGAGGCTCTGCGTGCGTCACCCTGGCACTACCGCGCAATGACCAACGCGACCATCTATCAGTTCATGGGTATGTTCGTGGCCGACACCAAGCTGCACGGCGGCAAGAAGAACGATGCATGGTATCACACCATGTCCATGAAGGAAACCACATGGGGCGGCATGTTCTACGGCTGGAGCGACAAGTTCAAGGCAATTTCTCTGGAAATGATCCCGTACTTCGTCACCTGCCACGTTAACAGCCACACCGTTCACAACTACATCGACGCAGTCCAGTCCATCGGCCTGCCCGGTGACCCCTGCCCGATGTGTCAGGCTGAGGCCGGCCTGTATGTTCTGGATGATATCCCCGACTACAGCCCGTTCGTCATCACCTGCAACGAGGCCTGCGACGGCTCCGTCGGCACCGCCATCCTTCAGGACTGGTTTGCCAACAAGCCTCTGTATGCTCTGCAGATGCCCATGCTCTTCGACGATCCCCTTGCAAAGGACTTCGTAAAGAAGGATATCGAGAAGTGCTGGAAGTTCATCGAGGATCAGACCGGCGTTCCCATGAACCTCGACCTCATGTACGAGTGCATCGAGCGCCAGAACGAGATCATGAAGTTCGAGTGGGAGAAGTGGGAGGCCGCAGCAAAGACCAACTCTTACCCCATCAACGGCGTTGCACAGGCACTGTACCGCATCTACTCCTCGCAGTTCGGCGATCTGCCCATCTGGCACGAGGTTGACGCAAAGGTTCGCCCGATCCTCGAGAAGTGCGTCCGCAATAAGATCAACACCTTCCCCAACACCCGCCACAGAGTCATTGCATGGTCCTGCGCACCTCTGTACTACTCCAACTGGTGCACCTGGGCATACAACACCTGGGGTCTGAATGTCGTCATCAACATGGACTCTCTCATGTTCGACATGACCATCCGCACCGACAGCTACGAGAATATGCTCGACGATGTCGCACAGTATCATATGTGGGCTCCGATGCGCCGTATGGCAGTCGGCGGCATGCACCACATCTTCGAGCTGTGGGATTACATGGAGCGCTTCAACTGCGACATGGTCGCAATGTACGACCAGCTCCAGTGCAAGGGCATGCAGGGCGTACACGGCCTGTTCGAGGATGAGTTCCGTGACAGAAACATTCCTGCGTTCTGGATCCCTCACGCACTGCCCGACAGCCGCACTGTCTCCCGTGCTGAGATCCGCCGCCTCATCAACGATTACATGAGCACCGTTATGCACGAAGAGCCTCTGGATCCTTCTCTCCTCGAGCTCGACGACGACATGACTTGGTAATAGGGAGGAGCAGAGAATATGAAAAAGTTTGTTAAAAGAGCACTTGGCCTTGGCGCGGTCACATATACTGCCCTGTTCGCGGTATTCTTCTTTGACCTCGACGGTAAGTTCCTGTTTAACGTAGTTGAGCCGTTCCTGAAGAATCACTATGACAACATGGAGCGCAAGGATATGCTCAAGACCCCGTACGATATGGATAAGTACCCCGACTTCAAGTACGACGAAGTCAAGTAAAAAACAGAAAATCAAAATGCCAACTCTCCATAAACGGAGAGTTGGCATAACAACGGATTCACATAGTTAATTAATTATTTATTGATATTAATTGGGAGGCAACACTAATGAAATATTTTGGCGGTTGTGACGTAGGCTCGACCTACACAAAGGCAGTAAT
>CAVDFD010000139.1:0-4591 GCA_963608145.1 Bacteroidaceae bacterium | reverse complement strand
TTTATCCTCTTGTTTTCTTCAAAAATCTCTTGAGCTTTTGCAGCTCAAGCTCCCAATAGATCGTGCGCACGAACGGGAACACGGTCATAAGCGCCTTGCTGAGGGCGAAAAGCGCGCAGGGCGACACGGTTTTCTTCCCCGTTTCGAGGCCGCGCACCATCTTTTTTGCGACCGTCGTCGGGCTCTGCACGGGGAAGGGCTTTTCAAACTCCTTGCCGTCGGCTGCGACCTTGAAGAAGTTCGTGTCCGTTGCGACGGGGTAAAGGCAGGTAAACTTCATGTTGGCCGGCTTTTCGAGGCGTATGGCCTGCTGGAAGCCCTGAAGCCCGAACTTCGACGCGCTGTAGATCGCGTAGCCCGGCATTGCCATCTGGCCGATGGCGCTGATGGTGAAGGCCAGATGCCCTTCCCTGCCGTTTAAGTGGTGCAGATATTTTGAATATGTATATATCGGTGAAAGGGTGTTGGTGTCGAACATCTTCTTTACCCTGTCCCAGTCGGCGTAGTCATATGCCTCGAAATAGGGGAAGCCCGCGTTGGCATAGAAGATATCTATCTTGCCGAGTGCGCCCTCGGCAAAGTCAAAGAGCTTGTCGATCCCCTCCTTGGTGCTGCAATCTATGTTCTTTGCAATGACGTTCGGGCCGAAGTCGAACAGGCGCTGCTCGGCATGGCGCGACACGGCGATGATGACGTTTCCCTTGCCCTTGGCAAGCAGCTTGAGCACCTCGAGCCCTATGCCGCTCGACGCGCCGGTCAGTACGATCTTTTTGTTTTCTATCATCTCTGCTTCTCCTTACTTTATATTCATTGCCGCATCGAACGCGCCGTGACACGCATCGGCTATCGTGCCGCTCTTTTCCGCGTCTCCGGCTGCGACGGCGTTAACGCCGAGCTCTCTGAGCTCGCTCACAAGGCCGTTCACGGGTCTTACGCCGAGCGAGAGGACTACCGCGTCGGCTGAAATGCTGCCGCGCTGCCCTGTTTTCGCATCCTCGGTGAGCACCCTGCCCCGCTCTATTCCGACAAGCTTCGTCGAGGTCATAAAGCGCGTTCCGAAGGGTCTTATGCGCTCAAGCTCATCGTCAACGAGCTGGAACCATGCCCCGGGCGCTATCTCGGCTGCCATTTCGATCACCGTCACCTCGCAGCCGGAGTCGTTCAGAAACTCCGTGACCTCAAGGCCGGTTATGCCCGAGCCCACGACAACGACACGCTTGTTTTCTATCCTCTTTTCGCCGTTTATGATATCCGTCGCAAGGCAGACGTTATCTCCGTCGATGCCCGAAATGCTTCTCGGGCGCAGCGGAGCGCCGCCCGTTGCGACGACGACGGCATAGGGCTTTTCGTCGGCTATCTGCCGTGCGCTCAGCTCCATGCCGAGCCTTATCCTCGCTCCGTCGCGCTGCGCGTTGGTCATAAGATCCTCGATGCACCAGCGCAGCTTATCCTTCAGGTGGCAGGAGGCCGCGGACAGTACCTGACCGCCGGGCTTTTCAGACTTTTCATAAACCGTCACCTCAAAGCCGCGGCGTGCGAGCGTCTGCGCGGCGGTGAGTCCGGCAGGGCCTGCACCGATGACAATGACCTTTCTGCCCTCGCCGTCACGCGGGGCGTTAAAATACGCCTTCTCCCTGCCGACGGACATATTCAGGGCACATTCGCCCTGCTTGCCGACCTTGGCGTTTGTCATGAACGAGCGGATGCAGTTGAGGCAGCCGATGCAGCGCCTTATCTCGTTTTCCCTGCCCTCGGCGGCTTTTTTGACCCAATGCGGATCGCATATAAAGGTTCGCGCCGAGGCGACAAAGTCCTGATATCCCTCCTGAAGCTGACGCTCTGCCTGCTCGGGAGTGCGGATGACGTTTGCCGCAATAACGGGAATGCTCACGACGCTTTTGATTTCTTTTGCGAGATGCTTTCTCCAGCCCTGCTCAAAGCTCGTCGGCTCAAGCCAGTAGTTGTACGCATCGTAGCAGGCGCTCGTTACGTTTATCGCGTCAACGCCGAGTTCCTCGAGACGCATGGCTATGCGCTTGCCCGTTTCAATGTCATAGCCCTTGCCGGGCTTACCTATCCTGTCGTACATCTCGTCGGCAGTCAGGCGGACGATGAGCGGATAATCCCTGCCGCAGCGGGCGCGGATGCCGTCGATTATCTCGGCGACGAATCTCATGCGGTTTTCAAAGCTTCCGCCGTATTCGTCGGTACGCTTATTTGTATTTGGCGATAAAAACTGCTGGATCATGTAGCCGTGACCGCCGTGCAGCTCCACAGCGTCAACACCGGCCTTTTTGCAGCGTTCGGCGGCGTTTATGTAGTCGCCGATAAGCTTTTTGACCTCTCTGCGGCTCATTGCGTGGATGCGCGTTGCACCGTGGTTTGCAAGCTCGCCCTTTGACGGTGCCTGCACCGACCAGATGATGCCCCTCTCCTCCATTCCGAGCAGAAACGGCGTGCATTTAAACAGCACATCGAGCACCTTGGGAAAGCGCTTGACTATCGGAATGAGCAGAGGCAGCGAATTTGTCGAGCTCGAATAGCCCTGCCGCCCCGGATGATGCAGCTGGATGCACAGCTTCGCGCCGTGGCGGTGCAGACGCTCGGCAAACTCGTGCATGGGTGCGATGTGATAGTCGTGACTCATCGCCAGCTGCGTAAAGGTCGATGCAGCGCCCATGTCGTTTACTCGGCAGATGCCGGGCGTTATCATACCAACGCCGCCTATGGCGCGCTCCTCGTAATAGTCCATCAGCTTCTCGGTCGGCGTGCCGTCGGTCTGCCCGAGGCTGAACTCCGCAGCGGTCATGACCGTGCGGTTTTTCACTGTCATCGTGCCGATCTTCATCGGCGACAGCAGCATTTCATAGCTCATTGCCCTTCTCTCCTTTTTTGTACAAATTTTATTATTCTGTTCATTCTATTTAGATAATAAAATCACGATCTGCACAAGTCAAGGAGTCGGCGATAATTCTATGTTTTCCCTAATTTTGCGCCCCTGTTTCTGACAACTGAATGCGATATCTGTTTGACAAGCGCGACATTTGGTGTTAATGTGTATAATATACTTGGACACATGTAGGAGGGCTGTGCAAATGTCCGTTTCAAGCTCAAAAAACACCGATGCCATAGTTGCAGCCGCGCTGGAGCTTTTCAAATCAGAGGGCTATTCCGCTGTTTCCGTCAGCGATATTTGCCGTGCGGCCAATGTCCCCCGCTCGTCGTTCTACAGCATTTTTTCCGGCAAGGACGAGATCATAACCCACGTCATGCGCAGTCTAAAGGGCGATCAGCAGTCGATGCTCACCGAGCTTCTGAGCGCAAAAAACGATCTTGACCGCATCTGGACGCTGTATGACCGCTATCTCAGTCTCGCCATGGACTTCGGCCCCGAGCTCACGGGGACGCTGCTCTCTCTGGAGCTGCAGAAGCCCGTGGGACTTTTCGAGCTGTACAATTCCTTCAACGAATGGTTCGCCGCGCTCATAGCAAACTGCCAGCGTCAGGGACTTATCCGCAACAAAAACAGACCCGAGGACATCGTTGCTCTCGGCATCCGCATAGCCATCGGCGCGGCTTACGAATGGTGTCTGACCGGCGGCAGCTTCGACCTGCGCAGCGTCGCAATAAGCGAGCACGAAACGCTTTACGACGTTCCGTCCGAGTTTCGTCGGAAAACGACACGCATTTAATAGTACAATAATACCGACAGCACAAATTATGCACAATTATTTTCACGCATAACTGGTCAATTTGCCGTTTTTAAACTTTTTGTTTGAATAGCGTTGCAAGCGCTGTAATAATTCTGTATAATGTTTGTTGACATATTGACACTATAACTCAGTGTCAAAGGAGCAAGGAGGAATAATATGAAAAATCGTATTATCAGCTTGGTAATGGCGCTGGCGCTCGTGTTTACGCTGCTGCCTGTTTACGCCATTGCAGACAATACCGCGGACACCGCAACCGAAGTCGATCCGAATATGTCCGTGGGCGAAACGGTCGATATAAAGACCCTGATCGACAAGGTAAAGGCTCTTCTTGAGAGCGATGATCTGGACGGTCTTATGAACGTTCTCCCGAAGCTCGACAGCGATACCTTCCAGGATATCCTCGACGAGCTCGGCATCAAGGACTCTCAGGCACTGATGGATATGCTCAAGAGCCTGCTCAACAAAGAGGACGGCAGCATCAACTCCGACGTTCTCTCAGAGCTTCTCAAGCTGTTCGTCGGCGACGATGAGCTCGACGGATTTTTCAGCGGCGGCATCTCCGCAGAGAAGCTTCAGGCGCTGCTTGAGAAATATCTCAAGGACGGCACTCTCGACGATCTCAAAAACCTGATCCCCGAGGGCTCGCTTCAGGAGCTGCTGGACAAGCTCATGGGCGACAAGAATTTTGAGGATCTGTTCGGCGGTATCGACACGGACAAGCTGCTTGAAACTCTCAAGGGTCTGCTCGGCGATGTGAACATTGATGAGCTCCTCAAGGGTCTGGACAGCGAAACTCTCCAGAAGCTTCTCGAAAAGCTTGATGCACAGCAGCTCAAGGAGCTTCTCGATAAGCTCCTCGACGGCAATTTCGACATTGA
>CAVDFD010000138.1:0-4723 GCA_963608145.1 Bacteroidaceae bacterium | reverse complement strand
GCTCCGGAAGTCCGGCGCATCTGAATACCGGACTTCCGGAATATATGGGGGAAGAGGATAATGAGAATAAGCTTTATTAGATGAGCTTCTTTTCCTTGAGATCGGCTATCTTAGCGTCGTCGTAGCCCAGAATACCCTTGAGAATATCTTCGGTGTCCTGACCGAGCTTCGGAGCGCCGCGCCATACCTGACCGGGAGTGCCGGACAGCTTGGGGACGATGCCGAAGGCGGTGATGTCCTTGTCGAGGGTCTGATCGTGGTATTCGATGAAGTCTCCGCGGCTCTGATAGTGAGGATTCTCCAGGCAGTCCTTTGCGCCCATTACGCGGCTGCAGGGAACCTTGAACTTTGCCATTGCGTCCTCGATCTCCTGTGCGGTGTGAGCTGCGCACCACTCGATGACCTTTGCGTCGAGCTCGCGGCCCTTTTCGGAGGCAACAGCCTCGATGCCGGAGGAGCAATCCTTGTAGTTGAAGTACTCAAGGTCAAAGCCGAGGGCCTGAATAGCTCTCTTGTAGACGCCGGGGCCGAATGCGCCGACTGCTACGTCGTAGCCGTCCTTGGACTTGAACAGACCGTATGGCTGGAATGCTGCGGACTTGTTGCCCGAGCGGCCGTTCTGACGGCCTGCCATGGTGTAGGAGGTGTACAGGTCGCAGCAGTAGCTTGCCTGAACCTCGAACTGTGCAACGTCAACGACCTGACCTTTGCCGGTCTTGAGGACGTTTATATATGCTGCCAGCACGCCGAATACGGCTGCGTATGCGGAGGTGAAGTCGTTGAGCCAGGGCTTGCCGACGACGGGGTCGCCGTCCTTTTCGCCGTTGAGACCCATCCAGCCGGAGAAGGCCTGACCGATCATGTCGTAGGAAGCTCTGTCGCAGTACTCGGGCAGGCCGCCGAAGGCGGGGTTGCCGTAGCCGCTGATGTGAGCAATGATCAGACGGGGGTTGACCTCGAGCAGATCCTCGTCACGGATGCCGAGCTTTTCGAGCCAGACCATGTTCTCCATGAACACGTCGGCTTCCTTGATAAGGCCGTAGAACAGCTCCTTGACCTCGGGGTGCTTGAGGTTGAGCTCAAGAGAGAGGGAGAGCTTGTTGCGTCCGTCCTGTGCCCAGGAGGTGCTGACGACCTTGTCGTCTTCCTTTGCAAAGGGAGCGAGAACACGGAGCGTATCGCCTACACCGGGGCGCTCGATGTGGATGACCTCTGCGCCGAAGTCTGCGAGCAGAGTTGCTGCGTAGGGCATTGCGATAAGAGAGCCGGTGTCAATAACACGCATTCCTGCGAAAGGACCGTATCCGGGAATAAGAGATTTACGTTCGCTCATTTTAATTAGCTCCTTTTCAGATAATTTTAAAAGCAGGCTTTACTTTCTTTTCTTTATCTCTTCGATTATTGCCGGAACGAGGCTGCGGTAATCTGCCACAGCGCCGTAGTGGGAAATATCGAATATAGGAACGCCGCTTGTGTGGTTGATGCTGATGATGCACTTTGAATTCTGCATGCCGACCTGATACTGAACAGAGCCGGAGATGGCAATGTTGATGATGTGGTCGGGCTTTACGGTAGCGCCGGACTGACCGATCTGCTCCTCATGCGGCAGCCAGCCGTTATCGACCAGCGGCCTTGAAGCAGCGACCTGACCGCCGAGAAGCTCTGCCAGCTCGCCGAGCATCTTGAGGTCGTCCTCGCTCTTTATGCCGCGTCCGCCGCAGACAAGCAGCTCTGCCTTGTCGATGGGCTCGCGGTCGGAGACCTTCTGGGTTACCTCGAGAACCTCGTAGCAGTCCTCTGTGCAGACGCTGACGCTCTCGCAGATGACCTCGCCCTGGCGATTCTCGTCGGGCTCGAGAGGAACGAACATCTTCGGACGCACGGTTGCCATCTGCGGACGGCACTCGAGAATGACGATGTGTGCCAGAATGCTGCCGCCGTATGCGGGTGTGGTCTGATAGAATACGTTGTCCTCGTCGTAGCCGAGGTCTATCGCGTCGGCGGTGAGGCCGGTCTTGAGAGAGACCATCACGCGGGGAGCGAAGTCGCGGCCAAGGCTTGTTGCACCGTAGAGAATGATGGAGGGCTTGTATTTTTCGGCAAGCTGAGTCATAGCCTGCTGATAGGGGCGGGCGCTGTAGCTTTCAAGCGCTGCATCCTCTGCGACGATGACCTTGTCTGCGCCGTGGGCTATGAGCGTGGAGGCCAGAGCCTTAACGCCGCTGCCAAGGAGGATCGCGTAAATGTCCTCGCCGTTGTGAGCCTTCAGCTCCTGTGCCTTTGCCAGAAGCTCAAGGGTTACGGGGTTGAGAACGCCGTTCTGCTGCTCGGCAAATATCCATATGCCTTTGTAATCTTCTTTTGCCATGTCAGCACCTCCTCAGATAAGATGCTCGCTTGCGAGCATATCAACGAACTGAACTGCCATTTCCTCGGCAGAGCCTTCAAAGTACTTGGTGTCGGTATTGCGCTTGGGCGGCTCGAATACCTTCTTGGTGGAGGAGGGGGAGCCGGGAATACCGGTGCGGGTGGTGTCGGCCTCAAGAGCCTCGGCGTTCCATACGGTTCTGGGCTTCTTGAGCGCCTTCATGATGTTTATGGGAGTTGCGTAGCGCGGGGTGTTTATCTCGCCGCATACGGTGACCAGAGCGGGAAGCTTTGCTCTTACGCGCTGAGTGCAGTCCTCAAGATTGCGGTCGCAAACTACCCAGCCGTCCTGAACGTCGATGCTCGTTGCGAGGGTGATCTGCGGAATGTTGAGGTAAGCTGCGGCAGCGGGACCGGTCTGAGCCGTATCGCCGTCAACTGCATGGCGGCCAAACAGCAGCAGGTCGTAGTCGCCGATCTTCTCTGCGGCCTTTGCCAGAGTATAAGCGGTTGCAAGTGTATCAGCGCCGCCGAATGCACGGTCTGACAGGAGGTAGGCCTCGTCGCAGCCGAGAGCAAGAGCCTTTTTCAGCACGTCCTCAGCCTGCGGAGGACCCATGCTTATGGCAGCTACGGTAGCGCCGTACTTTTCCTTGAGCTGTATCGCCGCTTCAACGGCATTTGCGTCGAGGGGGTTTATCATGCTCTGCACGCCCTCGCGCTTGAGGTTGCCGGTTTTGGGATCGAGCTTAACGTCGTCCGTATCGGGAACCTGCTTTACAAAAACTAATATCTTCATTTCAATCTCTCCGAAATTGCTTAATTACTTAATTATTTTGCAAGAACTGCGCCGCTGATGACCATGCGCTGGATCTCGCTGGTGCCCTCGCCGATCTCAAGCAGCTTTGCGTCGCGGTAGAAGCGCTCGACATGGAACTCACGGCTGTAGCCGTTGCCGCCGAGAACCTGGATGCACTCGTCGCAGATCTCGCAGCACCACTTGGAGCTCATGAGCTTGAGCATTGCAGCCTCGACGGTGTGACGCTGACCCTCGCTCTTCATCTGAGCGGTATCCCATACCATCAGATCCATTGCACGGATCTTTGCGGCCATGTCTGCGAACTTGAATGCTACGCCCTGATACTTTGCGATGGGCTTGCCGAAGGTGACGCGCTCGTTTGCATAGTTCTTTGCGACCTCCATTGCATGCTGTGCAAGGCCGGAAGCGATAGCGCCGATGGAGATACGCGCACCGTCAAGAGCCATCATTGCGATCTTGAAGCCTGCGCCTTCCTTGCCGACAAGTGCGTCTGCGGGAAGCTTGATGTTGTCGAAGCTCAGCTCGCAGGTCGCGCTGCCGCACATGCCCATCTTGTGCTCGAACTTACCGACGGTCAGACCCTCTGCGTCCTTGGGGACGATGAAAACGCTGATGCCCTTTGCGCCTGCCTCGGGATCGGTCTTGGCCATGATCAGGTAGTAGTCTGCAACGCCGGAGTTGGTGATCCATGCCTTGCCGCCGTTGAGAACGTAGCTGCCGTCAGCCTGCTTTGCCGCAACGGATTTGATAGCCGCAGCGTCCGAGCCTGCGTTGGATTCGGTCAGGCCGAATGCAAAGATCTTGCCCTCGGCTGCGAGGGGGAGGTAATGATTCTTCTGCTCCTCGGTGCCGTGTACATAGATCATGTCGGCTGCCAGCCAGTCAGCGTCAAGGAACAGAGCGACAGAAGCGCTGCCCTTTGCTATCTCGTTGATGACGATCTCGCTCATGACTGCGTCACCGCCGCCGCCGCCGTACTGCTCGGGGAGGTGAATACCCATCAGGCCTGCTTCGCACAGCTTCTTGTGAATGCCCCAGTCAAAACCGTTTTCGTCCATCCACTTGTCACGAGGCTCGACCTCGTTTTTGGTGAACTCTCTTACCATGTCGCGGATCATGATCTGCTCTTCTGTGAACTTGAACATTTTCTTCAGGCTCCTTTTCAAAAAATAATGTGTTACATAACAGTTCGTACATTGTGGGATGATATGAATTAAACTGTCACATTTCTGTAACTGCTGCGAGGATCGAATTTGCTTTAAACTTGATCCTCTTGATGTGAAAATAATAACATGACTGCAACAGTGTGTCAACACAAAAAGAGGAATGTTAATCCTTTTCGGCTTTCTGACATATTCACGTCCAAAAACTAACAAATCCAAGCTAATATCCTACAACAGTTTGCCTCTGAATAGGGTGCTCAAAAGAGAAGTGTTTTATTCTGTTATAATATTAACTTTGAATTTATGAACAAATATATTAAAATGCTTGCCATAAGACATACTTATCTGTATAATGACCATACAGATATAAATG
>CAVDFD010000137.1:0-4802 GCA_963608145.1 Bacteroidaceae bacterium | reverse complement strand
GTTGAGGTGTCCAGCAGCAGACCGCCTATGTAGCTTGCAAATATGCTGCCGAGGGTTATCATTGCCGTGACAAAGGCCTGACCTTTGACGGCGTTGTGCTTTGCTATGACCTCGTCAACATATCTCACCGACGCGGGGACGAACAGCGCAAAGGAAAACGCCTGCAACGCTTCGGCGGCATACAGCGCGGGTATGCTCGGCGCAAGGTATATCATAAGCTCCTTGACCGTGAACATGATTACTGCAAAGCGCAGCAGGGTGGAGCATTTAAAGCGCTGCGTCAGGCGCGAAAACAGCAGCATCACGGGAAACTCCATGACCGTCATGAAGGCGAGCACATTGCCCATATCCTCGCTGCCGCCGCCGATATTGCGGATAAACTCTATCATGAAGTTGCCGATCAAAGCGTGAGTGAAATACAGTGTCGCCGTGCCGAGAAGAAACAGCAGAAAGCGCCTGTTCTCGCGCCAAAATTCAATTAAGCTGCCCGAAACTGCGGCTGTTTCCGGCTCGCTGCCGGAGGGAGATGCACTGCGCTGCGCTCTGTCGCATGGAATAAACAGCAGCGTTATGAGCCCCATCAGCGCCGAGAACAGGATAAGCGCCGACGGCACTGCGTTTTCGCTTACGCGCTGCACGAATATGCCGAGCACGACGCTGCACAGTGCAAAGGTCAGCGAGCCGAGAGCCCTCGCACGGCTGAAGCTTATGCCGCAGCCCCAGCTTTCAATATGGAAGCTCAGCGAGATGCACAGGGGATTCAAAAGCGTGTTTGCCGCAATGATGAGCGCATATGCTCCGATGAGCGCTATGCCGCCGTCGGGCAGCAGGTACACGGCTGCCATCAGCAGCAGCTCAAGTGCCGCCGCCATGCGTATGCATGTCAGAAGATTGCGCCGCCTGTGCCTGTCAACATACCCGGAAACGAGCGTCTGCGCGGCAAAGCCGCATATGTTTCCGGCGGCGAACACTATGCCTATCTCGTAATTTGAGTAGCCGCGAAATTGCAGATATACGGTCGTAAAGCAAAAGACAACGGCGCTCGTTATCCAGTAGACCGCCTGCAGGAGCGCATAATATATATTAAGCTTTTTTGCCGGCAGCTCCATGTTAATAACGCTCCCTTGCCGATTATTTTTGAGCTTTGATTATATCATCAAGCCCGCAAAATAACAAGGGATATAGGTAATTGCACATGTATTTGTGCAGAAGAGACCGAATTGGGGCACGAAAGGCTTGCAATTGCACATGAATGTGTCTATAATGTAAACATCGCAAATTTTTAACAAAGCACAGATTGGAGAGACACTAAACATGATCGAAGCGATCCACGGCGTTATAAACGCCATAAGCGGCTTTCTTTATCAGCCGTACATCGTGCCGCTGTTCCTCGTTGCGGCAGGACTTTACTTCACCTTCCGCACAGGACTTTTGCAGATTCGTCTGTTCGGCGAGTCAATAAAGGTCGTCAGTGAAAAGCCCAAGGATGAAAATGCCGTATCCTCCTTCGGCGCACTGATGGTATCCACAGCCTCCCGCGTCGGTACCGGCAATATAATCGGCGTTTCAACGGCAATATGCACCGGCGGCTTCGGAGCTATCTTCTGGATGTGGATAACCGCCATACTCGGCGGAGCGTCGGCCTTTATCGAATCAACGCTTGCGCAGATATACAAGCACCGCGATCAGGACGGCAGCTACTACGGCGGCCCGTCCTACTATATGCAGGATGCGCTCCGGCAGCGCTGGCTCGGCGTTATCTTTTCCGTTATCCTGATCCTGACCTACGTCGTTGGCTATAATATGCTCGCCTCCTTCAACACTCAGGACACCTTCAAGACCTTCGGCTTCTATGATGCCTCGACGACCCCGATAGTCATCGGCGCTATCCTTGCCGTGCTGTTCGCGGCCTGCGTGCTCGGCGGCGGCAAGCGCCTTACGAATATAACGGGTGTGCTCGTTCCGGTCATGGGACTTCTGTACATCATCGTATCGCTTATCGTCGTTATCATGAACATAAGCAATCTGCCCCTCGTTCTTAAAAACATATTTGTATCCGCCTTTGACTTCAAGGCCATATTCGGCGGCTTTGCAGGCTCCTGCATGATGTGGGGCATAAAGCGCGGCCTTTACTCGAACGAGGCCGGTATGGGCTCGGCTCCCAATGCGGCTGCTGCTGCCGACGTATCCCACCCCGTAAAGCAGGGACTTGTACAGATGCTGTCCGTGTTTATCGACACGCTGCTCATCTGCACGGCCACCGCAATGATGTGCATGTGCGCAAATCCCGAGGGCCTTACGGCGGATGCTGCGGGCGCTGTGTATGTCCAGCAGTCCATGCAGATGGCGCTGGGCAGCTTTGGCCCCGTGTTCATAGCCATAGCAATGAGCCTGTTTGCCTTCACGACGCTCATCGGCAACTACTATTACACCGAGGGCTGTCTGAAATTTATCCTCAAGAGAACGCCGTCCAAGACCTTCATGCTCGTGTTCCGCCTCATTGCAACAGCGCTTGTATTTGCCGGAGCGCTGCTGTCGGCGGGCATCGTCTGGGATACCGCAGATATGCTTCAGGGCTGCATGGTCATCATAAACGTGCCCGTTATAATCATCCTTGCAAAGCCGGCTCTCGCCGCACTCAAGGACTATACGGCTCAGCGTAAGGCCGGTAAGGATCCTGTGTTCAGGGCATCTGATATCGGGCTTGACGGTAAGACCGAGTGCTGGAAGGACAAATAAATATTACTGTATTGAAAAGGCCGGTTTCCGGCCTTTTCTTTTTGCCGCATATACGGTATAATCATACAAAAAGGAGCTGAGACAATGAACGATTTTGAGCGCGAATGGAGCAGACAGCTTGCTGCCGAGAAAAAATATATTGCCGAGCGCGAAAAGCGCGGCGACAGCCGCCTGAACGCCTTTTTGCAGACCAAGGTGCCCGAAAAGCTCAAGGAAACTCTCGATACGGGCTTTGCCAAGGCATTTGAGCTGATTTTTGCAAAGGGCACGGGCGTTATAGAAAAGACCTATAACCGCCGCGATATAGAGCGCAGCAGCCGTGTGCGCCGCATAATAGCGAAAAATAACCCGACAAAGCACAATCTGGCTGACGCAGCCCGCGGTTCGGCGCAGAAGACGAAAAACACCGTGCTCTCCGGCGTTTCGGGCATAGGCATGGGGCTAATAGGCGTCGGCATACCCGATATTCCGGTATTCACGGCCATGCTGCTCAAAAGCCTGTACGAGATATCGCTCGGCTACGGCTACGATTACGACGATATGGCGGAGAAGTATTTTATCCTGCTGATCATAGGCGCTGCGCTGCGCTACGGCGACGAGCTGAAGGCCGCCGACGAGAGAGTCAACTATTTCATCGAGCACGGCGCACAGCCTGACGAGGAAACGATGAAAACCGAGGTCAGGATAGCAGCCGAGGGGCTGTCCGGCGAGCTCCTTTACATGAAGTTTTTGCAGGGCATACCCATCGTCGGCGCGGTCGGCGGCGCGTATGACCCGATATACATAGACCGCATCACGCGCTATGCGGACATGAAATATAAGCGCAGATTTCTCCATGATATAAAAAATCGCTGATATATCCGACAAAAGCAGCTGCCGAATCGTTATACATACGGAGAGAGGAGAAGCAATATGCCGGAAAACCCGTGGTTCGAGGCGTTTTACGAGCGCAACTACAAGCTTGTGTACCGCCTGTGCTTTACATATATGAAAAACGCTGCCGAGGCCGAGGACTGCACCGAGGATGTTTTTGTCAAGGTGCTCAGCGGCGGCTATACCTTCAACGATGAGACGCACGAGAAAAAGTGGCTGACCGTTACGGCCATGAATCTCTGCAAGGATCGCCTCCGGCACTGGTGGCGCAGGAAGGTAACGCCGATAGACGATGCGCCCGAGCTTGTCGATGAAAGCGCCGGACTTTACGACGAAACGCTTGATATCGTCATGAAGCTGCCCGAAAAGTACAAGGATGTCATATACCTGTATTATTATATGGACTGCAAGACCGATGAGATAGCACAGATGCTTAAAAAGCCGCCGTCAACCGTGCGCAATCATCTCAAAGAGGCGCGGGAACTGCTGCGGCGGCAGATAGGAGGTTTTGAGCCGTGAGCGAAAATAAAATTAAAGAAGCGATAAGCTCCGTCGAGCCGGAAGCCGGCGCAAAGGAGCGGATGTATCGGAATATCATGGACAAGGCGGAAAAAAAGCCGCCGCAAAAGACCGCGAAGCCGCCGGTGCGCCTTACACGCTACGCGCTGCCGATAGCGGCCTGCCTCTGCATCGTGATAGTCGGACTTGTGCATTTCCTCTCGCCGGACGCTGATATCGACTCAAACGACGGAATGGTCATGGGCGGCAATCCCTTTGCCGAGGTCGAAAGCGCGGAGGCATTCAGGGAGCTTTCGATAACGCTCGACGCGCCCGACGATGCAGAGAATGTCTCCTACGCCGTCATAGACGGCAAGATAGCGCATGTGCAGTTTGAGCTTGACGGAAAAAGCTATATTGCCCGCGCCTCGGCGCAGGACGGCGATTTTTCGGGGATCGTCGGCGAGGAGATACTTATCGAAACGGTGGACGCCAAAACAAGCGCGGTGCTCAGCGAGGTGCAGTCAGACGGCGCAAGCTATTATAAGATAGTCTGGACAAACGGAAAGGTAAGCTACTGTCTTTACGGCACCGACGGCGCGGAGCGCGAGCAGCTCATAGCTGCCTACGAAGCCCTGAAAAAATAACAAATTCAGATAAATCGAATCATGTCGGAAGAATTTTTTAAATTC
>CAVDFD010000136.1:0-4839 GCA_963608145.1 Bacteroidaceae bacterium | reverse complement strand
CTCCAAGACTTAGAGTGCTAAGGTTTTGTGTCTGCAAATATTATTATGTACGTCAAGCGGGCTTTAGGCCGGTTGAGACAAGAAAACATACGCCCGAAAGGGCACAGCAGACACGAATGTCTGCGCCGCCGTGCCTTGACCTCGCACCTGCTGAGCCCTTTCGGGTGCTCGCAGTTTTGAGCGAGGGATTTTTCGTTCAGACAAAATAACAAAATCTCGGCAATACTTTGTGTATTACCGAGATTTTTTATGCCGTATGGGCGGAAAAGAGCCGCTCAAAACCGTGTGTTTTCTTATCTCAGCCGGCCTTTTATTCGCCCTTTTTGTTCAGCGCCTTGTGCTTTACGAGCACGAGGATGGCAAAGGCTATCGCAGCAGCGGCAATGGCTATCGAGGTGTAGACGATAGCGGCGTTATAGGTGTTGTTGATGTTTATCGCCTGCTGGGGGCGTACCGGCACGGTGGGTGTCGGACTTGCCTCGGCTGCATCGGGATCCTCCGTCGGCTCGGGCGTGGGGTCTGCTATCATCGGATGATCCGGAACGCTCACGGGTGCCTGCGCAGCGGGCTTTCCGTCAGCGCCGAGAAGATCGCTCATGAGCACCCAGCCGGTGAAGCTCTCGCCGCCTTCAGCGGCAACGGTCACATGTCCCCATGGAACGTCGCCCATATAGCTCACGCGGTACTCGACGGTGAGCTCGGTGTCGTTTTTTATGAGCATGTACTTGCCGTTTACATCGCATTCCGGGGTTTCCCACGCGACGATGTATCCGTCCTCGTTATACGCTGTATAGGTCTCGCCGTCTTTTATAAGGTTATTCGGATCGTCCCACGGGTCGGCAACGGGCTTGAGTCCGAGCTCTGCGCTCGCCGTAAGCGGCAGAGCCGCCGCCACGAGCAGAAGCACAAGGACGAAGAGAAGCTTATTTTTCATATCAATGCCTCCAATGTGCACAAACACACGAAGTATAGCACATAAGCCTGAAAAATGAAAGCTTTAATTTGTTAACAAATTGATTTTCGCTTCGTCACAACGCGATAGGTACCGCTCCCTGCTCTATCGGGCAGGTGTATCCGGCCTTGGAGCGGCGCTTGAACTCATCCCGCGCAGCCTTCAAAAGCTCGGGGTCTTCAATAAGGTCAATGACGGATGCGGCCATTACCTTGGCGGCGCAGAGCATACCCTTATAGGCGATGCTGCTCTTGCCGCAGCTGACTGTCTGCCATGTGTGTCCCGGCATGCCGCTCGGCCATGTGACAGCCTCGATCTGCGCAGCCGGCGTGAGCCAGCTCACGTCGCCGATATCGGTGCTGCCGGCAATAAAGCCCGTGCCGGAGTAGTAGGGCATGAGAAAGTCGTTGAGCGGGTCCTTGAGCTCGTGGGTCATTTCCATGACTTTTTCGGCGATATCCGCGTCAAACTGCGCGGCGATGCCCGGCGCTGCCGTCTGCGGCGGGAATGTGCTGCGCAGAGCTGCGGCAAAGCTGCGCTCTTTATCGTCATGCTGCGGAACGCCTACCATCTCAAAATTATCATACATGAGCTTTTCGAGCGTGTAGTTCGGCAGCAGCTCCGAGGTCCCGTCGATGAAAACGCGCTCGAAGCTCGTTTCCGTCATCAGCGCCGCGCCCTCGGCTATTTTGTCCACGCGCTTTTGCAGCTCGACGCAGTCGCGCACCTTGTTTGCGCGTGTCATGTACAAGACCTCGGCCTCGGACTGCACGACATTGGGCGAGACCCCGCCGGTGTTCGTGATCGCATAGTGTACGCGGCAGTCGCTTGCCATATGCTCGCGCAGAAACTGCACGCCTATGTTCATAAGCTCGACCGCGTCGAGCGCACTGCGCCCGAATTCGGGGCTCGAAGCCGCATGAGCTGCAACGCCCTTGAATTTATACAGCACCTGAATGGACGAGTTGTTCGTTCCCGTTCTGACCTGATTGACATCCGACGGGTGCCAGCTTATCGCAGCATCGAGCTTTTCCCAGACGCGCTCACGCGCAAGATATGCCTTGCCGCTGCCGCCCTCCTCGCCGGGACAGCCGAAGAATATGACCGTGCCGCTGCTGCCGCTGTCCTCGAGGTATTTTTTCACCGCGAAGGCCGCCGCAAGCGAGCCCACGCCCAGCAGATTGTGCCCGCAGCCGTGACCGTCGCCGTCATGGACGACTGGGTCTTTTTCGCACAGTCCGGCCTTCTGCGAAAGCCCTGAGAGCGCGTCAAACTCGCCGAGCACGCCGATATACGGTCTGCCGCTGCCGAAGGAGCCGCAGAAAGCGGTGTCGATGCCGCAGAGCTTTTCGCGCACCTCAAAGCCGTGCTCACGCAGAGCCTTGCAATAGAGTGCCGCGGCCTTGTATTCCTTCAGTGACAGCTCGGGGTTTTCCCATATCTCGTCTGCCGTTTTTTTGCAGAAGTCCGCCATAGACTCAACGAAGTCTATGGCGGCGTTTTTAAGTTCGGTTTTTGTTTTGTTCATATGCATTATTACAGTACCTTCGACAGGAAATCCTGCAGGCGTTCGCTCTGCGGATGCTCGAATATCTCCTCGGGCGTGCCCTCCTCGACGAGCTTGCCGGCCGCCATGAACAGGACGCGGTTTCCGACCTCGCGGGCAAAGCCCATCTCGTGGGTGACGACGACCATGGTCATGCCGTCGTGTGCAAGCTCCTTCATAACATCGAGCACCTCGCCGACCATTTCGGGGTCAAGCGCACTCGTCGGCTCGTCAAAGAGCATGACATCCGGCTCCATGCACAGGGCGCGGACGATGGCGATACGCTGCTTCTGGCCGCCGGAGAGCTGGATGGGGTAAGCGTCGGCGCGGTCGGCAAGTCCGACGCGCTCGAGAAGCTGCATGGCCTTATCCTTGGCCTCATCCTTGGGAATGTGCTTTACCTCGACGGGAGCAAGGATCATGTTCTCCAGTATGGTCTTGTGCGGGAAGAGGTTAAAGTGCTGGAACACCATGCCCATCTTCTGACGGTGCTTGTTGATATCAATTTTCTTGCTGGTTATATCAACGCCCTCGAACAGTATGGTGCCGCTCGTGGGCTCCTCAAGGAGGTTGAGCGAGCGCAGCAGCGTACTCTTGCCCGAGCCGGAGGGGCCGATGACGACCATAACGTCGCCGCGGTTTATATCGACCGTAACGCCGTCGAGCGCCTTGATGACACCCTTTTTGTAGTATTTCTTCAGGTCCTTTACCTGTATGATCTTATCGTTTGTCACCGACGCTCATCTTCCTTTCAAAGTGTTCGATTATCTTGGAGGTGGGGAATGTCAGGCAGAAGTATACAGCCGTTGCGACGAGCAGAGGCTCGGCTATGCGGAACGTCGCGCCCTTGATGGAGGCTACGGCGTACATGATTTCGCCGACACCGATGGTGTAGCAGATAGAGGACTCCTTGATTATCGTGACGAATTCGTTTGCGATAGCCGGAAGGATGTTCTTTATCGCCTGCGGCAGGATGATAAAGCGCATGTTCTGCGTCTGCGTGAGGCCGAGCGAGCGCGCAGCCTCGGTCTGTCCGCCATCGATGCTCTGGATGCCGGAGCGTATGATCTCGCACAGGTAGGCAGCGGAGTTCAGGCTCAGGGCGACAACGCCGGGAACAAAGCGCTCAAAGCGGATGGTACCGAAGAGCTTGAACGAGGGTACGTCGATATCCGCAAACACCACGTAATATATAATGAAGAGCTGAACGAGCATAGGCGTTGCCCGGAAAAGCTCGACATAAACACTTGCGATGAACGAGATCGGGTTAAAGCTGCCCAGGGACGCAAGGAAGCCGCCCTCGCGAAGATGACCCTCCTTGTCGAGCGCAAGGAATCTGAACGGCTGCCATTTGCTCAGGCGCATGACCGCGAGCAGCAGCGCGAGAATAAAGCCGAATATAACGGTCAAAGCGGACAGGGACACGGTACATACAAGGCCGTCGATAAACAGCTGCCTGTAATCCCATGTTTTTAAAAAGCCCTCCTGAGTAAAGAACATACGTCCTTCTCCTTTCAAAACTGTATATACGGGAAATTCTCCCCGGAGATTCTCCGGGGAGAAATATTGTTATGATTTGTCGTTATGCTGCCGTATCGGCCTCGGGAACCTTGCCTGCGTCGTTGAGCAGACCCTCGTACTTGTCGCCAACTGCGAGGATACCGGCCTCGTCAACGAACTTCTGGAGGCTGCCGTCGCTGATGGCCTCGTCAATGATGAGGTTAAGAGCCGCAAGGAGAACTTCGTTGTCCTTATTTACGCCAATCGCGGAGCCTTCCTGCTCGTAAGGCACGTCGCAGACAATAACGAGATCCTCGTACTGTGCCTGATATGCCTTTGCAACGATGGTCTCCATGAACGCGCCGTCAAGCTTGCCGGAAACAACCTCTGCGATGATGTCGGGAACCTTGGTCAGGCCGATGTTGTCAGCGTCGGGAGTGTTCTTCTCTGCCAGACTCATCTGGATGGAGCCGGTCTGTGCGCCGATCTTATAGTTTGCGTTGTTTGCGGTCTCGAGAGAGGTTATCTCGTCTGCCTTTGCCTTGGAGGTGATGAAGGACTGGCCGCCCTTGTAGTATATCTTGGTGAAGTTCATGATGCTCTCACGTTCGGGGTCGGGAGAGTAGCCGGCCATGCCGATGTCAACGTTCTTTGCCTGGAGCTCTGCGAGAGTGCCGTCGAAGTCCATGGGTATGATGTTCAACTCGAGGCCGAGCTTATCTGCGATGTACTGAGCAAATGCAATATCAAAGCCTGCGAGGGTCGCATTGCCGTCGGCATCGAGTGCGTAGAACTCGTAGGGAGCAAAGTCGGGGCTGGTGGCCACGGTGAGCTTGCCGTC
>CAVDFD010000135.1:0-4840 GCA_963608145.1 Bacteroidaceae bacterium | reverse complement strand
ATGCAGAAACGGGTTCAAATTGGTTACAAAATTGTTTATAAAGCCCCCTTTTCAAACGGACGCATATTTGATATAATCACATAGATAAAAAATGGGGTAAAAGCCCTGCGGAAAAGAATAAATATAGAGAGGACGATTAAAAATGATTTCACACGGTAAGGAGATAAAGGTTTTCTCCGGCAACTCCAATCCAAAGCTTGCACAGCAGATATGCAACCAGCTTTTCAAAAACCTCGGCGACTGCACATGCTCGCACTTTGCCGACGGCGAGTGCTCGATATCCGTTCACGAGCCCGTTCGCGGCGCTGATGTTTTCATCGTACAGTCCACCAGCAAGCCCGTTAACGACAACCTCATGGAGCTGCTCGTCATGATCGACGCAATGCGCAGAGCCTCGGCAGGCAGGATCACCGCCGTTATCCCGTATTTCGGCTATGCCCGTCAGGATCGCAAGGCAAAGAGCCGCGATCCCATCTCCGCAAAGCTCGTGGCAAACCTTATCACCGCCGCAGGTGCAGACCGTGTCCTGACTATGGATCTTCACGCTGCCCAGATCCAGGGCTTCTTCGATATTCCCGTTGACAATCTTTTCGGCGCTCCTCTCTTTGCAAAGCATTATATAGACATTTTCGGAAGGGAAAACGACGATGTGATGGTCGTATCTCCCGACGTCGGAAGCACTGCCCGTGCGCGCAACTTCTCTCTGAAGCTCGGCTGCAACATGGCCATAGTCGATAAGCGCCGCGAGAAGGCAAACCAGTCCGAGGTCATGAACATCATCGGCAATGTCGAGGGCAAGACCTGCATCCTGCTCGACGACATGGTAGATACGGCGGGCTCGCTGTGCGGCGCTGCAAAGGCGATCGTTGAGATCGGCGGCGCGAAGGAGGTGTTTGCCTGTGCAAGCCACGGCGTTCTCTCCGGCCCCGCGATCGAGCGCATTGAAAACAGCTGCATCAAGGAGCTGCTGCTTCTTGACACCATTCCGTATCCTACGGATGCGCAGTCCTGCGATAAGATAAAATACATGTCCGTAGCGCCGGTGTTTGCCGAGGCTATCCAGCGCGTTTACGAGGAGATATCCATCTCCAATCTGTTTGAGTAAAATGTTTTTCTCCAAAGGCGGAGCCGAGTGGATCGTCGCATTCCTCGGCAATCCCGGACTTAAATACAACGGAACAAGGCACAACGCGGGCTTTATGACGGCTGATGCCATGGAAAAGAAGCTCGGCGTGAAAATAAACAAAATGCGCTTTAAGGCGCTTACGCAGACGGTCGAGTTCGACTCTCACAGGGTGCTGCTCATGAAGCCGCAGACCTATATGAACCTGTCCGGCGACGCGATAGCTCAGGCAGCGAAATTTTATAAGGTGCCGCCCGAGCGCGTCATAGTCGTGTCCGACGAAACGGCGCTGCCCATAGGCAAGCTCCGCATCCGGCGCGGCGGCTCGGCAGGAGGGCACAACGGCCTCAAAAGCATCATTGCCCGGCTCGGAACGGATCAGTTCCCGCGCATCAGGCTCGGAGTCGGAGCTCCGCCGCATCCGGATTACGATATGGCCGATTGGGTGCTTGCCGCCTTCAAGGGGCAGGATGCTGCCGACATGGAGACTGCTGCGAAAAAAGCGGCTGATGCCGTCGAGTGCTATATCATCGAGGGCGCGGACAGAGCGATGAATAAATATAATACAAGAGCTTAGCGGCTTACCGTAAAATAATTTTCAGAAAGGAAGGATGACATGAAGAAAAGCTGCATAGCGATGCTCCTTGCCGGAGGTCAGGGCTCAAGGCTTTACGCCCTTACGCAGGACGTGGCAAAGCCCAATATGCCCTTCGGCGGCAAATACCGCATAATAGATTTCCCGCTGTCAAACTGCGCAAACTCCGGAATAGACACGGTGGGCGTACTCACACAGTACCGGCCTCTCCAGCTCAACAGCTATATCGGAGGCGGACAGCCGTGGGACCTTGATTCGACTGACGGCGGAGTGTTCATCCTTCCGCCCTATCAGACCGCCGGTGAGACAGGCTCATGGTTCTCCGGCACGGCAAACGCCATTTACCAGAACATCGGCTTTATCGAGATGTACGATCCCGATAACGTCCTTATCCTCTCGGGCGACCACATTTACAAGATGGACTATTCGAAGATGCTGCGCGAGCACATTGCAAAGGATGCAGCCTGCACGATAGCCGTTTTGCAGGTCTCGCTGGAGGATGCCACGCGCTTCGGCATCATGAACCTCGGCGAGGACGGCTATGTTGAGCAGTTCGAGGAAAAGCCCAAGCAGCCCAAGAGCGACCTTGCCTCCATGGGCATATACATATTTAACTGGAAAAAGCTCCGCAAGTACCTGATCGAGGACGAGAACGATCCGAATTCGAGCAAGGACTTCGGCAAGAATATAATCCCCAACATGCTTGCAGCCGGTGAAAAGCTCTGGCCGTACCGTTTTGACGGCTATTGGCGCGATGTCGGCACGATAACGAGCCTGTGGGATGCAAACATGGATATGCTGTCCACAACGCTTATAAATCTCTATGATCCGAGCTGGCCGATACGCTCAAGAAGCGTCGCGCAGCCGCCGCACTACATCGGAACGGACGCGAGCGTCGTGCACTCTATCGTTACCGAGGGCTGTACGATAGAGGGCGAGGTCGAAAACTCCGTGCTCTCCTCGTCGGCAGTTGTCGAAAAGGGCGCAAGGGTGCTCTACTCGGTGCTGATGCCAGGCGCAAGGGTCGAGAGCGGCGCAACGGTCGAGTATGCCATTATCGGTGAGCAGACCGTGATCCACTCGGGCGCACATGTCGGAGCTCCGCCCGACGGCAGCGACGCATGGGGCGTTGCGACCTGCGGCCCGAGGATAGATATAAGAGAAAACGCCTGCGTAAAAGCCGGTGCGATGATATACAAGAGCGAGGAGGTCTGAAAATGAGCGATTTTCACGGAATAATCTTTGCTTACGGCGCAGTGCCCGAGCTGGGCGAGCTTGTCCGCCGCCGCACGGCATCCTCGCTTCCGTTCTGCGGAAGATACAGACTCATAGATTTCGCGCTGTCGTCGTTCATGAACGCGGGCATACACGATGTCGGTGTTATCATGCGCCGCGACTATCAGTCGCTTTTGGATCACCTTGCCAGCGGCAAGGACTGGGACATGGGCCGCAGAATAGGCGGCCTGCGCATGCTGCCGCCCTTCGGCCTGCCGGAGTACCACAGGGGCGATTATACCGGCACGATAGAGGCATTGAACGCCGTATCGACCTATATAAAAGACATCAATGCGAAGTATATAATCATGATGCACGGCAACACCGCAGCCAATATAGACCTGCGTGCCGCCTGCCGACAGCATCTCGAGTCCGGCGCGGAGATAAGCGCCATATGCACCGATACAACGCCCGATTATAAGCACCACCGCTATATCGTCGATGACGACGGCTTTGCACGCGGCATGATCTTCAATCAGACCGCCGCCGGAGAGGGCGCGGCCTCGCTTGAGGCGTATATCATATCAAAGCAGCTCCTGCTCGATATGATGGATGCCTGCGCTGCGTCCAACCGCTATCACTTCCACCGCGACGCGATAGCCGATTACCTTGCCGCCGGCGGGAAGGTGAATATATTCTTCCATCAGGGCTACGGAAAGCGCATCATGAGCACGGAAGCATTTTTCCGGGCGAATATGGATATGCTCTGTGCCGAAAACCGTGCGGAGCTGTTCCCGCCCGAGCGCCCCGTGCGCACAAAGACCCATGAGGATGTCAGTACCTATTACGCCGAGGGCTCGAGCGCGAAAAACAGCCTCATTGCCGACGGCTGCATAATAGAAGGCGAGATCGAAAACTGCATTCTTTCCTCCGATGTGCGTATAAGCAGCGGCGCGAAGCTTTCCGGCTGCGTGCTCATGCGCGGAACGAAGATAGGCGAGGGCGTTATCATGAAAAACGTCATTGCCGACAAGCTGTCGAGCGTCTCGCCGTTCCAGACCATAATGGGCAGCGAAAAGCTGCCGGTAGTGCTCCCTAAGGGCACGAAAATCTAAGCTGACGGGAGCATCGGAGCCCGTTTTAAGGAGTAATCGCAAAATATGTTCACAAGCCAGATCTCACGCGACGAGGTGCGCAGCGCAATAGAAGATAAGCTGTGTGCGCACTTTGCCGTAACAGCAAAAACCGCGACCGACGATCAGGTGTTTCAGGCAAGCGCCATCGTCATCCGCGAGATAATGAGCAGACTGCTCGCCGTCGAGGAAACAAGATGCCCCGAGCGAGAGGTACACTATCTGTCCATGGAATTCCTCATGGGGCGCAGCCTCATGAAAAACGCATTCAACCTCGGCATAGCCGATGCGCTCACAGGTGCACTGAGCGATCTTGGCCGCAGCGCCTCGGATATATTCGAGGCGGAAAACGACGCGGGTCTCGGCAACGGCGGCCTCGGCAGACTTGCCGCCTGCTATATGGACTCGCTGGCAACGCTCGGCGTTCCCGCAACGGGCTATTCGCTGTGCTACGAGCTGGGTATCTTCCGCCAGAAGATAGTTGACGGCAAACAGACCGAGGTCGCCGACGATTGGCGCTCAGCCGCCGAAAGCTGGCTGGTATCGCGCAACGACGAGGCCGTCGAGGTGCGCTTCGGAGGCACGATCTCCCCCCGCTGGGACAGCTTCGGAAGATACCACGCAGAGCACACCGGCTACCAGACCGTTACAGCCGTTCCGCGTGACATGCTCATAGCAGGCTACGGCGGCAATGAGGTCAACATCCTGCGCCTGTGGGATGCAAGGAGCACGAGCGCACTGGATATGTACCTCTTCTCCGAGGGCGAATATGTA
>CAVDFD010000134.1:0-4852 GCA_963608145.1 Bacteroidaceae bacterium | reverse complement strand
TTTTTTGAAATAATTTCGGAGGAATTTTTATGTATACGATAGGACAGGTAGCGGAGATGTTTGATTTGCCCATTTCCACGCTTCGCTATTACGATAAGCAGGGACTGTTCCCTAGGCTGGAGCGTGTGTCCGGCATACGCCGCTTCGGTGAGTCGGAGATCGAGGCTCTGCGCGTGATCGAGTGCCTGAAAAAGACGGGTATGGAGATAAAGGATATCCGGCAGTTCATGGCATGGTGCGTGGAAGGGGCGGACACCTATCCGCAGCGCAAGGCCATGTTTGAAGCGCAGAGGGCTCACATGGAAAATGAGATAGAACGCATGAACCGTGCGCTGGATATGCTGAAATTCAAATGCTGGTATTATGAGCAGGCGATAAACGACGGAGGCGAGGAGCGGATAAAGTCCATGCTCCCCGACGGCCTGCCGGAGGAGATACGATCGGCATATGACAACGCGCACAGGTAAAAGCTGAGACTGAAAAAAGCACCCTTTTAGGTGCTTTTTTCAGTCAGCCGAGGATTTTTCTTGCCAGCTTGGCCTTCTTCTGCGAATAGGGGAAGTATCTTATGGGCACGTCGGCAGGGGAGTGCTTTTCAAGCACCGTCCTGTAGTGCGAGAAGGTGTCGAAGCTCTGCTTTCCGTGATACGAGCCCATGCCGGAGGCACCGACACCGCCGAAGGCCGCGTTGGAGTTTGCCAGATGCATTATCGTGTCGTTTATGCAGCCTCCGCCGAAGGAGCAGGAGCCGAGCAGCTTTTTCTGAGCCTCCGCGCTCTGCGAGAAGAAGTACAGCGCCAGCGGCTTCGGGCGGGCTCTGATATATTCTATGCACTCGTCAAGCTCCGAATAGCTTATAACGGGCAGGATAGGACCGAATATCTCGCGGCTCATGGCGGGAGAATCGGGAGCGAGATCGGTAAGCAGCGTCGGCTCTATGAAGCGGCTCTCGGGATCGACCTTGCCGCCGATGACGGCGTGACCGCTCTCAAGCACCCCGCGCAGACGCTCAAAATGCTTTGCGTTGACTATGTGCACCATGTCCGACATGTCTCCGTTCGGGAAGAACTCGCCCAGAGCCCTTTTGTATTCGTCTATAAACCGCTCCTTGACGCTCTCGTGTATGAGCAGATAGTCCGGCGCGACGCAGGTCTGACCGGCGTTGAGCACCTTGCCGAAGGCGATCTTCCGTGCAGCCAGACGGATATCGGCGGTCTCATCGACGATAACGGGGCTTTTGCCGCCGAGCTCCAGCGTGACGGGTATGAGCCGCCTTGCAGCCGACTCCATGACGCTTCTGCCGACACCGGCACTGCCGGTGAAGAAAATGTAGTCAAAATCCGCTTCGAGCAGCGCCTTGTTCTCCTCGCGTCCGCCCTCGACGACGGCGACATATTCAGGAGGAAACACGCTTTCCACGATCGTGCGCACGGCGTGCGAGCTGCTGGGCGCATATGCCGAGGGCTTTATGACAGCGCAGTTGCCGGAGGATATCGCGCCTATGAGCGGCATGAAGCAAAGCTGTATCGGATAGTTCCACGGAGCCATTATGAGCACCGAGCCGTAGGGCTCGGGAGCTGCAAAGCAGATGCCGGGAAGCTGCGCCATGGACGGCATGACCAGCCGCCTTGCGCTCCAGCGCGACAGATGGCTCAGGTGGTGCTCGATCTCCTCAAGCACAAGCCCTGTCTCGCACATATACGTCTCATACGGGTGCTTGTGCAGATCGGACATGAGCGCACTGCATATGAGCTCATCGTTTTTGACAATAGCCTTTTTAAGCTCCCTGAGCATTTTCTTCCTGAAGGCTATGGGCCGCGTCGCGCCGGAGGCATAGTACAGCCTCTGCGCGGCAAGTATGTCGAACGCACGGCTCTCCTCCGAGGTCTGCGGGCTTTTTTGGATCTGTGCTGCTGTCGAATAAAGATGGATCTCTGACATTTCCTGCGCTCCTTTCTGTAATGCTTTAAATAGTTAAAATATATAATGTTTTCAGTGAGTATATCACCAAAAAACGGGCAGCGCAATAGTTAAGCCAGAGATAAAAAATTAACTTTTGCAGCAGGGATCTTCACTGTTAAGAAAAGCGTGAGAGAGGCATACGCAAAGCCGAGAAAATTCTAAAAATAAATTTTTTTCGAAAAAAAGTTTAATTGAGATGAAATATTACGGCTTGTTCTCCGTCTATATAGTCAGAGGGTCACAAGACCCGTACCCCCCCTTGAAAAAATATGTGGAAGGAGAACTACTATGAACGACATGATGCAGGCTATGCCCGAAATCGATTTTGAGAAGATCGGTAAGCTGGCAATGATTTGGCTCTTTATCAAATGGATCATCTTCTAATTTAAAATCCCCCCCAATTAATGAAAAATGCACCGTCAGCTCAGACGGTGCATTTTTTGTGTTCTGCTTTATTCGCCGAAGTCGAGGACGCGCAGCATACGCACGAGGGTGAGCCTGTTGCGGATGGCAGCCGATATCGGCAGCATCTCCTGCTCGAGCGCTGGGTCGATGCCGATGTGCTCGGGCAGATATTTTGCATTGCAGCCCTTGTAGAGAGCCTCCATCTCCTCGACGGAGGGTATATCGGCTATCATGGCGCGTATCTCGTCCCAGTGATCGACGATATTCTGCGGATCGAAGGTTGCAAGAACGTCGTTTGCGTTTTCCTTTATTATGCCCGCTGCGAGCCTGTCGCCGAACTTTTCTCTTATCCACTGCTCGCTTAAAGGCTCAAAGGGCTTTGCCTTGGGCGTGGGCAGGGAGGCGAGGCGGTGATATTCCTTTACGCAGGCGAAGGTGCCGACACCGACGCATTCGCCGTGGATGCCCTCGGCCTTTTCAAAGCGCGGCGGCTGCATCTCGACAAGGTGCGCCATCAGGTGCTCTGCGCCCGAGGCCGCACGCGAGTGGTTCAGTAGCTGCATCGTAAGGCCGCTTTTCATCTGCGCCATGGTCATCGCCTCATGGTCGGCAACGCCGGTCGCTGCGTACTCATCGGCAGCCTTGCGCATGATATCGAGCGCCTCCTGAGCAAGCTCGGCGACCATCGGGCAGTAGTATTCGCCCGCGACGAGATTCGACACCTTCCAGTCGAACAGGGAAATGTATTTCGAGAGGATGTCGTTTATGCCGCTTGCTATAAGACGCGCCGGTGCGCCCTTTATGATGTCAAGGTCGGCAACGACGAGGACGGGAGCGCACATCGGTGTGGATTTTTTCTGGCCGTTCAAAATGGCCGAGCAGATATTCGCCGTGAAGCCGTCGGAGGAGGCAAGGGTCGGAACGGCGACAAAGGGGATGCCGAGCTTATATGCGGGATAGCGGCCAAAGTCCATGATCGTACCCGCGCCGTAGGCGACGATGACCTCGGGCTTATCCAGCCTTGTCATCATCTCCTCAATGACGGTGTCCTCGGCGCGCAGGCCGTTTGCCTCGAGCACGATCTCCTGATCGGCGGCGACATGCTTGCCCTCGGTGAGCTTGTAAATGACCGTGTCGTAGATAACGGCACGTCTTTTTCCCGCAAGGCCGACATCGGCCATGTACTGCTCGAAGTTGTTTACAGCGCCGTATTCAACGACGACCTTTTTCGTTTCAAGCTCATGCTCTCTTCCGCAGACGCATTTGCCGACGTATTTTTCGCAATCCATGATCATGGTAAAACACCTCAATTTTTAAATTCCGCCGGACGCAACAGCCCGAAGCGGCGAAAAAACGGGCGCGGCACACGGCTTTGCCCGTTTTCAAATTATTTTAGATCATATATTTTCTGATAGCCTCGCCGACCGTGTCGGGGTCAACGGTGACGCTGATAACAAATTCAATGTTTTCTCTCTCGGAGAAGCCTTCGAGCCAATCGAGAAATTCGCCGAACATAACGGGATCCTTGTTGCTTACGATCTTGTAGAAATTATCGACAAAAACGTGGGTGATGTCATAGTTGCCGGAATGCAGGCCGCAGATAAAGCCCTTGATGAACTCGTAAGAGCCGATGTCGTAAGAGCCGGCTTCGATAAGACGAGCCTGATAGGGGATATCGAATGTGAGCTTCTTTTCCTTTTCAATGCAGACAACGTCGCCGTTTTCCATGGCGACGGCCTCACGGACGAGGTCTACCAGACGCTTGGTCTTGCCGCTGCCCTTCAGACCCATGATCAACTTAACCATTTTGACCACTCTCCTTTTCAGTTGTTAAGTTAAAGTTTTTCTGTTGGATATAGATTAACATTTTTCCGTATGTAAAGCAAGAGTAAAAGTGTTAATAAAAATTAAAAGCACGAGGGCGGCAATCTCGCACTCGTGCTTTCTGCTGTCAGATACCCGGCTTGCCGAGCATTCTGAACATATTCTTTTTATAAGCCTCAACGCCGGGCTGATCGAAGGGGTTCACGCCCGACATATAGCCGGAAATGGCGCAGGCAAGCTCGAAGAAGCACACGAGCTCTGCAAAGCCGGCCTCGTCGCGTGCCGGAACGCTTATGCCGATGTTCGGAACGCCGCCGGATATATGCGCTGCCTTCACCGCGTCCGAGGCCGTGCGGCAGATATCCGCATAGTCCTTGCCGGCAAGGTAGTTCAGCCCGTCGGGGTCGCCCATCTCAAAGGGCACGGAGACGCTGCTGCGTGTTTTTTCAAAGCTCACGACCGTCTCCATCAGCGTGCGCGGTCCGTCCTGTATGTACTGCCCCATCGAGTGCAGGTCTGCGGTGAACTCGACCGAGGCGGGGAAGATGCCTATGCCGTTTTTGCCCTCGCTCTCGCCGTAGAGCTGCTTCCACCACTCGGCCATGAAGCGGAACGAGGGCTCGTAGCAGCCGAGTATCTCGATGCTGCGTCCGTGACCGTA
>CAVDFD010000133.1:0-4874 GCA_963608145.1 Bacteroidaceae bacterium | reverse complement strand
TGCGGTGTCCCGACCGGAGACACCGGAGGAAACAAAAACGTTTCGCTTCCCGAGGGTGCGCAGAGGTTTCCTGCGCAGTCGCCGGTCGGGATACCGCAGTAGCCGTATCGGTACAATATAAAAACGCCTCTAAAAAAACAGCTTGGATTTTAAACATCCAAGCTGTTTTTTTTACGTGTCGAAATACATCAAATAACGAATTTTTTGCTGTATTCGGAGTA
Source organism: Bacteroidaceae bacterium (assembly GCA_963608145.1). Taxonomy (GTDB): domain Bacteria; phylum Bacillota; class Clostridia; order Oscillospirales; family Oscillospiraceae; genus F23-B02. The sequence continues at coordinate 4,653 of CAVDFD010000133.1, read as the reverse complement.
ATATTCGTCGAAATAATGCGAGCGGACCTCCTTGAGGCTGCTTATATATTCGTGCGTATCGAAGCTGTCCGATTCAAGCTCTATGCTTGCAACGGCGATATTCGAGCAATGGTCGGATATACGCTCAAGGTTCGTCAGCAGATCGTTGAACACAAAGCCGTGGTTCAGGGTGCATATGCCCTTTTGCAGACGATCGGTGTGATGCAGCTTCAGCTCGTCGCAGAGATTATCTATCAGCTCCTCAAGCGGCTCGACGCGGTAGGCGAGGTCGAGGTCATTGTTTATAAAGGAGTCGATGGCGATGTTCGTGACCTCGGTGACGGCGGAGAAAAGCACCCTCAGCTCACGCTCGCCGTCGGCGGAGAAAACGATCTCCTTTTCGTGCATCTCCTGTGCGCACTCGGCAACGTTGAGCGCATGGTCGGAGATTCGCTCGAAGTCGTTTATCGTGTGCAGGTACTTGCCGACCGACTCGTACTGCTCGGGATTTAATTCGCGGCTGGTTATGTGTATGAGATATGTTCCGAGCTTGTCCTCGTATTTGTCAACGATATCCTCAAGCTCGTTTACATGGCGGAAGCCCTCGTCGGAGTAGTTCGCTACGAGCCGGAAGGAGTCAAAGAGGTTTTCACGCGCCTTCATTGCCATGGAGTTTGCCGTAAGGCGGCTCTGCTCAACTGCAAGCGCGGGGTGGTCAAGGAAGCGATCCTCGAGCCTGTCAAAGTCCTCGAGCACGGCTGCATCCTCGGGCTTGTCCTTGACGATGGTTCGGCATATCTTCTCAAGCAAGGAGATAAACGGAGCGAGCATCACGACGATGATAAAACGGAAAACCGTGTTCATAAGCGCAAGGCTCACCGCCGTCATGGTCACGGACATGAATGAAAAATCAAATATCGCATTGAGAGTGTAGAAGATTATGCTGAACAGGATAACGCCGATGGTATCGACCATCAGGTACGAAAGCGCCGTGCGTTTGCCGTCTGCGCTTGCGCCGAGGGCGGACAGCAGGACGGGAACGGCAGCGCCTATCGCAATGCCCATGGTTATAGGCAGCGCGATATCAAAGCGGATAGCACCCGTTACGGCCAGCGCCTGAAGAATACCGACGGCAGCCGAGGCGCTCTGTATAATGCTCGTGAAGGCTATGCCGATCGCAATACCCAGAAGCGGGTTTGAGAAGGTCGTGAGCGTGTTTATGAACGTCTCGCTCGAGCGCAGATCGTACACCGCGCTGCTCATCGCCTTCATGCCGTACATCAGGACGGCAAAGCCGAGCATGATCTCGCCCACATGCTTTTTCTCCGGCGCTGCGCAGAACATGCGCAGGGCTATACCGGCAACGGCGATAATAGCCGTAAGAGTATCGGTTGACAGAAGCTCAAGCCAGCCGGAGGAGCCGCCTCCGATGTCCGACAGGCAGATTATCCAGCCGGTGACGCTCGTGCCGATGATAGCGCCCATGACGACACCAATTGCCTGACGCACCTTCATCATGCCGGAGTTTACAAAGCCTACGACCATTACGGAGGTCGCAGACGACGACTGAATGACAGCCGTAACGCCGGTGCCGAGCAGAATGCCCTTCAAGGGCGTGCTCGAAAGGCGGAACAGGATAAGCTCGAGCTTATTGCCCGCAACCTTTTTCAGACTGTCGCCCATAAGAGCCATGCCGAAAAGGAACAGCGCAACGCCGCCTAAAAGCTCAAGCACATTTGAAATCCCCAAATTAACATATCTCCCATTATCGATATCTTTACAATGTAATTATATATTAAAGGCGAGGTAAAATCCAGTTAAAAATACTATTTGCGTTTTTTGTCCAAATAGCTCGAAGCGCGTGTGTATAAAATTTGTGCTATATGCTGTTTGCGCTTGAAAATCCGGCATTATGTGTTATTATTGTAGCATTAGGAGGGTAGAACTATGGCAGTTTCATTAAAAACCGGCGCGAAAGCCGTTGCAAAATACACGGGCGTTCTGCTTGATTTCCTCGACAAAACGGGAACAAAGCTCCGTCCGCTCTCACGCATACCCATTATAGGCGACACCATCGGCGATGTGCAGGATCTCGTATCCATGCTGCACGACTATTACCACGGCAGATACAAGAAGGTTCCTGCCGTAGTCATGCTCGGAACGACGGTGATCGTTGCGTATCTCGTAAGCCCGCTGGATCTTGTGCCGGATAATATCCCGCTTCTGGGCTTTATAGACGATGCGCTCATAATTAACCTCGTCATTCAGCTGTGCATCGACAAGGAGCTCGAGCGCTACCGCGTCTGGCGCGCCGGGCAGGAGCTGCAGGAAGCATAAAGTAAAAATCATCCGAACACACCTCGTTCGGATGATTTTTTCGGTTTATTGAGCTTTTTCGCCGCCGTCTATGATATTTTTCTTCGCGTAAACAAAGCCGAAGAGCACCACGATCACGTCAAGCGCGACAAAAACCCAGAACAGCGGGTTTGTGAAATCAAACTTGTCGCCTATTACCGTGAAAATGAGCATGCTCGGCATGAGCGCAAGCATCGAGCCGCCCAGATACGCCCAGTACGGCGTGCGAAGCAGCCCGAACAGAACGCCCTGCACCTCCATGGAAAGATGCAGCGTGTGAACAAAGAATACAAATGTAAAGCTGTAATCCTCGGCGTTGGAAAAATAGCGCCGGAACTTCGGGTACTTCTCCATCATGCCGTCAAAGCTCAGACCCTTTGAAAAGCGGCCTATGAGGTAGGACACCGAGATGCACAGAGCCGTTCCGAAGGTGTTTATCGCAATGGCAAGCGGCAGCTCGAATATGAGTGCGCAGCCGATGAGAATAACGGCATAGGGTATGCATGAGCAGCCCTTGAAGGCAAACAGAGCCAGGATAACGAGCAGGGCAAGCAGACGATTGTCGTTGACCGCCGCGATAATTTGATCGACGTGCAGCACGTCCAGCCATATGAGTATCCCCGCAGTGAGCGCAATGACGAGCATCAGCGCTATCGGCAGGTACATTTTAAGCTTATCCTTCATATATCAGAAGCTTATCACGCCCAGATGCTCTAACAGTATCTTCAGGCCTATGAGTATGAGCACGACACCGCCGGCAAGCTCTGCCTTGGTCTTGTACCTTGCACCGAATATGTTGCCGACGAATATTCCGACGCCCGACAGCACGAAGGTCGTAGCGCCGATGAGCAGCGCCGCCGTCACGATATCAACGCCGAGAAACGCAAAGCTTATGCCCACGGCAAGCGCGTCTATGCTCGTTGCGACGGCAAGCGGCAGCATGGCCTTGAAGGAGAAGTCGTCGTTTTCGTGCTCGTCGTCATCGCCGAGAGCCTCTCTTATCATGTTTCCGCCGATCAGCGCAAGCAGCACAAAGGCTATCCAGTGGTCGATGTTCGTGATAAAGCTTTCAAACTTATAGCCGAGCAGAAAGCCGAGCGTCGGCATGAGCGCCTGAAAGCCGCCGAAGTAAACGCCGACCGTGAGTACATGCTTTGCGCTGACCTTTTTGACCGAAAGCCCCTTGCAGATGGACACGGCAAAGGCATCCATGCTCAGCGCAACGCCGATCAGGAATATGTCTATAAAACTCAATCATCTTCACCTTTAATCTTAAAATAGTATAAAAACTATTAGAACATATTTTCAATGCGCTTGTCAACACTTGACTTATAAAAACTTTGTGATAAAATTGCTTTATTCAAAAGTCATTAAAAAATTTAAAGTATTCGAGGGATGATCAATGAACGAAGTAAAACGACGCTTCGGCGACCGCAGGGACGCCACGCTTATCCGCAAGCAGGACAGTATGCACCTTATCATGCCCATGATATATCCCAACCGCTGCGACAATGAGGCATTCATATCCGAGCGCATAGACCTTACCAACATCGACAAATATCTTGAAAAACGCAACGCGGAAAATCCCGAATTCAAGTTTACGCTGTTTCATCTCGTCGTCGCTGCGATACTCAAGACCATCATTCTGCGCCCGAAGCTCAACCGCTTCATAGCGAACAAGAATAACTACCAGCGCAATACCTACAGCGCCTCCTTTGTCATCAAAAAGCAGTTCAGCGACAGCTCCGAGGAGGGCATGGCCTTCGTCTATGCGACCGAGGACTCCACGCTCGACTCGCTGCACGAGGAACTCTACAGGCAGATATATCGCGAGAAGAACAGCAGCGGCGCGAGCAATGCCACGTCTGACACGATGGATATTCTCAACAAGCTGCCGCGCTGGTTCGTCAAGTTCTTCATCTGGCTCATGCGCCAGCTCGACCGCCACGGCATCGTCCCGCAGTCGATCATCGAGGCAGACCCCTATTACGCCTCGGTCATTCTCTCGAACCTCGGCTCAATAAAGCTCAGAAGCGGCTATCATCACCTCACCAACTGGGGCACGACCTCCATTTTCGTCGTTGTCGGCGAGATGAAGGAGCGCATTTTCCGCAATGAAAACGGCGAGGAGGAGTACCGCAACAGCGTTGATCTCGGCCTCACGATCGACGAGCGCATCGCCGACGGCTTTTATTACTCAAAGAGCGTCAAGATACTCAAGTACATCCTCGAGCATCCCGAATGCCTCGAGCGCCCGTTCAGCGAACCCGTGGACATCTGATAATGATTTAAGGCTATGCGGAATGACGCATAGCCTTT
>CAVDFD010000132.1:0-4875 GCA_963608145.1 Bacteroidaceae bacterium | reverse complement strand
TTGTGTTATAATCATAAAATCAAACGACTGCGGAGGTAGAAAAATGAAGCTTGCAATGGCGCAGATGCGCATGACCGACAGCATGGAGGAAAACCTCAGGACCTCGCTCGAAATGTGTGCATCCGCACGGGGCTGCGACCTGCTGTTTTTTCCGGAGATACAGCTCACGCCGTTTTTCCCGCAGTATGAAAAGCGCAATGCCGACCGCTATGCTCTGACGCCCGACAGCGCCGAGATAACAGCGCTGCGAGAGGCAGCAAGGGAGAACGGATACTACATGTCGCCGAACGTGTATCTTGAGCTCGACGGCAGGCGCTATGATACCTCGCTGTGGATAGACCCGAACGGTGAGCTCTCAGGCTGCGCCGAGATGGTGCATATCGCGCAGGCAGAGCAATTTTACGAGCAGGATTACTACACTCCGTCGCCGGACGGCTTCAAGGTCTTTGACACGCCCTTCGGCAGGGTCGGCATAGTCATATGCTTTGACCGTCATCTGCCCGAGAGCATACGCACCTGTGCGCTCATGGGAGCGCAGCTTGTGATCATCCCGACGGCGAACACGGAGGCAGAGCCCATGGAGCTGTTCGAGTGGGAGGTGCGCGTGCAGGCTATGCAGAATCAGGTGTTCGTTGCAATGTGCAACCGCGTCGGGCTCGAGGGAGACATGGATTTTGCAGGACAGTCGATAGTCGTCCACCCGAGCGGTGATGTCATCGTCAAGGCCGATAATGCCCAGAGGCTCGTCACCTGCGATATAGACCTCGCCGAGTCCGAGCTCTGGCGCAAAAAGCGTCCGTATATCTCAACGCGCCGCAGAGAAATGTACCTATGAAAGAGCTGATAAAGAAATTTGCGGACAAAACATTTCTGCGATTTGTGCTCGTCGGCATTATAAACACGCTCTTCGGCACGGCGATAATGTTTGTGTTTTATAACGTTTTCGGACTGAGCTACTGGCTCAGCAGCGCGTCGAACTACTTTTTCGGCAGCATTCTGAGCTATTTTCTCAATAAATACTACACCTTTCGGTATAAAAAGCGCGGCTGGAGGGTCGCTGCGCGCTTTGTCCTGAACATCAGCGTCTGCTATCTCATAGCCTACGGCATTGCAAAGCCGCTTATAGCGGCGCTCCTGTCGGGCGTTAAAGTGAGCATTCAGGAAAACGCCGCAATGCTCTGCGGCATGGTGCTTTTCGTTGTGCTCAACTACCTCGGCCAGCGATTTTTCGCGTTCAAAAATGAATAATAGAAAATCAGCGCTTCCGCTCAAACGAACGGAAGCGCTGAGATTTATCTCGGCATTATTGCCGTATCAAACTCCGTCCATGGGAACTCCCTGGGCGGCTTTACCTTAAAGGTCATAAATCGGCCCGTCGCGGGGTTTGTAAAGCCGATGCTGTACGACCACAGGGCGATATTGCAGCCCTCGTCGCGCCCGCCGTACTTTCTGTCGCCGACGAGCGGCATGCGCCGGTGCGTAAACTGTGCGCGTATCTGATGCGTGCGCCCCGTGACGAGATTTATCTCGACCATGCTCTTTTCACCGTTTGAGCCGAGCAGCCTGTAGTCGAGCACGGCCTCCTGCGAGCCACGGCAGGGCTTGTTGACAACGAAGGTCTTGCGCTGCTCCTTTGATCTGAGCAGGATATCCTCCATACGCCCGCGCCGCTCCTGCGGAACACCGTGAACGACGGCAAGATAGGTCTTTTTAAACTCACCTGCGCGTATCTGGCGGCTGAGCTCGGATGCGGTCTCGGGGTTCTGGGCGAATACCATCAGTCCCGACACGACCTGATCGAGCCTGTGTACCGTGCGTATATCCGCGCTCTCATTGCCCAGCGCCTCGCGCAGAAGCGAGGGCATACCGCCGGGCTCGTCGGTCGATATGACACCGGCGGGCTTTATCGCAACTATTATGTTGTCGTCGTAATAAATAATATCCATAGCATTTCAGTCAAGATGATATCTGCGCAGGCCCTTTGTGTGATGCCCGTATTCTATCGCCTGCTTCGGGCAGCGGCAGATACAGGCCGAGCAGTGGGTGCAGCTATCGCCCCATACGGGTCTGCCGTTTTCGATGCGTATGCTCTTGGTCGGGCACATGGCGGCGCACCTGCCGCAGCCTGTGCACTCGTCAGTTGTGTAAAACTTCTTTGACTTTACGAACACACTGTAAAAAACATCGTTTACAATGCCGCTGTACAGCCTGTCCATGAGCCTTATCTGCGGCTTTGCGAAGCTTTCGCCATCTGCTATGCTCTGTGCGAGGGAGTCAAGCCTGCCGTTTGCACGGACGATGATCTCCGCCTCCTCCTTGGGCGAGGACGCTGTGAACATGATGATGTAGTTTTCCGGCATGACGACCTCGGCACAGCCTCTGAAGCTCAATCCCTTGCCGGTACACCATTTCTCAATGTAGCTTCCGGCGTTTCCGATCTCACCGCCGCAGGTCATGACAAAGTAAATGTCGCGTGCCCCGCGCAGCTGCGTCTTGTCAAGCCAGTCCCTGACGATGCGCGGTACGCGCCATGCGTAGGTCGGCGTTACTATGACCCATGGCTTCTGCGACTCGACAGGCGAGGTGTCCCCGTCGCGCAGGCGGGAGAAAAGGTCTACGGCCTCGTCGCCGACAGCCTCGGCTATCCTCCGCGCTGCATACGCGCTGTTTCCCGTTCCGCTGTAGTATAGTATCATTGTTCTGCCTCCTTTTATCCAATTATATTATACATATAATTTGCTCCGAGTTCAACGCAAAATTGCGCTTGATTTTCGCCCCCTTCGCGGCTACAATAGCTCTATCACAAAAGAGGTGACATTATGAACACAAAACGCAGCTGCGGCGTGCTTCTGCCGCTGTTTTCGCTGCCGTCGAAGCATGGCATAGGCACGCTCGGCAGGGCAGCATATGAGTTTGTTGATTTTCTCTCCGACGCGGGGCAGTCGTGGTGGCAGATCCTGCCCGTCGGCCCTGCCGGAAGCGGCGACTCGCCGTATCAGAGCTTTTCAAGCTTCGCCGGAAATGCGTATTTTATAGACCTCGACATGCTTGCCGAGGACGGATTGCTGACAGAAAGCGAGATCGCTGCCGCTGATCGGGGCAGCGATGCACAGTGCGTTGATTACACGGTGCTGCGCGAAAAGCGTATGCCGCTCCTGCGCCTTGCTGCGCAGCGCGGGCTTGAGCGCGGGGGAGAGGACTTTGACGCCTTCTGCCGCGACAACGCCGGCTGGCTTTCCGATTTTGCGCTGTACATGGCGCTGAAGGAGCACTTCGGCGGCGCATGGATCGAGTGGCCGGAGGATATCCGGCTTCACCGTCCCGAGGCCGTGGAGAGCTGCGGCGCTGCTCTGCGCGATGATGTGCGTATACATTCTTATGTGCAGTACCTTTTTTACCGCCAGTGGGACGCTCTGCGCAGCTATGCCCATGAACACGGGATCGGCATTATCGGCGACATGCCGATATATGTTCCGCTCGACTCCGCCGACGTGTGGGCAGAGCCGGAGTTTTTTCAGCTCGACGAAAAAAACATGCCGACCGAGGTCGCGGGCGTGCCGCCGGACTATTTCAGCGATGAGGGGCAGCTCTGGGGCAATCCCCTGTACGACTGGGATGCCATGCGCAGCGACGGCTACGGCTGGTGGATACGCCGCGTTGACGGCGCGTCAAGGCTCTACGACATGCTGCGCATCGACCACTTCCGTGCCTTTGAAAGCTATTGGGCCGTGCCGTGCAGCTCGAATAGCGCAAAGCAGGGGCGATGGCGCTCGGGACCGGGCATGGACCTTGTCGGCAGGCTCACAGCGTGGTTCAGCAATGTTCAGTTTATTGCCGAGGATCTCGGTGTGCTCACGCCCGAGGTGCACAAGCTCCTCGCCGACAGCGGACTTCCCGGAATGAAGGTGCTCGAATTTGCCTTTGACCCCGATAGTCTGAGCGATTACCTGCCGCACAGGTACACGGAAAACTGCGTCTGCTACGCCGGAACGCACGACAACAACACTCTGTGCGGCTGGATAGACGGGGAAAGGCCGGAGACTATCGCCTTCGCGTGCGAGTACCTCGGCACAGACAGCAATGAGCTTGCTGATGCCGTGCTGCGCGCCGGTATGCGCTCTAAGGCGGGACTTTTTGTCGCTCAGATGCAGGACTGGCTCGGCCTCGGCTCGGAGGCGCGGATGAACATTCCGGGTACGGTCGGCGGCAACTGGAGCTGGCGCATGAAATGCGGCAGCACGACAGGGGAGCTTGCCGAAAAAATGCGCCGCATGGCATATATCTACGGAAGGAGCGGCAGATAATGAAAAATGTCAGGCTTCGTGTCGCCCGCCCCTCGGATGCCGCCGAGCTGCTGGCTCTGTATGCTCCGTATGTCGAGGATACGGCAATAAGCTTCGAGACCGTCGTCCCGAGCCTTGAGGAGTTTACGCAGCGCATGATCCATAAGCTGCCGAGATATCCCTATATTGTCGCAGAGCGCGGCGGCGAGCTTCTGGGTTATGCCTATCTCAGCCCGTTCGTCGGACGCGCAGCCTACGACTGGGCGGCTGAGACGACGATATACCTGCGCCTTGACTGCCGCCGTATGGGAATCGGCAAGCTGCTGTACACGGCGCTTGAAAGCCTCGCCCGTGCGCAGGGTATAATCAATCTCGAGGCCTGCATCGGCTGGACTGACACGCCCGACGAGCACCTTACAAACAACAGCGCCGAGTTTCATGCGCACCTCGGCTACCGTATGGTCGGCAGATTCTGCAACTGTGGCCGCAAGTTCGGCAGATGGTACGACATGGTGTGGATGGAAAAGCTTCTGTGCGCTCATCCCGATGCGCCGCAGGACGTGATCCCGTTTTCGGAGCTCGATGCCGGCGC
>CAVDFD010000131.1:0-4913 GCA_963608145.1 Bacteroidaceae bacterium | reverse complement strand
AAAATGCATCGGGTGCTCCCGATGCATTTATCATATCCCGATATTCCGCCGCTATACGTCCAGCGTCAGATTTTCAACGCCGTTTGCCTCAAATTCGTCCATGTATTCGTCCATGCGCGCAGCAAGAGCGGCGATATCCTCGCAGTCCTCGCCGAGATCGCGCCGCGCAAGCTCCTCGGCCAGAATGTCGAAGAAAACTGCGTCCTCATAGTCGGCGATGGCCTCGTGTATGCCGCCGTCCTCGTATGCCCGCGAGGGGAAAACGTGCCCGTGCCAGAGCTGGATAAGGCTCTTCATGCCGGTCTTCGAGCACAGCGAGAATATCTTCTCCTGCACTATATCATAGTCCTCGAAGCGGTCCGAGGTCCGCGTTGAGTTGAGTATCCAGTTGCCTATATAAACAAGGTCAAGCAGTCTGCGGAATTCCTTTTCGGTGAGATCTATGTTCAAAGCCCTGCCTCCGATCATCGTTATAATCACATTATATCAGATAGACTTCTCTTTTGCCACAATAAAATCCTTGTAATTTCGGACGACTTGTCATATTATATTGTAGTTATATTAGTATCATGGAGATAGTACGCAATGGACAACAGACCCATCGGCGTGTTCGACTCCGGCCTCGGCGGCCTGACGGCTGTTCGGGAGCTCAGGCGGATACTGCCGGATGAAAATATGATCTACTTCGGCGATACGGGACGCATGCCCTACGGCGGAAGACCGCGGGAGCAGATGCGCATGATAGCGCGTCAGAATATTGCCTTTGCCGAGAGCTTCGGCGTAAAGACCATCCTCGCCGCCTGCGGAACGATATCCAGCAATGCGCCGGATATCCTCGCACAGAACAAAACGAAGGCCGTCGGCGTGCTCAGCCCGGGAGCGGAAATGCTCGCTGCGACCGGCAGGAAAAGGCTCGGCGTTATCGCAACGAAAACGAGCATCGAAAGCGGCGCGTTTCAAAAGGAGATAGGCCGCTTCGCTCCGGAAGCGGAGATCACTGCCATCGCCTGTCCGGACTTTGTTCCGATGATCGAGAGCGGGCACTATCTGCCCTCGGACCCAATGGTGCGGGACGTTGTGGAGCGCTCGCTCGAAGCGCTGAAGGGCGTGGGAGCGCTGCTGCTCGGCTGTACGCACTACGGGCTGATCGCCGAGGCCATAAGCGCGTATCTCGGCGCGGATGTTATCCTTGTCGGCGCGGCTGACGCATCGGCGCAGTGCCTTGCGCAGTATCTGCGCGAGCATGATATGCTGGCAGTCGGCGGCGGCAGTGAGAGCTATTACACCAGCGGCAGCACGGCTGATTTTGAATCTCTTGCGCCCGTTATGCTGGGCTATGAGCTCAAAAGCGCGGTCAGTTTCGTCGAGCCCTTCGCGTTGGACGAGTGAGGTAGAGCACATGAATGCAGTTATTAAGATAACCGGCGTGCAGGGCTTTATGCAGCCGGAAGCCGATACGATCGAGTTCATAACAGACGGCATCTACTGCCGTACCGAGGAAGGCTATCAGGTGTTTTACCGCGAAAGCGAGCTCACGGGGCTTGAAGGCACAAGCACGACCGTGGATATTACGCCCGACGCGATAATCGTCGAGCGCAAGGGCGTGCTCAACGTGAAAATGGAGTTCCGCGAGGGGGAAAAGAACAGATTTCTTTACGATACGCGCTTCGGCGCGGCGATGATGGAGCTTGAAACGCGCAGGATAGCGGCAAGCTTTGACGACCTCGGCGGCGAGCTGAGCATCGACTATGTAGTCAATATGGAGCACACCGTCGCAAGCAGAAATACACTTAAAATGAGCGTAAAGCTCAGAAGCTGAGAGGATAAACGATATGGCAAATATGATACAGAAGGCAAAGCAGCAGGTCGCGGAGCTCGTTAACGCGGCATATCTTACGGCAGCGGAAAAGGGCGAGCTGCCCGCGGGACTTACGCTCGGCGGCAGCGTCGAGATACCCAAGGACACGGCAAACGGAGACTATGCTGCAAACTACGCCATGGCAAGCGCAAGGCTCATGCGTATGCCGCCGCGCAAGGTCGCAGAGACACTTGCGGCAAACATGGCGCTTGAGGGCAGCTGGTTTGAAAGCGTTGAGGTCGCAGGACCAGGCTTTATGAACTTCCGCATGGGCGGCAAGTGGTACGCCGACGTTCTCAAAAACGTTGCCGACGAGGGCGACAGCTTCTGCAACTGTGATATCGGCGAGGGCAAAAAGCTCATGGTCGAGTTCGTTTCCGCAAACCCCACCGGCCCCATGCACATGGGCAACGCCCGCGGCGGCGTGCTGGGCGATGCGCTGGCCTCGGTTCTCTCACGCGCCGGCTACGACGTGTGGCGCGAGTTCTACGTCAACGACGCGGGCAATCAGATAGAAAAATTCGCCGCCAGCATCGAGGCACGCGCCATTCAGCTCTTAAAGGGCGAGAATGCCGTGGAGTTCCCCGAGGACGGCTACCACGGCGACGATATCAAGGAGCTGGCCAAGCTCTTCTGCGAGAAGTACGGCGAGGACTGGCTCGAGCTTCCCACTGCCGAGCGCCATAAGAAGATAGCCGATTTCGGCCTGTCGGTCAATCTGCCGAAGATGAAGAGCGATCTTGCCCGATACGGCATCGTATACGATCAGTGGTTTCTCGAGTCGAGCCTGCATGAGAGCGGCTATGTCGCCGAGTCCGTGCAGAAGCTCACCGACGCGGGCTTTACCTATGAAAAGGACGGTGCGCTGTGGCTGCACACCTCGAAGATACTTTCCGATAAGCTGCTGGCCGCCGGAAAGAAGCCCGAGGATATCGAAAAGCTCGAGCTCAAGGACGACGTGCTGCGCCGTGCAAACGGTTTCTACACCTATTTTGCCGCCGACATCGCCTACCACCGCAACAAGTTCGAGCAGCGCGGCTTTGACAAGGTCATAAACGTTTGGGGCGCGGATCACCACGGCCATGTCGCACGTCTCAAGGGTGCAATGGATGCGCTCGGGCTTGACGGCGAGCACAGGCTCGATATTGTGCTCATGCAGCTTGTAAAGCTCATGCGCGGCGGAGAGGTCGTGCGCATGTCAAAGCGCACCGGCAAGGCCATATCCCTGTCCGACCTGCTTGACGAGATCCCCGTTGACGCGGCGCGCTATTTCTTCAACTCCCGTCCCGAGTCGCCCGTTGAGTTCGACCTCGACCTCGCCGTGCGTCAGGACAGCGAAAACCCCGTATACTACGTCCAGTACGCCCATGCGCGTATCTGCACGCTCATTGCGGCGCTCGCCGCCGAGGGGCACAAGGTGCCGGATATCGGCAGCGTCGATCTCTCGCTGCTGTCCACCGAGCAGGAGCGCGAGCTCATAAAGCAGGTGGCGCTGCTGCCGGAGGAGATACGCCTCGCAGCGCGTGACTATGACCCCAGCCGCATAAACAAGTATGTCACCGAGCTTGCAGCCCGTTTCCACAGGTTTTACACCGCCTGCCGCATCAAGGGCGCGGAGGAGGGCGTGCTCAACGCACGTCTCTGCCTTGCCGATACTGTCCGCAGGGTCATAGCACTCTCGCTGTCCGTCATCGGTGTCTCCGCTCCCGAACATATGTGATTAATGTATTCGCTCGAAGAGCGAATGAAATTTGATTTGTGCGCAAAGCGCACACCGCAATTTTTCATCATTCATCTTTCATTATTCATTTGCAGGCACAGCCTGCGCGGCTGCCGGTCGGGATAACGCAAAAAACGTCTCAACAAAAGCACAACGGGGGTATATAGATGGGAAAGCTTAAATTTCTGCTTGCACGCATAGCGGGACTTAACTGGAAGCAGATGTTCCGGAAGATCAATGTGGTTCACGAAAAGTCAGGACGCAGCAAGCTGTTTATATTCTTCGACATGGTCTGGTGCGGACTGCGCTATCAGGCCGGATACATGGATTACTGGCTGTTTGAAATGTACGACCTCAACGCCGCGCAGCGCAAAACTATCCTTACCCGCGGCATAAACAACAGCTTCATCAAGAAATACAACGATCCGGCGTATATGCCGGAGATAGAGGATAAGCTCAAGTTTGCGCATAATTTTGCCGATTTTCTGCACCGCGACTGGCTCGACTACGCAGCCGCAAGCGATTCCGAGCTTGCGGCCTTTGTCGAAAAGCACCCCGTGTTCATGGTAAAGCCCGTGGACGGGCAGTGCGGTCACGGTATCGAGAAGCTCGACATTACAACGCTCGATGTGCCCCTGCGCGAGCACCTTGACGGCTTGGGACATCATGTGCTGCTCGAGGAGTGCGTTGTTCAGCACCGCGACCTCATGGCGCTGCACCCGTACTCTGTCAACACCTGCCGCGTCATCAGCTTCACTCACGGTTCAAAAACCCGCGTCGTTGCGGCCTATCTGCGCATCGGCAACGGCAAGTACGTCGATAATTTCAACAGCGGCGGCATGGTCGTGCCCATCGAGGAGGACAGGGGAGAGATAATCTACCCCGCGCTGGATAAGGCGGAGAAGCTTTATGACGTTCACCCGCTGACGGGCGTTGCGATAAAGGGCTTTAAGATCCCGCTCTGGGACGAGGTCATTGCAATGGTCGAGCGTGCCGGTCAGGTCGTGCCGCAGGTCGGCATTGTCGGCTGGGATGTCTGCGTGACCGATAACGGACCGCTGCTCATCGAGGGCAACGATTACCCCGGCCACGATATCTACCAGCTCCCGCCGCACCGCACAAACGGCATCGGCGTTCTCCCCAAATTCCAAAAAGCTATTTCAGAGGCGCTTTGAGGCTGTACCTATACGTTGATTGCAGGTGCACGGTATCGAGACGTTGGCATAAACAAATACGTTTCGCGTTTTTTTAGAGGCGGATCAAGTCTGTACCTATACGTTTATTGCAGGTACACGGTATCGAGACACCGGAAGAAACTACAGCGTTTCGCGTCCC
>CAVDFD010000130.1:0-5066 GCA_963608145.1 Bacteroidaceae bacterium | reverse complement strand
CACTGTGTGGTATATTATATAATGAGTAAGTTTGGAGGTTTTTTCATGGGAAAACAGCAGTATATAGAAGCGGGCAAGATAGTCAACACTCACGGCGTGCGCGGCGAGGTCAAGATACAGGTCTGGCTTGACAGCCCCGAGTTCATGCGCCGTTTTAAGACCTTATATATTGATTCAAAGCCGGTAAAGCTTATTTCCTCGCGTGCGCACAAGGGCTTTCTCATTGCACAGCTCGAAGGAGCGGAGGACATAAACGCCGCGATGAGCCTGAAGAACAAGACCGTGTATATAGACCGCGCCGATGCGCCGCTGCGTAAGGGCGAATACTTCCTGTGCGATATCATCGGAGCACGGGTCGAAGCAGAGGACGGCACATTCGTCGGAACGCTGGAGGATATTCTCGAAACTCCGGCCTCGTCTGTGTACATCGTGCGCGGCGAGACCGAGCATATGATACCCGCAGTGCCGGAATTTATCCTCAAAACGGACGCGGAAAACGCAGTTGTTACCGTGCGTCTTATAGAGGGCATGTAAAATATTATGTTAACTGATATCAAGGAGGATATCCTCCGAATGAGAATAGATATAATGACGCTTTTTCCCGATACGATGAATGCGATCATGCATGAAAGCATTCTCGGAAGAGCGGCGAAAAAGGGAATAATCGAGATAAACTGCGTACAGATACGCGATTATACGGAAAATAAGCAATGTCAGGTGGACGACTATCCCTACGGCGGAGGCTGGGGCTGCGTTATGATGGCGCAGCCGCTCAAATCCTGCCTCGATGATATTATGTCAACTGCACAGGGCAAGCGCAGCCGCGTTATATACATGTCTCCGCAGGGCAGACCCTACGATCAGGAGACAGCGCGAAGGCTCAGAAACGACTATGACCATCTCGTGCTCGTGTGCGGTCACTACGAGGGCATAGACGAGCGCTTTATCGAGCAATGCGTCGATGAGGAGATATCGCTGGGCGATTTTGTTCTCACCGGCGGCGAACTTGCGGCAATGGCTGTCGCAGACTCCGTGTGCAGGCTCGTGCCCGGCGTTCTTTCGGATGAGGAGTGCTTTACCGGCGAGAGCCACTGGGACGGTGTGCTCGAATATCCGCAGTACACGCGCCCCGAGGTCTGGGAGGGCAGAGAGGTGCCGAAGGTGCTGCTCTGCGGCGACCATGCAGCCGTTGCACGCTGGCGGCGAAAAATGAGCCTTGAACGCACAATGGACAAACGCCCCGATATGTTCGAAAGGCTTGAGCTGACGGACAAAACGGATATAAAGCTCGTCGATGAGATAAAAAAAGAGCGCAGCCGCATGCGTCTTACAAAGCCCGTCGAGTGCCGCACGGCAGTGCCCGAGGATATGGACGATATCATGCTCATCGTGCGGCAGGCGCGAAATTACCTCAAAAAGCACCGCGTCGATCAATGGCAGGGCGAGTACCCCTCGGAAGAAAGCTTCCTGCCGGACATAAACGCCGGACGCTGCCATGTCATGACCTACGGCGGCGCGATAGCGGGCTTTTTCTGCCTCGGCTCCGAGCCGGAGGCGGATCATGAGAGCATCACCGACGGCCACTGGCGCGGCGAGGGAGAATACTGCACGCTCCACCGTGCGGCAATAGCCGCCGAGTTTCGCGGCACAGGACTGAGCGCCATGCTGATGGCTGCCGTTGAGAATAGGGCAAAGGCTATCGGCGTTCAGACCATACGCACGGATACGCACAGGAAAAACAAGGCCATGCAGCAGCTTCTGCGAAAAAGCGGCTTTGTCTACCGCGGCAATATGCTCTGCTCGTCAGAGCCCGGGCATGACCCTGCGAGGCAGTGCTTCGAAAAGATACTCTGACGAAGGCGGGAACTTATGGAACTTACGAATATAAACGATATAAAGGCGCTGCTCTCTCGGCACGGCTTCCGCTTTTCAAAAAGCATGGGGCAGAACTTTCTGACAGCCGTGTGGGTACCGGAGGATATCGCCGAGGCCGCCGGCCTTGACGAGCACACCGGCGTTCTGGAGATAGGTCCGGGCATAGGCTGCCTGACAGAGCAGCTTTCCATGCGCGCCGGCAAGGTCGTAGCTGTCGAGCTCGACACGGCGCTCAAGCCTGTTCTGGCAGAAACACTTGCAGGGAGAAGCAATGTCGAGATAGTCTACGGCGACGTACTGAAGCTTAACATCCCCGAGCTGCTGGACGAAAAAATGCCGGAGCAGCGGCGCGTAGTGTGCGCAAACCTGCCGTATAATGTGACAGGTCCCGTGATATCGGGCCTTCTCAAATGCGGCTGCTTTGACTCCGTCACGGTCATGATCCAGCGCGAGGTCGCACGGAGGATATGCGCAGGACCCGGAACGGGGGACTACGGCGCGTTCACGGTGTTCGTAAACTGGTATGCGCAGCCGGAGCTGCTGTTTGACGTATCTCCCGACTGCTTTATCCCGCAGCCCAAGGTCACCTCGAGCGTCATTCGCCTTGACTGCCGAAAAACCCCGCCCGTCGAGGTCAGAAGCGAGGAGCTTTTCATGCGCGTCGTCAGGGCGGCCTTTGCCCAGCGGCGCAAAACTCTTCTCAATGCGCTCAGCTCAGCCTTCGGAGAATTATCGAAGGAAAGCATCGAAAAATGCCTGACAAACAGCGGTTTTGACCCCAAAGTGCGCGGAGAAGTGCTTTCCATTGGTGAATTTGCAAAAATCGCCGATGCTTTTTACGAGGTTTTAGAATAACTTTTGTGTACAAAATGCATTGATTAAACCGCACTAAAAATGGTAATCTTAATTAAGGTAATAACTAAGTAAAAAATGCGCACGGATGTGCGCTATTCATAAGAAAGGATGATTACATCAATGAGCAAGAAGTATGTTTATCTGTTCTCCGAAGGCAACGCAAAAATGCGTGAGCTGCTCGGCGGCAAGGGTGCAAACCTCGCGGAAATGACCAATATCGGTCTGCCCGTACCGCAGGGCTTCACCATCACCACCGAGGCCTGCACGCAGTACTATGAGGACGGTCAGAAGATCAATGACGAGATCATGGCCGAGATCATGGAGTATGTAGTAAAGATGGAGGGCATCACCGGCAAGAAGTTCGGCGACCTCGAAAATCCCCTTCTCGTTTCCGTCCGCTCCGGCGCACGCGCATCCATGCCCGGCATGATGGACACGATCCTCAACCTCGGTCTCAACGAGCAGGTCGTTGAGGTCATGGCCAAGAAGTCCAACAACCCCCGTTGGGCGTGGGACTGCTACCGCCGCTTTATCCAGATGTATTCCGACGTCGTTATGGAAGTCGGCAAGAAATACTTCGAGCAGCTTATTGATGAAATGAAAGAAGCCCGCGGCGTAACTCAGGACGTTGAGCTTACGGCAGACGACCTCAAGGAGCTTGCAGGCAAGTTCAAGGCAGAATATAAGGAAAAGATCGGCGAGGACTTCCCGACCGACCCGAAAGAGCAGCTCATGGGCGCTATCAAGGCAGTTTTCCGCAGCTGGGATAACCCCCGCGCAAACGTATACCGCCGCGATAACGACATCCCCTACAGCTGGGGCACCGCCGTCAACGTTCAGATGATGGCCTTCGGCAACATGGGCGACGACTGCGGCACCGGCGTTGCATTTACCCGCGACCCCGCTACCGGCGAGAAGAAGCTCATGGGCGAGTTTCTGACCAATGCACAGGGCGAGGACGTCGTCGCAGGTGTCCGTACCCCGATGCCCATCGCTCAGATGGCAGAGAAGTTCCCCGAGGCGTTTGCTCAGTTCGAGAACGTCTGCAAGACCCTCGAGAACCACTACCGCGATATGCAGGACATGGAGTTCACCGTCGAAAACGGCAAGCTCTATATGCTCCAGACCCGTAACGGCAAGCGCACCGCACAGGCCGCGCTCAAGATCGCATGCGACCTCGTCGATGAGGGCATGATCAGCGAAAAAGAAGCCGTTGCGATGATAGATCCGAGAAACCTCGACACTCTGCTGCACCCGCAGTTCGATGCAGCCGCACTCAAGGCCGCAACGCCGATGGGCAAGGGCCTGGGCGCATCCCCCGGCGCTGCCTGCGGCAAGGTCGTTTTCACTGCCGAGGAAGCAAAGGAATGGAACGCACGCGGCGAGAAGGTCGTTCTCGTCCGCCTCGAGACCTCTCCCGAGGATATCGAGGGCATGAAGGCCGCACAGGGTATCCTGACCGTTCGCGGCGGCATGACCAGCCATGCGGCAGTTGTCGCACGCGGCATGGGCAAGTGCTGCGTCTCCGGCTGCGGCGACATTAAGATGGACGAGGAGAACAAGCAGTTCACCCTCGCCGGCAAGACCTTCCACGAGGGCGACTTCATCTCTCTCGACGGCTCTACCGGCAAGATATATGACGGCATCATCCCCACGGTCGACGCATCCATCGCAGGTGAGTTTGGCCGCATCATGGCATGGGCCGACAAGTACCGCCGCCTGCAGGTGCGCACCAATGCCGATACTCCCTACGATGCAGCAAAGGCACGTCAGCTCGGCGCACAGGGCATCGGCCTTACCCGTACCGAGCACATGTTCTTCGACAGCGACCGTATCGCCGCATTCCGCGAGATGATCTGCGCCGACACGCTCGAGGAGCGCGTCGCGGCTCTTGCAAAGCTCGAGCCCATGCAGCAGGCAGACTTTGAGGGCATCTACGAGGCAATGGAGGGCTGCCCGGTAACCATCCGCTTCCTCGATCCTCCCCTCCACGAGTTCGTTCCCACCGAGGAAGCCGATATCGAGGCTCTGGCAAAGGCACAGGGCAAGACCGTCGAGGCTATCAAGGCACTCATCGCATCCCTGCATGAGTTCAACCCCATGATGGGTCACCGCGGCTGCCGTCTGGCCGTCACCTACCCCGAGATCGCCGCAATGCAGACCCGCGCCGTAATCAGCGCTGCAATAAACGTTCAGAACCGTCACCCCGAGTGGAAGATGGTTCCCGAGATCATGATCCCGCTGGTAGGCGAGGTCAAGGAGCTCAAGTACGTCAAGGATGTCGTTGTCAAGAATGCCGATGAGCTGATCGCAGCAAGCGGCCTTGATATGAAGTA
>CAVDFD010000129.1:0-5070 GCA_963608145.1 Bacteroidaceae bacterium | reverse complement strand
TGGGGCTTTGCGGGAGGGTCGCCGCTTGGCATCTGGCCGCCGCCCTGACCGTCGGGAGGCTGCATATCGCCGCCGCTGCCGTCTGGAGCCTGACCGCCGTTCGGCTGCATACCGCCGCCGCCCATGCCGCCTGAGGTGGATGTGCCGGTCTGGGCAGTCGCGCTGGAAACGCTGTCAGAGCCGACATACAGGCTGTAGCTTGCGTCGGTGCTCAGGTCTGCCGAGGAGAAGAACACATAGGCTGCGTCGCAGCTTGCAGCGCCGCTGTAGAGCTCTGCTCCGCTTTCGTCCTTGATGCTTATCACGTCGCCCTTTGAGATCAGCGAGCTTCCGCCGCCCATGCCGCCGGTCGAGCCGTAGCTGACATAGGCCTGCTCCGCGCTGATGCTCAGAGAGGTTCCGCTCGAGCCGCCGGCTGCGAGCACCGTGCCGCCGGTGACGGACAGCGTGCCGTCCGCGTCAAGGGGCTGATTGTCGGCGCGGTTTGCCGTCCATACGACCACCGTGCCGCCGGAGATGTTCAGATCGCCGTTGGAGTCGAAGCCGTCGCCGTCGCTTGCGTAGGCGACTATCGTGCCGCCGGAGATGTTGATGACGAAGCTTGCGCCCGTTAAGTCGGAGTTTGCTGCGTTCATGCAGTCGTCGGACGAGAGAATGGAGATATCGCCCGAGAGCACGTTGAGCTCGGAGGCCTCAAGACCCTCGTAGCACTCGCTGATGCTTATCGTCGGGCCGTCAGTACCCTCTGCGCCTACATTCAGAGTAAGATCGCAGTGCACCGCGTCGTCGCCTGCGGAGATATTCAGCGTGCCGCTTTCGATGTTCAGAAGCTGCTCGGCGTTTATCGCGTCGTTCACGGGCGCGGAGATGTTCAGGGTCAGCTCCTTTATGGTGAGGGAAGCCTCGCCCTCCTCATCGGTGGTAGCACCGGATTTGATGCCGTTCTTGCCGTTTGCGGTGATGTTCAGAGTGCCGGTCCCGCAGATCGTGACCTGAGAGCCGTCCTTACATTTAATAACGGCGTTTTCTGCGTTTTCATTGTCGGCGTACTCATCGTCGTTGTTCTTTTCACTGTCGCTCAGGGAGTTTACCGAGCCATCGGCGACAAGGATCGTGACCTCGGTGGATTTGTTGCAGGCGATGGGAGCTGTGTCCGAGCTTTCAAGCTCCAGCCCGTCGAGAATGAGCGTTACGCCCGTTGTGCCCTTCTTTATCTCAATGCTGCCGTCCGAGCAGCTGCCGGAGAGAAGATAGGTGCCGGAGCTTTCTATTTTAAGATGTGTGCCGTCTATCTCATATCCCGTGCTTTCGCCGTCGGCGGTGATCGCACTGTCTGTAAAGGTAAAGGCCGTGTCCGCGGAATAGCTGTCCGTGCCGGTCTGGGTTTTTGTGTCCTCCTGTGTTGAGCACGCCGCCAGCGACAGTATCATCGCCGCGGCAAGCAGGAGGGATATCAGTTTCTTGATGTTCATATCAAATGACCTCCTTCATTTCGGATGAGCCTATTGTAAAGCCGTGACCTAAAACCTACTTAAAGAAATATTCTCAATTTTCTTTAGGTAAATTTTAAGCAAGGGGATTATCATGGCCGTGTAAAGGAGGTTTGCACCATGACAGAAAACATCCAGTGCTGCTTTAAGCGCTATGAAAAGAAGTACCGCCTGACACGCGAGCAGCAGCGCATTATATTAAACGGTATGCGTGATCACATGCAGGCCGACAAATTCGGACAGTATACGATCTGCAACATATATTATGACACCGACGACTGGCAGCTTATCCGCACATCAATAGAAAAGCCGGTGTACAAGGAAAAGCTCCGCGTGCGCAGCTACGGCGTGCCGGACGATAACGGCAAGGTGTTCGTTGAGCTTAAAAAGAAGTATGACGGAGTTGTCTATAAGCGCAGGATAACAACAGCGCCTGAAACGGCAATGGAGCTTTTAAACGGAAGCTCCGAAAGCGGTGACTTCGGTCAGATAGGCCGCGAGATCGAGTGGTTCCAGTCGTTTTACAAAACCTCGCCCAAGGTCTTTATCGGCTATGACCGTCTGGCCTTCGCGGGAACTGAGGAACCCGAGCTGCGCATAACCTTCGACACCGACCTGCGCTTTCGCACCTGCGAGCTCGATCTCAGACTCGGCGACCACGGAGCGCTCATCCTGCCGCACGACGAGGTGCTCATGGAGATAAAGATCCCCGGCGTGTGCCCGATGTGGCTCAGCGAGCTTTTGTCCGAAGCCGGAGCGTTCCCGACCTCGTTTTCAAAGATCGGCTGGTGCTATAAGAACAACATTTTAAAACAAGACGTAAAAAAGGAGGAGCTAAGCTGTGCTTGAATCCATAATATCCACCCAGCTGACGCTGTCGGCGTTTCTGATATGCACACTGACATCTATCGTGCTCGGCATAGGCATAGCCTTTGTCGGAATGTACCGCTCTCGTTCGACACAGAGCTTTGCCGTCGCACTGGCGATACTGCCGGTGGTAGTCCAGCTCGTTATAATGCTCGTTAACGGAAATATAGGCGCGGGCGTTGCCGTTGCCGGTGCGTTCAGCCTCGTGAGGTTCCGCTCCGTGCCGGGCACGGCTCGTGAGATAGGAGTTCTGTTCATGGCAATGGCCATCGGCCTTGCGACCGGCATGGGCTATGTCGTTCTTGCCGCAATATCCTTTGTCATCATCTCCGCAGTCATCCTTCTTCTGACTGTGAGCGGCTTCGGCAAGGCTCCGGCAGCCGAGCGCAGTCTCAAGATAACCATTCCCGAAAACCTCGACTATGAGGGACTTTTCGACGACATTTTCGCAAAGTACGCAAAGTCGTACAGCCTTATGAAGGTCAAGACCTCGAACATGGGAACGCTCTATGAGCTTCAGTACAGCATCGTTCTCAAGGACGAGAACGTGCCCAAGCAGTTTCTCGACGAGCTGCGCTGCCGCAACGGAAACCTCAACATCGTCTGTGGCCGCGAGGTCGCAAAGGAAGCACTGTAGGCTTGATTTTTTGAGGTGCGGTATTTATAATCTGCTCAGAGGTGATAAGGATGAAGCTGCTGATAGCCGAGGATGAGCTCGATCTTGCCGAGGCACTGACGGTGTTTTTTGAGAAAAACCACTTCACGGTCGATGCCGTGCACAACGGCTTTGACGCATATGAATATGCCCTGACGGGCGAATATGATGCCGTGATACTGGACGTGATGATGCCTAAGATGAACGGCATTCAGGTGCTTGAGCGTCTGCGCACAGAGGGCGTGAACACGCCTATCATGATGCTGACGGCCAGAGGCCAGAAAAACGACCGCATCACCGGCTTCAATGCCGGAGCGGACGACTATCTGCCCAAGCCCTTCGATCCTGACGAGCTTCTGAGCCGCGTCCGCGCCATACTGCGCCGCAGCTCGGCCTATGTGCCGACGGAGCTTTGCTTCGGCGATCTCACACTCAGCCCCTCGACGGGCGAAATGAGGTGCGGAGATAAGTCCGTGCGCCTGGGCGGACGCGAATTTCAGGTCATGGAGCTTTTCATGCGTGCGCCGCGCCAGGTGTTCTCGGCTGAGCGCATCATGGAAAAGGTCTGGGGCTGGGATAACGAGGCGGAGATAAATGTCGTGTGGGTGAATATATCTAACCTGCGCAAAAAGCTTCGGAGCATCGGCTCAAATGCGGAGCTGCGTGCAAACCGCGGCCTCGGCTATGTTCTGGAGGACGGGCAATGATAAACAGACTGCGCAACAGGTTCATCCGCATAGCCATGCTGTCCGTCGCGGCGGTCATGCTGCTGCTGACGCTGATACTGAACGTTGCAAACTACATTTCCACCGACTCCGACCTGCGCGACACGCTCACGCTCATATATGAAAATCAGGGCACGATACCGATATCGGATCGTGCCCCGTCGGGCGTTCAGCCGGATGCTCCGCCCGACGGTCAGACACCGCCGGATAACAGCGGCACCGACAGCAGCAAGCGCGGTCCGTTCACGCCCGAAACTCCGTTCTCGACGCGCTATTTCGTCCTGCGCTACGACGATGACGGTGAGCTTCAGGAGGCAGAGCTTGACAATATCGCCTCCGTAGACGAGAGCGACCTTGCGCAGTATCTCTCCGCTGCGCTGAAAAACGGTGCGGGCTACGGTCGTATCGGCGACTACCGCTTTTTCGTTTCTCACACCGGCGACGGGCGCAATATGGCGATATTTCTGAACTGCTATCAGGAGCTGCGAGCCGAAAAAACGGTGCTCGTATGGTCGCTCGTTGCCGATGCTGCGTGCATACTGCTCGTGCTGCTGCTGGTCGTTCTGCTCTCGCGCAGGGCGATCGACCCCGTGGTTCGCAGCGCCGAGCAGCAAAAGCAGTTCATAACCGACGCAAGCCACGAGCTGAAAACGCCGATAACCGTCATTGCAACGAGTCTGAAGGTGCTCGAAATGGAGACGGGAAAGCAGAAATGGATAGATAAGGCTCAGGCGCAGACGGAGAAGCTCACCGAGCTTGTAAACTCCATGGTCACGCTCTCGCGCATGGACGAGGAGGAGTCGCCGCTCAAAACGGAGGAGTTCAATATCAGCGAAGCCGTCGAGGAAACGGCGGGCTCGTTTGCAGACTTTGCGCTCTCCCGCGGGCATGAGCTCAATATTTCGGTCACGCAGGGGATAGTGTACCGCGGTGATGAGTATGCCGTTCGGCAGCTCGTGTCGATACTGCTCGATAACGCGGTTAAATACGCAGCCGCCGAAACGCCGATATCCGTCGAGCTGCGCTCTGCGCGAAAGGGCGTTGTCCTCCGTGCGGAGAATACCTGCGTTTCGCCGGAAAATATAGAGGCCGACAAGCTCTTTGACCGCTTCTACCGCGCCGATCCCTCGCGCAGCGAGTCCTCCGGCTTCGGCATAGGACTTTCAATAGCCCGCAGCATCGCCGAGGGACACAGAGGCGGCATAAGGGCCGAGATAAACGGCGATAAAATAATCTTTGAGGCCGAATTAAAATAAAGAAAAAAGCTCCTCACGGGAGCTTTTTTCATGCATAATCTAAATAAAAATATAGATATCCTATATACTTTCTTTCC
>CAVDFD010000128.1:0-5146 GCA_963608145.1 Bacteroidaceae bacterium | reverse complement strand
CAAGAGACCCCGAAGCACGGGGTCTCTTGTGATTTGAGATTGAAAATACTCTATCAGACAATTCTGCGGTCGCGGACCTGAGAATCGTAATGCTTGTTGAGCAGCGGGCGGATGACGTAATATATGAGCTTGTTTTCGCCGTTTGTGATGTACAGGGTAAAGGTTCCGACGAAGCCGAGGAATGCGAACAGGGCGAGCTTGCCGCCGATCTTTGCAACGTTTTTCATCGTTATTATATCCTCCTATTAATATGCAGCGCTGTCGTCAAACTCGACGAGTGTGGGGTCGAGAGGCTTCTCGCCGAGGACAACGGACATATAGCCGTTTACGCAGTTGCGCATATCCTGACGGGAAACGGTGCGGCTGTCCTCAAGGTCATGCTCGATGAAAATGAAGTGGAAGCCGAGGTCTCTTGCCTGCTCCTCCATGAGAGCGTGAACGCCGAGCATACCCTTGCAGGCGATGTTGTCGTTAAACAGCACCATGTCGCAGTTGAAGTTCTTTGCCCACTCCCAGATGGCGTTGACGTTGTCCCAGCCGCCGACGGCGTGGTGACGCATGACGGCCTTTTCCGAGAACAGAGCCAGATCCTTGATCGCCTCTTCGGGGTCTTCGGTGTTTATCATGTTGTGACCCATGGTAGAGTCCATGTTCAGGACGATATTGATGCCCCAGCAGTTCTGCGTCCAGGTCGGGAAATCGGTGTAGTAAACAGCAGAGGGTCCCCAGAGGAAGGCGCGGTGGCGCGTCTTTCCGCCGAAGGGCTGGTACTTCTCTTCGTAGGCCTTGCGCATGATCTTGATGACCTTGCGGTCGACCTTGTTGAAGTAGGGATCGCTGCCGTTTGCCGATGCCCATGAATACAGGCGGTACAGGGTCTCGGCGATGCCGCACAGGGCGGAATACGGGGTCTTGAAGTAGTCCCATTTTTCCAGCTCTATGGTGTTCTGCTCGTTCATGAGCTTTGCGTGCTTAAAGAGGTTATCCCAGTCGTACTTCACGCCGTACTCCTTCTCTATAAAGGCGATGGCATCCTTGAGTATCTGGGTCGAATACGGATGTGCGCCCGGCTCATTGTGGATCATTGCGAGCGTTACGGGGAAGTCGGGCATGCCGATGCGGCGGCGCTGGAACATGGAGGTAGCCTCGGATGCGTTGCAGGGCATGTTGGTAGTGAGTATCGCCTTGCCGATGAGCGGGAAAGCGTCATCGAGGGCAACGCCGGTCTCTGCCGCGCAGCGGGCGCACACGTCGGCGGGAAGACCGAAGGACTCGGCAACATCGATGTAGTAGGGCTCGATGTGCTGGTCAACATCGCAGATGATGAACTCGGGCAGGGTCTGGAGCGGGAACGGAACGAGTTCCTTGAAGCCCGTCATAAACAGCGGGGGCAGGACCTCGTCCATGGGAACGATACGGTCAGCTTCCTTACCGTCGCCGAGACGGCGGTCGTTGGACAGGACGAAGGCTATTCTCTTTGTCAGACTGCGGACGATTGCGTGCATGCACTTGTGCGCGGTGACGAGCTCGTAGCCGCGGAAGCCCTCGAACAGGCGGTCGATGAACATAAAGGTGCCGAGGTAGGAGCCCATCCAGCGGTACTCCCAGAAGCCCTTGAGACAGGGAATCGGAGCGGAGGCGACCATCATTGCCATGGAGACGAGGTTGTTCATCCACGCCTTGTAGTCAACGAGCGTATCCTTAACGCCGCGCCACTCACGCCACTTTGCAACGCCGGTCTTATCGTAGTAACGGTCTCTCTGGCCGCCGACACCGTTTTCGGCCTGCCATATCGGGTCAAAGCGTTCAAGCTTTTTATCAACTGCTGCTATAACTTTATCGAACATCATTACTTACCTCCCTGAATGGACTTGATCTCCAGAGATTCGATGAACGCCTGGAAACGTGTACGAAGCTGTCCGACTGCGCCGAGGGAGTACTCCTTCTCGATGGTGCAGCAAGGAATGTGCTTTTCGTTCGTGAAGATGTGGTTTGCAAGAACCTTCTCATAGCTCCAGAACTCGCAGAACTTCATGTTCTCGTAGATGATGCCGTCGGCCTTGAAGTCCTCGACGAGCTGCGCCGCTACGGCGTGACGCTGGTCGATCTTCATACCGTCCATGAAGCGTGCGCACTGGTTCCAGTACAGGTAGTGGCGGCAGATAGCGTCGAATGCCGTCTCGCCGTCCTCGATGACGATCTGCTCTCTTCCGGGGAAGGAGCCGAAGCAGTAGCGGTCTGCAACGACCATTGCTCCGCACATCTCGATGAGCTTTGTAAACTCGGGATCGTCGATCTCGCTTCCGACGAGCGCAACGCGGGCGCGGAACGGGAACTTCTCCTCGGGCTTGCGGGTCTTGAGCTCCTCGAGGGTCTCCTTGAGGTAGGGCAGGATCAGCTTGTGCGGGCAGACCTGGCTGACGAGCTCGATGACATGGAACTCGTAGCCGGTGATGGGGGGATTATCGAGCTTGCGGTAGTCGCCGATCTCGGTGATAATGCGGCTGAGCTCGTTATGCTCGTCGATGGCCTTGCGCATGGCCTCCTCGGAAACGTCGATGCCGAGGCGCTCGTGCATGGGCTCTACGACCTTGAGCTTGAGCTGAGCCTTGTAGTAATCAAGGTTTGTCTGATCGCCCTTCATGGGAGGGTCGATCTGGGTAACGAAAAATCCGTCGTGCTTTACGGGATTGATGAGGAAGAAATGCTCCTCCATACGCTCTATGGTAGCGCAGCTCTCCGCACCGAACAGAGCGCTCAGGTAATTGTAGCCGCCTTCGATAGCGCGCTCGAGAATTGAGCGTGCATAGGGGCAGGTGCGGTTGGTCATGTAGTAGTTTGCAATGTCCGTGGACGTGCAATTGGGTGCGCGAAGTCTTGAAGAGAAGCAGCCTTCAAGATTGAGGAGGACCTCGGGTATGTAATAGCAGTTGTAGCCAAGCGCTATCTGCCCATCCTCCACTGCCTTGGTGACGAGCTCGTTCTGAGCGTCCTGCAGCAGGTTTTCAAAATAGATCAGATGTTTTAGGTCTTTCATTTGCAACCCCTTCCGCTTATTTAAAATTTTTGCCTTCCTATTTTTTTCGGTATGAGTGCTTCCCATACTCCTTTCTCATGATTATACTTTACTCTCAGTCCAACTGTCAAGTTTATGTCAATATTTTTTGCGAATAAATATTGTCAATTTCGGTATCCTGTACAGATTTTGTCCGGCTTGTTGAGCTATGAAAACAGCTTTTTGCACATTTCGATATAATCGGGCAGAACACCCTCGAAATCAAGGCCGTAGTGACGTGGCGTAGCGCGCTGCGCCGTGCGCTCTATGGCGGCTGTAACGAAGTCCTCGGCGGTGTACAGCGCATCCTCCAGCGCAGCTCCGCGGGTGAGCAGCGCGGCAAAGGCCGAGGCGAACACATCGCCCGAGCCGTGGAAGGTGCCGTCGAGCGCTCGCTTCATGACAGAGCACATTTTGCCGCCTGCATTGTCGCGTGCGACTATGCCGACCCTGCCGCTCTCGGTGCTCACGCCGGTCACGGCCACGAAATGCGGGCCGAGCTCGGAGAGCCTGTCGATAAGCTCTGTGATATAGGCCATATCATGCACGCCCGTTTTGTATTCCATGCCCGTCAGGAAGCAGGCCTCTGTTATATTCGGCGTTATTATATCCGCCTTTTTTATGAGCCTGCGGAAGCTCTCGGCCATTTCCTGACCGAGATTTGCGTAATATCTGCCGTTATCGGCCATTGCGGGGTCAACGACCACAAGCGTGTCATCGTTTCTCAAAAGCTCTATCGCCCGCTCGAGCAGCCGCCCCTGTGCCGGTGACGCAAGATAGCCTGAATATATAGCGTCAAAGCCTACTCCGAGCTTGTGCCAGTGCTCGGCAATGGGAACGATGTCTCCGCTCAGGTCTGTAAAGGTCCAGTCCGTGAAGCCGCCCGTGTGTGTCGATAAAAGCGCCGTCGGTATGCAGCAGCACTCAACGCCTGTTGCGGAAACGATAGGCAGCGCAACGGTCAGCGAGCATTTTCCCAGCCCCGAAATATCGTGAATAGCCGCCATTCTCGGCAGCTTCGGCAGTTTTTCCATAGTGTGTCCTCTTATTTATATTGCAAATATCGGCTTGATTTTAGCACAAATGTGCCGTTTAAGCAATACCGCAGCTGCTTTGTGCTGCGTTTGTGTTATTTTAATTTTTGGTACATTTTAATTATTATTGTATTTATAAAAAAGTCCGTTTTTCCATTTCCTGCATTGAAATTTCGGTTACAATATAGTATCATTACCCTAATATTAATTAATAGCCGTTCTGCCGCTTCCGTGAATAACGGTTGACTGCTTCCCTGCCGAAGAGCCGGGATAATCGATGCTGCATGGATAACGCTTTGCGGTGTAGGTATTAGTATGCATCCTTTAGGGAAAGGAGGAAAACTGAATAGCATGGTAAAAACGGAAAAATTCAGCAAGTATGCGCTTGCGGTACTTTTTGTGCTTGCTGTTTTCCTGTTTGCTGCTTTTGCGCTGAGCACCACTGCGAATGCCGATGGAGTTGATGATGTCAACGTGGCTGCCGTCAGCGACGTGTACGGGCGTTCCGCCGACGGCGGAGCTGTTGCGCTGTGGAACACGGAGTATGTCGGCGCACCTTATTTCAGGCTCTGTCTGCACGGTTATCAGTCTCTCGATCCTGATGCGACCGTGACTGTGACCGCTTACATCCCCGGCACGCTCATCCCCTTCTACCGTGCGACCTTTACCAAGGATTATCTCGTACTGAAGGATACGTTCAATCTTGCCGGCGGTATTCTCACTCAGGGCGCTGTGCTTCGTCTTCCGGCTGTCTGCCAGCTCAAGATCGAGGTCAACGGCGATAACATCGAAGGCTGGGATCTCATCTACGGAACATATGTCGAGGAGGCTGCCATCTGGAGCCCCTACAACATGAACCCGCTCACCTGGTTCTGGGAAGTGTTCGGCTCCGACTATGTTTACGGAAACGCGACCTGCCTGTGGGCAACGAACTTTGGAGGGCATGTCGTTCATCTGCGGATAAACGATGACGACGGCGATGACGATGCTGATGCTGACGCGGATGCTGATGCTGACGCGGATGCTGATGCTGACGCGGATGCTGATGCTGACGCGG
>CAVDFD010000127.1:0-5199 GCA_963608145.1 Bacteroidaceae bacterium | reverse complement strand
GCGAAACGCTGTAGTTTCCTCCATTGTCTCGATACCGTGCACCGGCAATCAATGTATAAGAACAATGTTCGTGCGCCTCTGGAAAAACGATACCGTGCACCCGCAATCTCCGTATAGGTACAGCCTCAATGCGCCTCTAAAAATCAATGTGCCTTATTGTACTCCTCAATACCCTTTTTGAGCAGCTCCATGCAGCGGGTGATGTCGGCCTCGTTGATGACGTATGCCATGCGGATCTCGTTCACGCCGGTGTGCGGAGTTTTGTAAAAGCTCTCGGCGGGGGTGAACATCAGCGTGTCGCCGTTGTCGTCGAACTCCTCCAGCATCCAGATCTGGAACTTCTCCGCGTCATCAACCGGCAGCGCGGCCATGACGTAAAACGCGCCCTTTGGCTCGGAGTACACAACGCCAGGGATCTTCTTGAGCCCCTCGACGAGCGTGTTCTTGCGCGCACAGTATTCCTTGCGCACCGCGTCGAAATACTCAGGTCCTACGGTGTACAGTGCAGCGGATGCGACCTGATCTATGGTCGATGCGCACAGGCGGCCCTGACACCACTTCATCGCGTGGTTGTACAGCTCCTGATTGCGCGTTATCACGCAGCCGATGCGTGCGCCGCAGGCGGAAAAGCGCTTGGACACCGAGTCGATGACGACGACGTTGTCCTCGTAGCCCTCCAGCTGCAAAAGGCTCATGAGCTTCTCGCCGCCGTAGACAAACTCGCGGTAGACCTCGTCGCCGATGATGAACAGGTCGTGCTCCTTGGCGATGTCGGCCATGAGCTTGAGCTCCTCCTCGGTGAGGATCGTGCCGGTCGGGTTGCCGGGGTTCGTGAACATGATTGCGCGGGTGTGCTCGTTGATGCAGGCCTCGATGCGCTCGCGGATGGCGAACTTATAGCCCTCCTCGGGCTTGGTGGTCACGGGGCGGATAGTTGCGCCAGTGAGCGTCACGAAGGTCGAGTAGTTGGGGTAGAACGGTTCGGGGATGATGATCTCGTCGCCCTCGTCGAGGATGCAGGACAGCGCGATCTGCAATGCCTCCGAGCCGCCGGTCGTTATCAGCACCTGCTTGTTCGTTATCGGTGCGCCGATCTTGCCGTAGTAGTCAACTATCGCGTCGAGCATCACGGGAACGCCGTCGGACGGGGCGTAGGCCAGAACGGGCTGCGAAAAGCTCTTGACGGCCTCGAAATACGCCTCGGGAGTCGCAATGTCGGGCTGGCCGATGTTCAGGTGATACACCTTCTTGCCATTCTTGACCGCTTCCGCCGCGTAGGGCGCGAACTTTCTCATCGGAGAAAGACCGCATTTTTCGATCTTGCTTGAATACTTCATCAGATTATCTCCCTTTTCAAAAAATTGAATTTCTGTTTTATTGCGCATTTTGCGGGACAAAATCGCCGTTGTCGGGCACAATTGCACTGAAAATGCAACAGTTTGGGCGCGATATTGCCGCCTGCCGCCGAAAATTGCGCTTGTTTTGCAACATTATTGTATCACCGCCGCGCCGCATATTCAACCGCTCCGGCTCAAAAAAGATTGACAACCTTTTTTCAATGGTTTTCCTCCGGTTCATTGACTGAAAGCAGATTTGTGTTATAATACAAGAAAAAATGCGGAGGTGCGACCATGCCCTATAAAGCAAAAAGCGATCTTACCAAGGCTGCCATCAAAAAGAGCTTTTTAGAGCTTCTGAACGAAAAACCGATAAATCAGATCAGCGTCCGCGACATTGCCGAGGGCTGCGGCTTTAACCGCAACACGATATACTACCACTATGACGATATACCCTGCCTCGTCGAGGAGATAGTCATAGAGACCGCCGAGAATATAATCAGCGAGTATTCGGACATCAATTCGCTGGAGGCCTGCCTTGAAAAAATGGCGGCGTTTGCGCTGGAGCATAAGCGCACGGTGCTTAACATCTACAATTCGTCAAACCGCAGCGTCTACGAGCTTTATCTCATGAAGGTCTGCGGCAGCGTCGTAGAAAACTACCTGCACACGGTGTTCGGCGACGTTCGCGCCGATCCCGAAAGCCGCGAGATACTCGTGCGCTTTTACAAGTGCGAGTGCTTCGGCCAGATCATCGACTGGCTCAACTGCGCGATGAACTATAACATCTGCGAGCAGTTTTCAAAGCTGTGCAGGCTGCGCGAGGGCTTCGCGGAGATACTCGTCGAGCGCTGCCGGATAGACTGATAACACGGCAATATCATAAAATTTACGCAGGGACTGATAACCATAGAAAGCAACGATATAAAAATAGAACGCGCAGTGCTGGCCGGACTTGCGGCGGCATCCATGGAGCCGTCGGAGCGTTCGAGCGAGATATCCATGCAGGAGCTTGCCGCGCTGGTGGAAACCGCCGGCGGCGAGGCTGTCGGCATGATGATACAAAACCGCCCGACACCCGATCCGCGCAGCTTCATCGGCGACGGCAAGGTCGCCGAGCTGAAGGCATTTATCGACATGAACGACTGCGACCTTGCGGTGTTCGACAACGAGCTGTCGCCCTCGCAGATGCGTGTGCTCGGCGAGGAGCTGGGCGTAAAGGTGCTCGACCGCTCGGGACTGATACTTGATATCTTCGCCCAGCGTGCACAGACACGCGAGGGTCAGCTTCAGGTCGAGCTTGCGCAGTACAAGTATCTGCTGCCGCGGCTGACCGGTATGTGGACGCACCTTGTGCGCCAGACGGCCTCCGGCGGCTCGTCGCCTATCGGCACGCGAGGCCCCGGCGAAACTCAGCTCGAGACCGACCGCCGCCATATCCGCCGGAAGATACAGAAGCTCGAGGAGGAGCTTGCCGCCGTGCGCAAGGTGCGCTCTACCCAGCGCCGCAAGCGCGAGAAAAACGATGTTCCCGTCGTCGCCCTCGTCGGCTATACGAACGCGGGAAAATCGACGCTTCTCAACTGCCTGACCGACGCTGGCATACCTGCAAACGACCGCCTTTTCGACACGCTGGACACCACGACGCGCAAGCTGCGCATCGACGAGGTGACGGAGGTGCTCATATCCGACACCGTCGGCTTCATCCGCAAGCTGCCGCATCATCTGGTCGAGGCGTTCAAGGCCACGCTCGAGGAGCTGAGCTATGCGGACGTGCTGCTGCATGTCATAGACATTTCAAACCCCGACTGGGAGGAGCAGGCGCGAGTCGTCGATGAGCTCATCGTTCAGCTCGGCGCGGAGAAAACGCCCTGCATCCGCGTGTTCAACAAGTGCGATGCGTATATCGGCATACTGCCGCACGGCGAGGACATAGTCTGCCTGTCGGCAAAGAGCGGCGAGGGCGTACAGGAGCTCGTGCAGCGCCTGAGTGAGCTGCTCGACCGCGGAAAAAAGCACGTCACTCTGCGCATACCGTACTCCGACGCGGGCGTTATGGATCTTTTAAACCGCGAGGCTGCGGTGACTGGTCTTGAATATCTCGACGACGGGATAAGGGCCGAGGCCACCGTTCCGCCGGAGGTTTTCGGCAGGATAAAGAAATATATACCCGGCTACACCGAGCCCAAGGAGGACTGGGAGGATTGATCGAGTATTTCGTGCCTGCCGGAGACGGCGAGGCGGAATTTGTTGAAAAGCGGTCGAGCTTCCTCGGCCATGTGCGCTTTGTCGAGACCGAGGACGCGGCGCGTGAGTTCATAAACGAGATGAAGAAAAAGCACTACGATGCGCGGCACAACTGCTGGTGCTATATCATCCGCGGCGGCGCGGTGCGCTATTCCGACGACGGCGAGCCGCAGGGCACGGCGGGGCTGCCGATGCTCGAGGTGTTCCGGCGTGAGGGCGTTGAGAACGTCGTGTGCGTCGTGACGCGATACTTCGGCGGCGTGCTGCTCGGAACTGGCGGACTGCTGCGGGCATACACCAAAAGCGCCAAGGATGCGCTGGATAACGCCGGTATCGCCGCCGTGCGCCGCTGGGCAAGGCTCGAGCTTAGCTGCCCGTACTCCCTGCTCGAACGCCTGAAGCTCGAGTGCGCGGCGTACAGCGGCACGGTGGACGAGATCGAATACGGCGCGGATGTGCGCCTTACGCTCCGGCTGCCCGAGGAAAAGGCCGAGGACTTCCGCGATCGCGTCACCGAGCTCAGCGCCGGTCAATGCGCTTCTAAAAAAATTTCACAAAAAAAATAAAGGGAAATGCGAATTTGCGTCGTATAAAGGTATTGAGGGGAACTTCAATACCTTTTTTGATCGGAGGGAAAAAGCATGGCGTGTCCCAGAGAAAAACGCGAAATTATAGAGCGCACGCTCGTCGGCGAGTACGGCGTAAGAGCCGAGAACTCGCAGGGCCGCGCACAGCCGGAGGAGGAGTGCGAGATACGCACCTGCTTCCAGCGCGACGTTGACAGAATAACCCATTCAAAAGCCTTCCGCAGACTCAAGCACAAAACTCAGGTCTACCTCCGGCCGGAGGGCGACCATTACAGAACGCGCCTTACGCACACGCTGGAGGTTTCGCGCCTTGCGCGGACGATAGCGCGGGCGCTCGACTTAAACGAGGATCTTACCGAGGCGATGGCGCTCGGCCACGATCTTGGGCACACGCCCTTCGGTCACGCCGGTGAGAGGGCGCTCAACAGGATCTATGAAAAGGGCTTCAAGCACTATGAGCAGTCGCTGCGCGTCGTCGATATCCTTGAGCGCGACGGCAGGGGGCTGAACCTGTGCTGCGAAACGCGCATGGGTATACTGCACCACACGCACGGAGCGCCCGACGATACGACCGAGGCCACCGTTGTGCGCCTTGCCGACCGTATTGCGTACATAAACCACGACCTTGACGACACTATCCGCGCCGGTATACTGCGCGCAGAGGACGTGCCGGAGATGATCCGCACGCGCTGCGGTGAGCGCAACAGCGAGAGGATAAACTCCATCATGCTCGACCTCATCGAAAACAGCGGCGGCGGTCAGATAAAAATGAGCGATTATATGCAGGAGGCGGTCGATTTCTTCCACGCCTTCATGTACTCGGATGTGTACACCAACCCCATCGCCAAGGGCGAGGAGAGCAAGGTTGACGGCATCATCGGCGGACTGTTCGACTACTACCTCAAGCACCCCGAAAAAATGGCAGGAGAAATGCAGGTCATTGCCGAAAATGAGGGCACGGCACGCGCCGTGTGCGACTATATATCCGGCATGACCGACGGCTACGCCATGGAGAAGTACGGCGAGAT
>CAVDFD010000126.1:0-5211 GCA_963608145.1 Bacteroidaceae bacterium | reverse complement strand
CGGAACAGGCAAGCCTGTTCCCTACAGGGTGCAGAGGAATTTTTAAAAGAAATCAGCATCGCACTCGCGGGGAGCGAAACGTTCTTATTTCCTCCAGTGTTTCGATACCGTGCTGACGCAATATGCGTATAGGTGCAGACTTAATGCGCCTCCGAAACACCCCAGCCGGGGAGCGGGAGGCGCTGCATTGCGCCGAAGACCTTTGACTTCATGTCGGGGTAGGTCGCCGAGAGGGTTTTGATAAGCTGCTTTATCTCGTAGCGCTTGCTGGCCTTGTCCTGCGGGCAGGGATTTTCGACGATGGGGATATCGAGTGCGTCTGCGAGGTTTATGATCTTCTGCTCACCGGCGTAAATGAGCGGGCGGATCTGCGTAACGCCGCTGCGATCCATGTACGTCACCGGCCTGAAGCAGCTCAGCCGCCCCTCGAACAGCAGGCTCATGAGGAAGGTCTCGACCGCATCGTCGAAGTGGTGGCCGAGTGCGAGCTTGGATATACCGCGTGCGCGTATCGCATCGTTGAGCGCACCGCGCCGCATCTTAGCGCACAGCGAGCAGGGATTGTCCTCCTTGCGCACATCGAAAACTATCTCCTTGATGTCTGTTTTCAGGCAGGTATAGGGTATCCCGAGCTCCTCGCACAGCTCGCGCACGGGCGTGAAATCCATGCCCTCGAAGCCGAGCTCTATGGTTATCGCCTCAAGCTCAAAACGCTTGGGATAGTAGCTTTGCAGATGCCTCAGCGCCAGCAGAAGCAGCATGCTGTCCTTGCCGCCAGACACGCCGACGGCGACCCTGTCGCCTTCATTTATCATGCCGTAATCATCCACAGCCTTGCGGATGATGCCGGAAAATTCGTTAAGTGCGCGTATGTCCATAAAAATGCACCTCGTAGTATTTAAAATCGAAATTAAGCATCAAGCAGATTTTGCGAGTATTTGCGAGTATTTGCGAGTTTCCGAAGCGAGAATTAAAATGAGTGTTGACACTGTTTCGTCACTGTGGTATAAAAATAAGGCACGCTGTTAAAGCTGCTTATTTTCAGACGTAAGTATTTTAATAGCGCCCCGTTAAAAAGTCAAAGTATATTTAATTATTTTGGAGGCACAAATATGTCCACGACAATGCTTACCAAGGAGACCGTTGAAAGAAAATGGTACGTCCTTGATGCGGCAGGCAAGCCCCTCGGCAAGACTGCTGCGACTGCCGCCGATCTGCTTCGCGGCAAGCTCAAGACCACTTATACTCCGCACGTTGACTGCGGCGACTACGTCATCATCATCAACGCCAAGGACGCAGTCCTGACCGGCAAGAAGCTCGAGCAGAAGTACTACCGTACTCACTCCGGCTGGGTCGGCGGCCTGAAGGAGACCCAGTACAAGCACCTGATGGCAAAGCGCCCGGAGCTGGCAATGCGTCTGGCAGTCCGCGGCATGCTTCAGAAGAACACCATCGCTCAGTGGCAGCTCAAGCGCCTGCGCATCTTCGCCGGTGCAGAGCACACCCACGCAGCACAGAAGCCCGAAGTTTGGGATCGCTAATAGGAGGAAGAGAATATGGCAACTTATAAGTGCAAAAGACCGTATATGTACGGCACCGGACGCAGAAAGCAGTCCGTCGCGCGCGTCCACCTCATCCCCAACGGCACCGGTGTCATCACCATCAATGGCCGTGATATCGACGATTACTTCGGTCTCGAAACTCTGAAGCTCATCGTTCGTCAGCCTCTGGTCACCACCGGCACCGTCGGCAAGGTCGATATCGAGGCAACCGTCCACGGCGGCGGCGTTTCCGGTCAGGCCGGCGCTATCCGTCACGGCATCTCCCGCGCACTGCTCCTCGTCGATGAGAGCTACCGCGCATCCCTCAAGGCCGCAGGCTTCCTGACCCGCGACCCGAGAATGAAAGAGCGTAAGAAGTACGGTCTCAAAGCCGCACGTCGTGCTCCGCAGTTCAGCAAGCGCTGATTTATCAAGAAAAGCCAGAAATCACAACGGTTTTTGGCTTTTTTCTTTTGGCTTGCTTTGATTCGTTTTGACTTGTAAAAGCGCTTTTGGAATGGGCTAAAACTGGGCTAAATCCGGAAAAAAGGGCTAAAAATTGGGCTAATTTTTCTTCTCTTTTTCCTTGCGTATTTGCCCGGCGAACAATAGGTGATATGGAAATCTAAGCGGCAGCTGCCATGAGAGCAGTTGCCGCTTTAATATTTCCGATGGTGCCGATGGCGCGAGAATATCCGATCCATTTCCCTGTTGTTATCCTGGCATCTGAATATGCGCCTCCTTGCATGATGTTTTTGACTTGGTTTTTACTTTGGGCAGAGGATTTCTCGCTTAACTGTCGGGAGTTTCCATGTTGAGATCATTTCCCCCACGAAATAGGGGGAGGTGTCATCGGGATAGACCAACACCTCAAGCCCTGCGTTCATGTCGAGGGTAAACTGCTCCCCGATGATGATCTGCTGCAGCAGCGCCACGCGCAGCCGCTCCATGAGATTCAGCAGCATCAGACTGCCCTCCTGCTTATCATCGTTGTAGACACAGAAAACAGAACGAACACTCGCAGCAGAGATTATGTGATTCTCCTTTTGCTGATCCGAACCGGAGATAAGCTGGTGCAGCACATAAGGTGCTCTCTTTGTGGCGGAGCTGCTGTCCGGCAGTCGCATGAGGTAAACGTCGGCTGGGCGGTAGCCTTGCTCTATGTCACTCTTCTGCATTTTGGTCGGCATGATCAGGTCGGCGGTGGCCTCCCTGGTGAAGTCCCGCAGGCACTCCAGCAGAATGATCCTTGTCATAAATCAGCCTCCCCATCCGTTCATGATCCGAAGTATTTCTCTCTCCATGCGTTCTTCAAACTTTTTGGAAGCGTCATTTGCAAGAGACTCGGCAACTTCGCTACTCCCCACCATCTGGGGAACAGACGATCCCATGATTTCTTTGATAGCGTCGCTTCCGGCTAGAGTTGCTGCCCCCGACCTTTCAAAGATCCCAATATGGCCTGATGCCATTTTTGCAACAAATGCATCTTGAAAGCGGGTAGCACTTGTAGACCTCAGCTGGTGCCCGGAGGCAGAGACGCCCGGATGCGCCATTCGCCATTGACCGGCAATGATGGCCCGAATGGTTTTTCCAGGGTCTTGCGTCGGCTGCTTCGGTGCTGCGCCGTCAAACCTGTATAGCGGGATTTTCCGACCCGAAAAAGTGATAGTAGCGCAAACGCCGCTCCCGATCTGATAGCTGTAGTGAATTTTTACATTTTCATTTGTCCGAATGGCGCTATGAGAGATCGCGTACCGCTCTCTTATCCGCTTGCTGCTTTGCGTGCGGAGATGCGAAGCTGCCCGGGGCATGGCGCTCTGCACGGCTTTTTCTACTCCGCCGCTTATCCCTGCGAGCAATTTCGTCGCACGGTCAATGGATTCTCCGCCGAAAGATTCAATTTTAATAAGACTCATCAGTAACCCTCCAATGTCTTACGCAGCTTGACCTGCGTGGTGTAGCCGGACGAGCCGACCGAATGCGCAGCCTGCTCGACGATGTATTTTCCGTCCCACGCGCCCCAGCCGGTGAGCGTGGCCGTAACGCCGGCCACGATGTCCGATTGCCTGGCAGCGTGAAGGAGGCGGTCTTTGCGTACTTGTTGTGCAACCGCAGATACTTTTCAGCCTTGGTCTTTGCCTCGGCCTCGTTTTCTGTCGCACCGGTGAATGCAGCGCTTCCGCCAACCAGTGCAGACACGGCAGCGACTGTGCCGAGTATAGCGCCGGTAGGCCCCGTAAACAGTGCCGCGAGGTTGAGCAGTTTGAATGCTTTCACGGCAGCTGCGACTACTGCAAGCGCCGACGCAAGCGACAGGAAGGTACCGGTGAGCGCTGTTACGCCGCGAACGAGCTCAGGGTTCTTGCTGATAAAGCCCTCTACGGATGTGAGTATGTCCGTGAGCAAGGCGTAAAGGCTCTTGAGCGTAGGATTGTATGCGTCGCCTATGGCCGCCTGCACGTTTTTGTAGGCGTTCTGCATCATGATAAGCTGCGACTGCGCAGTCCCATATCTCTTGTTTGCCTCGTTGGTAAGAGCTACATTTTCCTCCCATGCGGTATTGGCAGTATCGACCGCGCTGGTCATCTTATCCGCGGCAAGAGCGAGGGATTTGAGCATATTGCTCTGCCGGATGCCGGAAAGACCCAGCTCCTCCAGCACGAGCACGGTGCTTTCACCATCCTCGTCAAGCTGCCCCAACCCGTGGATAAAGGCTGTGAGCGCACTCATTGCATTGGTTTTCCATGCAGTAGAGAACTCGTCCGCACTCATGCCGGATATGCGGGCGAACTCCGTCAGGTTGCTGCCGCCCTTTGCAAACGCCTTTTTCACGGCGATTTGCGTCAAAAATGCCGGTGGATTTATTGCAATTGCGTAACGAAACGCCCATTTTTTGTGTCAGTAACTACGCTTTTTTCGGGGTCGGCGAGCCCGCGACGCATGGGGCGGGGGGGGCGTCACAGTACCTTTTTGCGGTTGCAACAGCCACAGGAGCACGCAGGCGGGGTTTTCCGCCGTGGGTAGTGTTGTGTGTTGCGTCGATGCGTTCCTCGCCTCCTGCGCGCTCCTGTGGCTTCTTAGCGCGGTCTCAATCAGCTTCTGACCGAGACCACTAATTCGAGCTTAGAGTTTACCAGTGTCACATTTGTGGTCCTCTTTCAAGCGTTTACGTAGTATTTCATGTGAAACTGCGCTTCACGGTCAAAAGCGAGACTAAAGATGTTGCCGCGTTTGTTTCCGCTGAGATCCTGCACCATAGCAGCATGGCGGAACACATAGAGGCCGTTTGCCTTTTCGAAATTATCATCGGCGACGATCTTGTCGCGGCCGTTGATTATCAAAGTGACCTGCCTGTCAGCATAAAGGGCAAAACGCGAAATTCGTTCGCGGCCGATCAGGGCAAGTAAATTTTCGCCCGCTTTTGCAGTGTGCAGCGGCCATACGCCTGCGCGCGGCGATTCAGGAAACTTTTGTTCTGGGATAAAATAGTTCATGATGTCCTCCATTCTTTTGCGTGTTTGAATTTCTCTGGATAGTGCGTAAGAAAACACCGTGCTTACCCGATCATATTCTCACCCCCTCGTATAATAAGTTTCAAAGTTAAAAATTTCAGGTATCAGCAGGCTTTGAGATGCCCGTGATACAATAGCTGTAGGACAGCAGGGTCAAG
>CAVDFD010000125.1:0-5221 GCA_963608145.1 Bacteroidaceae bacterium | reverse complement strand
GCCTGAGCTATCAGGCTTTTTGACGAGCGCAGCGAGATTTTTTGCGAAGCTTTAGCTTCACAAAAAATGTGGCGTATTTTCAGCGTGCCAAAAAAGCCACAGACTTTTTTGACACGCTGAGACATACCGGAAGGATATGTGGGAGGATAGAATAATGAGAATAATATTTGCCTGCGGAGGCACGGCGGGGCATATAAATCCGGCGCTTGCCGTGGCAGGACGCATAAAAGAGCTGATGCCGGACAGCAAATTCCTGTTCATAGGCGCGGTAGGGCAGATGGAGTCAGACCTTGTTCCGCGTGCGGGATATCAGATAGAAACTGTGCGCGTCAGGGCGCTCAGCCGCGAAAAAACTCTCGGCGGCCTTTTCCACAACATAAGCGCTGCATGGCATCTTATACGCTCTACGATCAAGGCAAGGAAAATAATCAAACGCTTTAAGCCCGATATCGTCGTCGGAACCGGCGGCTATGTCTGCTTTCCGGTGCTCAAGGCGGCCTCCGGTCTCGGCATACCGACGGCAGTGCATGAGAGCAACGCCTATCCGGGGCTTACGACCAAAATGCTTGCCGATATAGTCGATACCATAATGCTCGGCTTTGAGGAAAGCCGCAAATATTACAAAAATCCCGAAAAGACCGTCGTCACGGGAACTCCCGTGCGCGGCGAGTTTGCTGCATACTCCAAGCAGGCAGCAAAGGCGGAGCTCGGCATAGCGATGGATAAGCCGCTTGTCGTATCGGTATGGGGCTCGCTGGGCGCGGAGAATATGAATACAGCCATGTGCAGCTTTATCGAGCTTGCGGGCAAGGCTCCCGGCTTTACGCTCATCCACTCGGCAGGAGTTGAAGGCTATGAGAAGATGGTGACGCGGCTGCGCGAGACCGTGCCTGATTACGAGAAAAACGGCATGGATGTGCGGGAATATATATACGACATGCCGCGAGTCATGGCGGCAGCCGATCTCGTGCTGTGCCGTGCCGGAGCATCGACCATATCCGAGCTTACATATATGCACAAGCCCACGATATTCGTACCCTCGCCGTATGTTACGAACAATCACCAGTACAAAAATGCAAAGGTCGTTGAGGATGCGGGCGGCGCGCTTATATTTGAAGAGGGAGCCTTTGAGCCGAAGGAACTGCTGGACGCGGTGAAGGACATACTTTCATCACCCGACAGGCTCAGCTCGATGTCTGCGGCAATGGAGAGCCTTGCAAGGCCGGAGGCGACCGATTTGATATGCGACAGGCTCTTCTCGCTTCTTTCTGAAAACGGCAGATAACAAAAAATCACCTCGCAGCATAGAATGGCGTGATCAAAGTTCTTTCTGCGAGGTTTTTTTATGGCAATATGGCATCTTAACGGAGGAAAGAGACTGGAGGGAGCGTGCTTCGTGCAGGGGGCAAAGAATGCGGCGCTGCCAATTCTGGCTGCATCTGTGGTCTGCCCGCTCGAAACTGACCTGCTGAATGTTCCGCAGCTGAGCGATGTTGCGGCATCGCTTGAGATACTCCGTTGTCTTGGCTGCACGGCAGTGCAGCAGGAAAACGATGTTTACATAGACTCGCGCAGCCTCAGCTCAAATACCGTACCGCGCCGTATGATGGAGAGCATGCGCTCGTCGGTGCTGTTCATGGGTGCACTGCTTGCGCGCTGCGGCGAGGTGCATCTTACGCTTCCTGGCGGCTGTAAGCTCGGCGCAAGGCCGATAGATATGCACCTTGACGCGATGAAAGTCCTCGGCGCGTCCGTCGAAGAAAACGGCTGTGAGATCATATGCAGGGCAGAGCGGCTCACGGGAGCGCATATACGTCTGCCGTACCCGAGCGTCGGCGCAACGGAGAACGCGATGATAGCCGCCTGCGCTGCGGAAGGGGAGACGCACATAACAGGCGCTGCCGGAGAGCCGGAGATAGTCGATCTTCAGGAATACCTGCGCAAGG
Organism: Bacteroidaceae bacterium; assembly: GCA_963608145.1. Lineage (GTDB taxonomy): Bacteria > Bacillota > Clostridia > Oscillospirales > Oscillospiraceae > F23-B02. The sequence goes on along the minus strand of CAVDFD010000125.1, from coordinate 3,275 downwards.
CAGGAGCGTATATATCCGGCGCTGGAACGGGTACTATAAGAATATCAGGCTTTGAGCCGGAGCGCCGCGCCGGACACCGCGTCATACCGGACAGGATAGCCGCAGCTACGTTTTTATGTGCAGCGGCAGCGTGCGGAGGGGATATTGAGCTTCGCGGCGTTGATTTAAGGCAATTTTCACGCCTGCAGCACTTCCTAAAGCGGGCCGGCTGTGATATAATATCATCGCAGCGCAGCGTAAGACTGATATCCGACGGGAAGCTGAGCGCTGTGGGCTGTGTTTCGACCGGTCCGTATCCCGAATTTCCGACGGATATGCAGCCGCTTTTGATGGCGGCACTTTTAAAGGCGCACGGCAGGACGGAGTTTATTGAAAACGTTTTTGATTCGCGCTTCGGCCACGCAAAGGAGCTTCGGCGCTTCGGTGCGGATATCTCCGTTGAGGGACGCAGTGCCTCGGTGTGGGGCGTGCGCAGTCTCAGCGGCGCTGTCGTAAGCGCGGGCGACCTGCGCGGCGGCGCTGCAATGATCATTGCGGCGCTCAGTGCCGACGGCGAGAGCCTGATCGTTGATCAGGGGCATATCGCACGCGGCTATGAGCATCTTGACCACAAGCTCCGATATCTCGGAGCGGATATATATTTGGAGTTATAAAAATGGCGAATACAAATGACTATTACCGCAAGCGCGAGGATCCGTATAAGCCGAAGCTGAGCCGGAATGTGAACAGGCCGCTGACGTTTTTCCTCGTCATAGTTGCACTTATATTCATAATGAGCGTGTTCTTCAAGGTCTCGCGCATCGAGGTCACGGGCAACTCGATCTACAGCGCGGATGAGGTGATAAAAGCTTCCGGCATAACAGAGGGCGATAACCTGTTTTTCATAAACGGCATCGCCGCCGGAAGCCGCGTCGCGGTGAAGCTGCCGTATGTGGACTCGGTTCAGATAAACCGCGGTCTGCCGAACCTCGTCGTCATTGAGATCACGGAGAGCAAGGCCGTAGGCTGCCTGAAGGTAGGGGACGAGCTGTGGTCTGTCAGCAGCAGCGGAAAGTTTCTGAGCAGCATAACGCAGGATGACAGCGAGCATATTGCCATGATAAGCGGTGTCAGCGTATCGGAGGCCGCGACCGGTGAGCACATAAAAGCCGCCTCCGGCGAAGAGAATAAGCTTGCCTATTTAACGGATATACTCTATCAGATACAGGCTCGCGGACTTCTCGGCAAGGTCACGGCCATTGACATGAGCGATGCGAATAACCCGACATTTGAGTATGACAGCCGTTTTCTTGTAAAGCTCGGGTCTATGGACAACACCGAGTATAAGTTCGGTAAGCTGCTCTCAGCCGTGTCGCAGCTCACGGCTGATGATGCCGGAACGCTCGATGTTTCAAGCGGAGATAAGGTCATTTTCAACCCGAATTAATACTTTGTTTACATAGCTGGGTAAAAATCTATTGACCTTGAGGCCAAAAAGTTATAAAATGTTACATATCGCGTAATATGACTGCGGATCATACCGCGTCTTCTAAATAACTGTACTGGAGGAAACAAAATGGATTTCAAAGCCGAAGTAGGCCCTGAAAACGTCGTAACTATAAAGGTCGTCGGTATCGGCGGTGCCGGCAACAACGTCGTTAACAGAATGGTCAAGTCCGGAACTCAGGGCGTTGAGTTCATTGCTATAAACACCGATAAGCAGGCACTTGCGGTCTCCAATGCCGATCAGAAGATCCAGATCGGCGAGAAGCTGACCCACGGTCAGGGCGCAGGCTCCGATCCCGAGGTCGGCAAGAAGAGCGCCGAGGAAAGCCGCAACAATATTGCCAAGGCCGTTGAGGATGCCGATATGGTATTCATAACAGCCGGCATGGGCGGCGGCACGGGTACGGGCGCAGCCCCCACCGTTGCGGACATTGCGCGTGAGGCAGGCATACTCACGGTCGGCGTTGTCACAAAGCCCTTCAAGTTTGAGGGCAAGCGCCGCATGGATCAGGCAAACGAGGGTATAAAGGAGATGCTCGGCAAGGTCGATTCTCTGCTGATAATCCCCAACGACCGCCTGAAGTACGCAACCGATCAGAAGGTGACCCTTGCAAACGCATTTGAGATAGCCGACGATGTTCTCCGTCAGGCAGTGACCAGCATTTCCGATCTTATCAAGAACACCGGCTTTATAAACCTCGACTTTGCCGATGTTACCTGCATCATGAAGAACGCAGGCTTCGCTCACATGGGCGTTGGCCGTGCGGCAGGCAAGGGCAAGGCTGAGGACGCTGCCCGCATGGCAGTCGCAAGCCCGCTCATGGAGACTTCGATAAACGGTGCGCACGGCGTGCTGATAAACATCACGGGCTCCGAGGATATGGGTCTTGAGGATGTTGAGGCAGCGGCCAACCTCGTTCAGGAGGCTGCGCATCCCGATGCTAACATCATCTTCGGTGCAACGTTTGACGAGTCGATGCAGGACGAGATCCGTGTTACCGTCATTGCCACAGGCTTTGAGGAAGCGCCCACTGCAAAGCAGCCGGCACAGCAGGCGGCTCCTGCCAAGAAAGCTGAGCCCGCGTTTGAGAAGCAGCAGGGCATGTTCACAGCAGCAAGCGAGAAGGCAGCCGAGAAAAAGCCCGAAGAGCCCGCAAAAGCTCCTGGCGAGGAAGATCCCTTCGACAGCATCTTCAAGATATTTAACGCAAACAACTGAATTTAACAGTCAAACCGGCTGAGCGAAGGCTCAGCCGGTTTTTTGCATACTTATCTCTGTTCAGTTTATGTACTTGTCTATCGCGGCGTTGAGCTCCTCAATAAAGGTATCGTCGCCGGTCTCGACGGCATCTGTGATGCAGTGCTCAAGATGATCCTTGAGTATGACGCGAGCGGTGCTGCTCAGAGCCGAGCGCACGGCTGCAAGCTGTATGAGAACGTCGGTGCAGTCGCGCTCGTCCTCGACCATGCGCTTTACCGATTCAAGATGGCCTATTGCGCGGGAAAGCCGGTTTATTACGGCTTTGCTCTGCGTGTGTGAGTGCGAATGATTGTGATGAGGGTGCTCGTGCTCGGTGTGTTCCGCGATATCCTCGCAGGGCTTTATCTCGTGGCAGTGGAGTATTCCGTCGCCGTGATCGTGGTAAAAGCCGTCGTCAGGTCTGTGCATTATTAAGCCTCCGTGAAGTGTTGTTTAGCTCATAATACTTCAAAAGCGCATAAAAAGCAACATAAAAGGCCGGATGGGGAACCCCATCCGGCTTAAATTATACGGACTTACAGCTTATCCA
>CAVDFD010000124.1:0-5250 GCA_963608145.1 Bacteroidaceae bacterium | reverse complement strand
TAAACACATTATATCATGCGAAGCATGTCTTGACAATATGTTCATACGTTTTTTGAAAATGTGTAAAAGCCTCCGTTCGCACGGAGGCTTGGAGTTTATATTCGGTTTCGGGCTCAGAATTTGATCTCCTTGCCGTTCTTGCGCCACTGCTTGAACTCCGCAACGGCGGTGAACAGAGCATCCGAGGAGGAGTTGATGGCGGTCTCGACAGAGTCCTGAATAACGCCGATGATGAAGCCGACGCCGACGACCTGCATTGCGATGTCGTTGGAGATGCCGAACAGCGAGCAGGCCATGGGGATCAGCAGCAGCGAGCCGCCCGCAACGCCGGACGCGCCGCACGCGCCGAGGGCTGCCATGACCGACAGAATGACCGCAACGGGCAGGTTGACGGCTATGCCGAGGGTGTGTACCGCCGCGAGGGTCATGACGGTTATTGTGACCGCAGCTCCTGCCATGTTGACCGTCGCGCCGAGGGGAATGGACACGGAGTAGAACTCGCGGTCGAGGCCGAGGCTCTCGCACAGGGTCATGTTGACGGGGATATTAGCCGCCGAGGAGCGGGTGAAGAAGGCGGTAACGCCGCTTTCGCGCAGGCACCTGAACACCAGCGGATAGGGATTTTTGCGGATAACGACGAAGACCATGATCGGGTTTATGACGAGCGCCGCGAAGAGCATGCAGCCGACGAGGATCAGCAGGAGCCTGCCGTACTCGGTGAAGATAGCAAGGCCGCTTGTGGACACAGCGGTGAACACGAGGCCGAGGATGCCGAAGGGCGCAAGGGAGATGACAAAGCGCACGGCCCTGGTGACAGCCTCTGATGCGTCGTACAGGAAGGTTTTTGTGCTCTCGGAGGCGTTTTTGAACGCAAAGCCGAGCACTATCGCCCAGAACAGTATGCCGAGGTAGTTGCCGGACACGATCGAGCCGATGGGGTTGGATACAACGTTGTTGAGCAGTCCCGTGAAAATGGACACAAAGCTGTCGGGAGCTGCATCGGAGGCCGCGTCCGTGAGCGTTATCGTCACGGGGAAGATGAAGCTTGCAACGACCGCTATGACCGCCGCAAGGAAGGTCGATATCAGGTACAGCACGATGACCGTTCCAAACTGACTGCCGAGCTTTTCCTTCGACTGCGCCAGTGCGCTGATGATAAGCACGAACACCAGCAGCGGAGCAATGGCCTTCAGAGCGCCGACGAACAGCGTGCCGAGTATGCCTATGCCGGTGGCTTCGGGAACAAGCAGCGCCAGCACCGCGCCGACGAGCATGCCGATAACTATGCGCAGCACAAGGCTTACGCTGTTATACGCTTTTACGATTTTCATTTCTCATTTCTCATCCTTTGTTTAAGCTGTGCCGGACTAAGTCCGAACGCGCAGGGGATAGTTTAACAAACCGTTAATGCAAAGTCAACAAGAGGATAAGGTTAAAAATAGAAGTTATGTAAATAATAATGAAACGAATAATTTATACCGCGCTCGAAATATCCTGTCTGCCTGCCTCCCAATTGAAAATTCAAAGCCTCCGCTCATACGAACGGAGGCTGATGTATTTTTATTTGTCCAGGCTTACATATTCGATAAAATCGTCGAAATATCCGCTGCTTCCGATGAAATTCACAAAATCGCACTTGAGGCTGTCGCTGTGTATGATGTAGGAGCTCTTGTTGCCGCTGTTATCGCCGATGAACAGTGCATACGACCAGCCGCCGGTAGCTATCGGCCACATACCGCACACTCTTTTTGCCTTGAAGCTGTTGAGCTTGTTGATCGCCCAGTCAAGCTCCTCGCCGGTGAAATCATATTCCTCGCCGTTTCCGTTGCGGACAGTAATATAGCTTATTTTTTCGGGGTCGAGCATGAAAACCTGCTTCTCGGCATGTGCAAAGGCATCGTCCATCTTCTTTGTCTCCACCTGAGTGAGTATGACCGTGCTTGCGATATCTGCGGCGACAAGCACAGCAACGATGATAAGAAATACCCTGAGCTTCTTGCTTTTCACCCTGAACTTTTTGCTTGTCATGATATGCGCCTCTGTTTCAATATTATTGTAAACATATTATATCATGGAAAATGCATCACGGCAATATGCTTATGGTTTTTTTGAAATTAAAAAGCCTGCGCCGGAGGCACAGGCTTGCTTTTCACGGTTACGATATGGGCTTGAAGCCGCTTTTCTGCTCGCGCTCGAAATCCTCGGCCTGCTTCATATACGGCAGCATGTGGTCGCGCACGAGCTCGGGCCACATGAGAAAATATGTGCCGAAGGGGTTTACGACGGCGTGGCGATTGTTGTCAACGAGCATCTGGAAATAATCCATGGGCTTCAGGCACACGCAGTCGCACTGGTCTCTGAGCTTGCCAAGCTCCTCGGGATCGGTGAAAATGGGGATGAATACCTGCCCGTTCACGGTCAGGGTTATGAAGCTGAGCTCCGCGGACGACGCGCCGTTTTTCTGGACGGCGAAGTACATCGGCGTTTTCGCAAGCTGCTCGAGAAGCATGGACAGCGCCTGCTTGTCCTTGCCCTGCGACTGAGCGTATTTTTCGATGAGCTTCTTTATCCCCATGCGGGATATCCGGTCTATCTGCTGCTGACTGAGTTCTGAGTTGGACATTTATTTTTACCTCATAATATTTTTTCTTTATCATACCACACATTGCAAGGCTTGTCCACGAAGCAAAAATTACGCAACAGCATAGTACTTGCATTGACAAAATACGCATTTTTGATACTATTGAATATGCGGGAGCAGGAAGCAGCCTCGGCCTTCTGTTCCCGTCATCTCAATATAAGGAGAATTGCATGGACATAAACATCAAGGTCAATGACAAGATAGCGGTCGGGGACGAAACGCTCATAGTCTGCGGCAACAGCGACTATACCGTTAATTTCGAGCTTGACGCCGAGTGGGACGCCTACGAGAAAAAGACCATGCGCGTGGGCTACCGCAACGGCAAATACAAAGACGTGGAGTTCAGTGGCTCAAGCTGTGCCCTGCCCGTTATAAGCAAGCGCCCGTGGATAGCCGTCGGCCTGTACGCGGGACAGCTTCACACCACTACTCCGGCGCTTTTCCGCTGCGCCGAGTGCATAACCGACAAGGACGACGAGCCCATCGACAAGCCGGAGGTCTCGCCGTATAAGCTCCTGACCATCGTTATCGGCGATAAAACGGAGAGCTATGAATACACCGGCCTCAAGGATAAGACCATCACGATAGAGGACGGAAGCGAGGTGATATACTGATGACAAAAAAGCTTTATGAGGAGACCGACGTTCAGGCCATAGCGACGGCCATACGTCTCAAAAACGGCGGGAGCACGGGCTATAAGCTTGCGCAGATGGCCACGGCTATAGAATCGCTCAAGACCGGCGACTATTTCACGCAGGCGGATACGCCCGACTATGTAAAGGCCGCCGCGCTGGACGTGGCGAAAAAGGTCAAGGACGTTCAGACGAGCGACAGCATAACCTTCATTGCCGCCGCCGACGCGCACCAGACCGATGCCGACCAGTACGTCGTTGACGGCAACCTGCACGCATGCATGGCGATGAAGGCGATAAGCTACGTTCTGCCGGATATTGATTTCTGCTGCTTCCTCGGCGGCTATACCGTCGGCAGCAGCACGACCACGACAAGCGAGGGCAAGCAGCATTTTACCGAGATAAACGCGGGACTCAAGGAGGGCTTTGCCGGTCTGCCGCAGTTCAGAACGCCGGGCGATTGCGACGGGCTGCGAAACTCCATGACGGTCAACGACGGCTGGCTGTCCTCGTCGGAGATATACTCCCTTGTCGGCAAATACAACGAGGGTGCGAGCTACGGCAGCACCAGCGAGGGCTACTGCTACCGCGATTTTGAGGAGAAAAAGCTGCGCGTTATCTGCCTGAACACCTCCGAGCTCGGCGAAAACTACGACAACGTCAGCGTTACGCAGCGTCTGTGGCTTGCCCGAACCCTCAGAGCGGTCGGGCTGAAGACCGGCTGGGGCGTTATAATCCTTTCGCACTACCCGCTCGATTTCAGCGAAGCGGGCGCGTCGAGCTCTGCAAGCAGCGTCGGCAATCTGCTCAGGCAGTACGTTGACGGCGGCTCCGTCAAGTTCTCGGGCATGGCGATGTCCTTCAAGAACGCCAACAACGCGAAGATATACGCGACCTTCCACGGCCACACGCACAACTTCAAGACAGCTCTGCTCAACGACGTTCAGGACACGGGCAGCACAGAGTTTGACGTTCTGCGCATAGCCGTACCGAACATGTGCTATTATCACAGCAACGACTTCGGTCAGAACGAGGGCACGGACTCCAACGGCATCGAGTACGGCGAGGAGACGAGCTACGCCAAAGCAAGCGGCACGGCAAACGATACGGCCTTCGTCGTGAACGTCGTAAACCCGTCAGAGGGGAAGATATATTCCTTCTGCTACGGCGCGGGCTACGACCGTGAGCTCAGCATCTAACAAAAACATCCCACAGGTTCTTCCTGTGGGACTTGTTGTATTCAGTATATTCAGCTTTTCAGCGCCCCGCCTGCCGCGAGTACGGCTGCCCGTGCAAGAACGAGCGTCGGGTCAATGTGCGGATAATCGAGACGGTACATGCAGAAGGCCGGAGGCAGCTCCGTGCAGCCGAGGATGAGCGTCTGCGCTCCGTGCGATAAAAGCTCCTGCGCGGCTTTTTCAAACGCAGCCGTATCAAAATCGCGGCAGCCGGCCTTCACGCCGTCGTATATGAGGCTCATGACCGCTCTCTGCGATTCCGGCGAGGGATGCAGAAGCTCGATGCCGCTGCCTTCAAAGCAGCGCTCGTAAATGCCGGTTTGCACCGTGCCGTCGGTGGCAAGCAGTCCTGCCCTGCTTATGCCGCGGCGCTCAAGCTCCTGCGCCGTGAGCCTTATCATGTGCAGCACCGGTATATCGACCGCCGCGCAGACCCTGTCGTAAAAGCCGTGCGCGGTGTTGCATGGCATGATGAGAAGCTCCGCGCCCGCAGCCTCGAGCCTGCGCGCACTGAGAGCGAGCTGCTCCGTGGGGTCTGCGCCGCCGGAGAGCAGTGCCGCCGTGCGGTCGGGTATATCCGTATTGCTGTCGATGATGACGTGCAGATGCTCCTGATCGCTCACAGCCGCGGTGCTGTTTATGATCTTTGTGAACAGATCCGCCGTTGCCGCCGGACCCATACCGCCGATGATCCCGATAATTTTTTTAGCCATAAAGCACACCCGCCTGTTTTCATAAT
>CAVDFD010000123.1:0-5262 GCA_963608145.1 Bacteroidaceae bacterium | reverse complement strand
GCTCGGTGCCTCCGCTTACGAGAAGCGCGGCGTTTCCGCCTTCGTTCCCGAGTGGACGGCAGAGACCTGTGCACAGTGCAACCAGTGCGCATTCGTCTGCCCCCATGCTACCATCCGTCCCTTCGCGCTTAATGAGGAAGAGGCAGCTGCAGCTCCCGCGAACGCAAGCCTCGTCGATTTCCGCGCCGGTAAGGGCAAGGGTCTGTACAAGTACACGCTGGCAATCTCCCCGCTCGACTGCATGGGCTGCGGTGTCTGCGTAAACGTCTGCCCCACCAAGTCCCTGAAGATGGTCGGTCTCGAAAGTCAGGAGGACAAGCAGCCGGTATTCGACTACATGGTCTCCAAGGTCAGCGAGAAGGCAGAGGTCAAGAACGACACCGTTATCGGCAGCCAGTTCAAGCAGCCGTACCTCGAGTTCTCCGGCTCCTGCGCAGGCTGTGCAGAGACCAGCTATGCCCGCCTCGTAACTCAGCTGTTCGGCGATCACATGATGATCTCCAACGCGACCGGCTGCAGCTCCATCTGGGGCGGACCGGCAGCTACCTCGCCGTACACCGTCAACAAGGAAGGCAAGGGTCCCTCCTGGGCAAACTCCCTGTTCGAGGATAACGCAGAGCACGGCCTCGGCCTCTACCTCGGCCAGAAGAAGGTCCGTGACGACCTCAAGGCCAAGGTCGAAGCAATAGCCGACAAGGTTCCCGAGGCTGCAAAGTGGCTCGAGACCTACGACTGCGGCGAAGCAAACCAGCAGGCTACCAAGGAGCTCGTCGCTGCGCTCGAAAAGCTCGACTGCGGCTGCGGCACCCGTGCAGAGCTGCTCGAGAAGAAGGATTACCTCAACAAGAAGAGCTGCTGGATCTTCGGCGGCGACGGCTGGGCCTTCGATATCGGCTTCGGCGGTGTTGACCACGTTCTCGCATCCGGCGAGGATGTCAACATCTTCGTATTCAACACCGAGGTCTACTCCAACACCGGCGGTCAGGCATCCAAGGCATCCAACATCGGTCAGGTCGCACAGTTCGCGGCTGCCGGTAAGGAGATAAAGTCCAAGTCGCTTGCAGAGATTGCAATGACCTACGGCTACGTCTACGTTGCGCAGATCGCAATGGGCGCAAACATGATCCAGACCCTCAAGGCCATCAAGGAAGCGGAAGCTTACCACGGCCCGTCTATCATCATCGCCTACTCTCCCTGCGAGATGCACTCGATCAAGGGCGGCATGACCAACTGCCAGTCCGAGATGAAGAAGGCTGTCGAGTGCGGCTACTGGAACCTCTTCCGCTACAATCCTGCGGCTGAGTCCGGCAAGTTCACCCTCGACTCCAAGGCTCCGGCCGGCGGCTACCGCGACTTCCTCATGAACGAGGCCCGCTACAACCGTCTGACCCGTGAGTTCCCCGACCGTGCGGAGAACCTGTTCGAGCGCAACGAGGAGAATGCAAAGGCTCGCTACGAGCACCTGCAGCGCCTCATCGAAATGTACAAATAAGCTGAAATCCATATTGAAAATGCTCAGGCTGTTTGGCCTGAGCATTTTTGCTGTCTAAGGCAGCCTTGCATTCTTTTCCCTGTTCTGACGGAAATGTGCCGTTTGTTATTAATTGAACGGAAATATGCGCAGTTTATAGTTAACATTTTATCGCACTTTTCAAAAAAGCATTGATATTCCTACATTCTTTGTACTATGCGTAAATTTCGTATGTTGACAATCATAAGCAATTGCATTAAAATAATTTTTGCTGCAAATAACTTAAGAAATCTATAATGATAAGAGGTAATAAGATGTTTAAAGTCGTACAAAAAAGATTTCTGAACGATGCAAAAACTATTTGCCTGTTCGAGATCGAAGCTCCGCTGGTCGCTCGCCACGCCCAGGCAGGTCAGTTCGTCATCTTCCGTCTTGATGAGCAGGGAGAGCGCACTCCTGTTTCCGTCGCAGGCTACGACCGTGAGAAGGGCACCGTTACCGTTATGGTACAGGCTGCCGGACGCACCACCAAGATGCTGCACACCGTGCAGGAGGGCGATTATATCTCCGACTTCGTCGGCCCCCTCGGTAAGGCTACCGAGATGGACGGTCTGAAGAAGGTCTGCGTTGTCGGCGGCGGCGTCGGCTGCGCTATCGCCTACCCCATTGCCAAGGAAATGCACGCAAAGGGTATTGACGTTACCTTCATTGCAGGCTTCAGAAGCGCCGACATCGTCATCCTGAAGGACGAGCTCAAGGCTGCTTCCAACAAGCTTATCATGTGCACGGACGACGGCACTTACGGTGAAAAGGGCTTCACCACTCAGTATCTCCAGCAGGAGATCGAGGCCAACATCAAGGAGGGCAAGCCCCAGTTTGACCGCGTTATAGCTATCGGTCCGGATATCATGATGAAGTTCCTTGCAGAGGTCACCCGCCCCTACGGCATCAAGACCATCATCTCCCTCGACCCGATCATGGTCGATGGCACCGGCATGTGCGGCGGCTGCCGCGTCATCGTCGGCGGCGAGACCAAGTTTGCCTGCGTTGACGGCCCTGACTTCGACGCGCACGAGGTCGATTTCGACTCTCTGATAAAGCGTGCCGCATTCTACAAGGAAGAGCAGGACGAGGCTGCAAAGCATATCTGCAATATGACCGGAGGTAAGCGTAATGGCTAATATGAGAATGGATAAAAACCCGATGCCCGAGCAGGATCCAGTAGTCCGCTCCGGCAACTTTGAGGAGGTCGCCCTCGGCTACACCCCCGAGATGGCAATGGACGAGGCAAAGCGCTGCCTCAACTGCCACAATATGCCCTGCCGCAGCGGCTGCCCCGTTTCGGTACGCATCCCCGAATTTATCGCCAAGGTCGCAGAGGGCGACTTTGACGCAGCATATGATATCATCACCTCCACCAACTCTCTGCCCGCCGTCTGTGGCCGTGTCTGCCCGCAGGAGAAGCAGTGCGAGAGCAAGTGTGTTCGCGGCATCAAGGGCGAGAGCGTCGGCATTGGCCGTCTCGAGCGCTTTGTCGCCGACTATCACATGAACAAGGAAGTTAAGGACGAGATCAAGGTTCCCGAGTCAAACGGTCACCGCATAGCGATCGTCGGCTCCGGCCCTGCCTCCCTCACCTGCGCAGGCGACCTGCGCAAGCTCGGCTACGACGTTACCATCTTCGAGGCCTTCCACAAGTCCGGCGGCGTTCTGGTCTACGGTATCCCCCAGTTCCGTCTGCCCAAGGAGATAGTTGCAGCTGAGATCGAAAACCTCAAGGCAATGGGCGTAAAGATAATAAACAACGCCATTATCGGCAAGTCCGAGAGCGTTGACGAGCTGTTTGAGGACGGCTTCGAGGCAGTATTCATCGGCTCCGGCGCAGGTCTGCCCCAGTTCCTGCACATTCCCGGCGAGAATCTGCTCGGCGTTTACTCGGCTAACGAGCTGCTCACCCGCGTAAACCTCATGAAGGCTTACCGCGACGATTACGATACGCCTATAAAGCACTTCCACAACGTCTGCATAGTCGGCGCAGGCAACGTCGCAATGGACGCGGCCCGCGTTTCCAAGCGTCTGGGTGCGGAGCATGTTTACATCACCTACCGCCGCAGCCGCGATGAGATGAGCGCCCGTAAGGAAGAGGTCGAGCACGCAGAGTCCGAGGGCATCGAATTCAATATGCTCAATAACCCCGTCGCCATCCACGCAGGAGAGGACGGCCACGTCACCGGCATCGAGCTTCAGAGGCAGGAGCTCGGCGAGCCCGACGAGAAGGGCAAGAGAAGACCCGTTCCCGTTGAGGGCTCGAACTGGATCCTCGACGTTGACACCGTTGTCATCGCCATCGGTACCAGCCCCAACCCCCTGATCCGCAACACGACCAAGGGTCTGACCTTCACCCGCAAGGGCGGCATTGAGGCCGACGAGGGCGGCGCTACCGCACGCGAAGGCGTATTTGCAGGCGGCGACGCAGTCACCGGCGCAGCTACCGTTATCCTCGCAATGGGCGCAGGCAAAACCGGCGCGAAGAGCATTGACGAGTACATAAAGAGCAAAAAATAAGCTGAAAACATAACATTCGCCCCGATGCAATCGCATCGGGGCGTGTTTCTTTGCGGTTTTGCAGTCAAATTAAGGCTCATTTGTTCAAACATGCTTGCGCAGCAGGAATAAATATAAAATTATTTATAATTTTGCACTCAAGGTATTGCATTTTTATTTCATCTGCCGTAGAATAACGGATGTATTTGAGCTCACTTTTTGTCCGACATATTGGTTTTTGTTTTTAATCAGCTACGAAAGGATTGATTTCATTGAAGCGTGATCAGTTTCAGGTTTACCTTGACGCAAATCCGAGCGCAAAGCTGCGTGATATAGTTTCGCAGATGCTTTATGACGAGATAGTCTCGCTGTGCATAGCTCCGGGAACGAAGCTGAATGTCAACAGCATAGCGTCCGCGCTCGGCATATCCCGCACGCCTGTGGCGGAGGCAATAATGAACCTGTGCGAGCAGGGCTTTGTCATTTCCAAGCCCGACACCAGCGGCTTCTTCGTCATTGACCTGAGCCTGCGTGATATGATAGATCTTTACGATGTGCGTGCCGCTATCGAATGCGAGGCCGCCGCTCTGTGCACCGAGCGTGCAGACTCCGGCACTGTCAGGGAGCTCGACAGGCTGGCCAACGACTTTGCCGACTGCGTGATACGCAAGGACTACGACGGCATGATTGCAACCGATATGCCCTTCCACGGGCTTATCGTCGAGTCCTGCGGCAACAAGTATATTCAGAAGTGCTATAAGATGCTCCTGCCGAACCTGACGATGTATCAGTCCTCGATGATAAAGTTTATCAGCAACTCAGAGGATAACCCCTGGTCGCCGAGCGTTATATATAACCACGTTGCGGTAGTAGAGGCAATAAAAATGCACATCCCCGACCTCGCAAAGCAGGCAATGGCCGACCATGTGCAGTCAAGCCTCAACTTCACCATGTTCTCCGGCGGCGGCGCGGATCCCTTTTCCACGGTGAGAAAGCCAAAGCCAAGCAAAAAAATATAAGTTTACCCGCCATTCAAATGAATGGCGGGTAATTTATTCTCATGTTATGTTACATTAGGCTTGCGTCTTTAAGCCTGCAATACTGAAATCCGTTCTCAGTGTAAACTTCAAAAATACCTGTCACAGTTATTTCCGACCCCAGCTCGGGGTAATCGTTAGGATAGGAATGTTCTCCTGTCAGGATAAATTCAAGTCCCTGTGAGCAGCAAGCCGTAGCATCTGCAATGA
>CAVDFD010000122.1:0-5301 GCA_963608145.1 Bacteroidaceae bacterium | reverse complement strand
GGTATTTGAAAAATGGAAAAGTCTCTGTCCCAGCAGGTAGCTGAAATCGGCGCAGAACTCAAGTACGAGGATCTTCCCCCTCTCGTAATCGAGAATTCCAAGAAGTTCATTCTGGATCTGCTCGGAAACCAGTTGGCGTCCAAGCACATCGAATCTACTCAGATCATGGCCGATACCGTCATGGCAATGGGCGGCAAGGAAATCTGTACCGCTGTTGGATTCAAGCATAAGACTTCACCTATGCTCGCGGCTCTCGTAAACGGTACCATGGGTCACGCCTTTGATATGGACGACGACCATCGTGAAGGCACTCAGCACTCTTCCGTTGTTGTCCTTCCCGCAGTTCTCGCAACAGCTGAAGCTTATGGCAAGTCCGGCAAGGATGTTTTGCTCGGCTTCGTATACGGTTCCGAAATAACCATCCGTCTTGGCGAAGCATTTGAGGGTCAGACCTATTATCAGGGCTTCCATCCCACCGGCACCTGCGGCGTATTCGGTGCTACCGGCGGCGTTGCTAAAGTCATGGGGCTTGATGCAAAGAAAATCGCCTATGCTTTGGGCATCGCAATAAGCTCCTCTGCCGGTACTCTTGAGTGGAAAGCACAGGGCACATGGACAAAGCGTCTGCAAGCAGGTCATCCAGCGATGTGCGGCGTTATGAGTGCGGAGCTTGCATCCCGTGGATACACCGGCCCTACTACCGTATGGGACGGTCAGGACGGCTTCCTTCGCGCGTATTCCTACAAGGACATCTACAATTACGACAAAGTTGTAGATGAATTCGGCAAGCGCTGGGAGATGGCCGATACCTCCATCAAGGTTCACGCCTGCTGCCGCTTTTCAGCTCCTCTTGCCGACTGTGCACTTGATTTGTACAACAGAGGCATCAACTACAAGGACGTTGAACATATCCATGCAAAGGTAAATAAGTACTCCATTAAGGTTCTAACCATTCCCGAAGAGACAAAAGCAGACCCGAAAACTGTCGTTGATGCACAATTTTCTCTGCCGTTTGCAGTTGCATGCGGTATGGTAAAGGGGCACGAGACCATCGAGGATTTCACCAATGAAACCATACGCGACCCAGAGGTTCTTGCTCTTGCAAAGAAGGTTACATGGGAGCTTGATCCTGAGGCCGAGAAGGTCTATCCAAAGTACTATCCCTGCACTGTTGAGGTCACAATGAAAGACGGTACAGTTCACGTTGCACACGTTGACTATCCTAAGGGTGACCCCGAAAATCCCGTAAGCTGGGACGAGACGGTTGAGAAGTTCCGCTTCATGGCCGGACATCACATCGGCAGACTTGAGCAGGATCGCATAATTGAGCTGGTTGCTCACCTCGAGGAACTTGAAAATGTTGACGAACTTATGAGTCTGCTTGCGTAATATTTTTAAAAACAATAAAACGAAAATAAATTTAAAAGCGAGGAGAAAAAATGAAAAGACTTATCAGCATACTATTAACCCTTATGATGGTGTTCTCTCTTGCAGCCTGCACAAATGACGGCAATGGCGGCAACAACGACGACTCCGGCAACGGTGAAAAGGCAACCTACGAGTGGGATTTCCTTGACCTTGACTCGGCAAGTCATCCGATGGTCACCCTTATGAAAGAGTGGTCCGACAAAATCTACGAGGCCACCGACGGTCAGTTAAAGATCAACATCCGTGTCGGAGGCGAACTTCCATTTGGCACCAGCGAGTATCTTGACGCAGTCAGTACCGGCAGCGTTGAGATGGCGGGCTGCATGATCACAGCTATCTCCGGTTACCTTAAAGCTGGCGGTCTTCCCAGCTGCCCGTACATGACCACCGACGCAAACTCCTTCAACACTGTTATGGACGTTCTGGAGCCCTACCTCGCCGATGAGTTCGGTGCATACGGGGTCACCAACGTTATGACAACATTCTATCCCACTCAGGACGTTTACGGTTCCGGAAAAACTCCTTCCAACTACAAGGATCTCAAGAATCTAAAAATCCGTACCTCTGGCGGTGAGCAGAGCAAATTTTGGCAGGAAGTCGGCATGATTCCCACCTCCATTGATGCCTCCGAGGTATCTTCCGCACTTAATACCAACATTATAAACTCCGTAACCACCGCTACTATGGCAGTTGATATGAACAAGTGGTACGAGTCTATGGATTGGATATATTACTGCAACTCCATGGTAATTCCCGTATACGTCGTTGTTAATGATGACGCTTTCAATGCGCTGCCTCAGGATGTTCAGGATGCCTTCACAAAGGTCACTAACGAGTTCCAGTCCACTTTCACCGAGAGAATGATGCAGTATTCTGATGAAAGCCTTGCGAACCTTGAAAAGGACGGTCTCGAGCTCGTTGTGGCGAGCGACGCAGACAAAGAAGCTTTACGCAACATCGCAATCCCTCTGTGGGACGACTACGCAAAGGCAAACGGCGATAATGCCGTCAAAGCTCTTGCTGACATCAAGGCAGCACTTAACATCAAATAAACCTCAAATATTTTTAATGTTACCGTAGTAAAAAGGCGAGGCCGTTCCGTATCGTGGGACGGTCCGTGCCTGCAAAAATTGGTCAAACAATTGACATATTCTCTATGAAGGTGGAGTCTTGTGAAAACAGTCTTATCAATTAAAAACTTTTCGATCAAAGCCACACTATGTGTTTCTCAAATAGCAATGATTGTGATGGCAGCACTGGTTTTGGTCGAGGTACTGCTCCGTTGGATATTCACCATATCCACTATGATATCCACGGAATTTGCCGGCTATGCTATGGGCATAGTCTTCTACTGGGCCGCTGCAAAGGCAATAGATGACGATGTGTTCGTCCGCATGGATGTTCTTTACGACAGATTCAAAGGAAAAGTCAAAAAAGCTGTCATACTGCTTTCGGATATCCTGCTGCTGGTCTTCAACCTTGATATCACCTATTATTTTTTCCTCATGCTTGAAAACACCTTTGCACGTGATCTGCGCGCAGCAAACATTTACTCTACCCCACTCTGGATTCCCAGACTTATAATGTTTATCGGTATTGCAGCATTTAACATTTACCTTGTATGCCGCACTATTGAGGATCTCAGCAAGGAAGCGCCCAAGTACAGCTCTCACGAGCTGCGCCTTATGGAAAACAAAGAAAGCGAGGGAGGAGCCGCATGAGTTGGACTGTAATAATGCTTATGTGCATAGGTATCTTCGCTGTGCTTGCACTGTCTGGTCTGTGGATTGCGATAGCTCTCGGTCTTGGCGGCATCATCGCTATGCTCGTCACCGAACAGTCGGCATCCCAGGTTATTGCAAACTGCGTTTGGAAAATGTGCTCCGATTTCACGATCACTGCTATCCCCATGTTTCTATTCATGGGCGAGATCATAATTGAAAGCGGTGTCAGCCATCGTTTCTATAAGGGCGTCGCAAAATACCTGCGTCACGTTCCCGGCGGCCTTCTGCATGCCAATGTGGTCTCTTGTGGAATTTTTGCTGCCATTTCAGGTTCGAGCCCCGCTACAGCGGCCGCTATCGGCGGTGTTGCAATCCCCGAGATGGAAGCTCTCAACTATAAGCCGAAGTACACCTATGGTTCGATAGCTGCAGGCGGTACGCTTGGGATCCTTATTCCTCCGAGTATTGCTCTAATAGTTTACGGTTCGCTGTGCAGCGAATCAGTAACCAAACTATTTACCGCAGCATTTATCCCCGGCATCGTTCTGCTTCTTATCTACGTCATTTATCTCGTTATCATTGCCATTGTTAACAGAAAGGACTTTGAGCAGGTAAACTGGGATCACTATGAAACAATTGGTCATAAGGAAGCTCTAATAGGCATCCTGCCGATGTTTATCATGATCCTTATCGTCCTCGGCAGCATCTACGCAGGTGTAGCCACTCCCACTGAGGCTGCCGCTATCGGCTCCGCTTTGGCACTCGTTATCGGCAAGGTCTTCGGTCAGTTGGATTTTAAGCGCTTTTGGACTGCAACAGCAAAGGCTTGCCGCACCACAGCGATGATTCTTTTCATCATTCTCGGAGCGAATATATTCTCTTATGTAATGAGCAGCACCAACGCAACCTCTCAAATGGTAAGCTGGCTGACCTCAATAAACTTCTCCAAGCCTGCTCTGCTGGCTATTGTTTACATCATGTACATCATTCTTGGCTGCTTCTTGGAAGGCACCTCAATGCAGTACCTGACTTTGCCAGTTCTTTACCCCGTTATGATTGCATACGGCTTTGATGGAGTGTGGTTTGGTATCGTACTCGTCATTCTAATGGAGCTTGGGATGCTTACACCACCCATGGGCATGAATCTGTTTATTGTGAAAGGTATCGCACCACACTCAAAAATGTCCGATATCATAGTCGGCTCTCTACCGTACATCGGCCTGATGCTGCTGATGATACTGATTCTGACATTCTTCCCGAGCCTTGCGACATTTGCCGTAAGCTGAATAATCAAGGAGAAAAATCATGTGGGATATCACCCCTTTAAACGTTGCAACACTTAATCTTACACGCGTTGCCTCTATCGCACGCGTAGGTCATAATGCTGATGCTGGAGGAATGATACAAATTCCCGACGTTGCATGGCTTATGAAAAACACCAAAACCGGTAGAGTTATTCTCGTTGACTCCGGACCATGCAATCCCGAGCATGCGAACAAGTTCCACAGCCCGATAGAGAAGGCTCCCGAGCAGGAGCTAGAGTACCAGTTGCGCATAAACGGTGTTGAACCCAAGGATATCGACACTGTGCTGCTGACTCATCTGCACTGGGATCACGGCTACGGCGTCTACAAGCTCCCAAATGCCAAGGTATACGTTCAGCGCCGCGAGCTTCAGTATGCCATTGCTCCCTACGCCATTCAGAAGGGAGCGTATGAGTTGAACGATACAAGTAAGCCTCCTTACTTTTGCGAGTTTTTCCACCGTATCGTCGTTGTTGACGGAGACGTGGAATTTTGCGAAGGCGTAAAACTCATCACTTTGCCCGGTCATTCGCCGGGCTCGCAGGGAGTCCTTGTTCAGGGCGACGGATGTAGGTATCTTATGACTGGTGACCTGCTTTATAACATGGACAATCTCAATGATCAGGCACCTACCGGTGTTTATACAAGTCTCGATGACTATTACAATTCATTCCAACGCATCAAAAATCTCGGCAGTGATGTCGTTCTGCTCCCTGGACACGATTACAATGTTTTCAAGATACTCCAAAAATAATGCGCCGGTTGGCGTATGCCGGAACTGCTATTCCGTCGGCTGCGCCATATCCCAGCAAGCGCGGCGTTTCAATTTGAAACGCCGCGCATTT
>CAVDFD010000121.1:0-5311 GCA_963608145.1 Bacteroidaceae bacterium | reverse complement strand
GCTATCAGCTAACAGCTATCGGCTATCAGCTTTTCTGCCGGTCGTGCTGACGCAAAAACGTATTAAGGATGGCGCAAAGACGCCGCTGAGAGTATGGATAAACTTGGTATTTACATTCACATACCGTTCTGCGTTTCAAAATGCAGCTACTGCGATTTCTACTCGATCGCGGGCGGCAAGCAGCGCATGCCCGACTATCAGTCGGCGCTTTTGTCGCACATAAGCGAGTCAGCCGAGGCGATGAGCAGCTACGAGATCGACAGCATCTACATCGGCGGCGGCACGCCCAGCTGCTACGGCGCAAAGCGCATCGTCGAGATCCTTGACGAGCTCAAGCGCATGGGCAACGTGCGCCTCGACTCCGAGATCACCGTCGAGGTAAACCCCGACACGACGAAGCTTGACGAGCTCAAGCTCCTGCGGGCGGAGGGCGTAAACAGGCTCTCTGTCGGCGTGCAGTCGGCAAACAACGACATTCTGAAGATCATAGGCCGGCGGCACAACTTCCGTCAGGCGGAGCTTGCCGTTGATGCGGCGCGTGAGGCCGGCTTTGAGAATGTGAGCCTCGACCTCATCTACGGTCTGCCGAGCCAGACCCGCGGCGACTGGGCCGAGACGCTCTCGCGTGCGCTGGAGCTGCACCCCGAGCATCTTTCCTGCTACGGCCTGAAGCTCGAGGAGGGCACGCCCATGTACCGCAGCTACCTCGGCTCGCCGCTCATCCCCGACGAGGACGAGCAGGCCGACATGTACCTGTACACGGTCGATACCCTGAAGCACTTCGGCCTTGAGCAGTACGAGATATCAAACTTTGCGATCCCGGGCTTTGAATCGCGGCACAACCTGAAATACTGGCAGCTGGACGACTACATGGGCTTCGGCCCCGGTGCGCACTCCTGCGCCGGCGGCGTTCGCTACAGCTATGTGCGCGACCTTGACCGCTACGTTTCCGCCGTCGTGGGCGACAGCATGATAATCGACGAGTACGAGAAGATCGTGCCGATACAGAAGGCAACGGAATATCTCATGCTCGGCATGCGCACCGTGCACGGCATAAGCGAAAAGGAATACCACAGGATATACCGCAGCGACTGGGCTCCCATCGAGGAGACCTTCGAGCTGTTCGAGCGCAAGGGCTGGGCGGAAAAAAATGAAGACCGCTGGCACCTCACTCCGGCGGGCTTCCTTATCTCGAACGTGCTCATAAACGCCGTTTTAGAGGCTCAGACCGGCGCGAAGGTCGAAAACAACCCTTGGATGCGCGACGCTGTGCGCAGCGAGAAGAAGCAGGAGCTGCCGCAGGGCGAGTACGAGCGCTTCACCTCCATTTATCGGGATAAAATGAGCTGAGAGGAGGCTCAACATGGCAAAGGGTAAGCACGAGGCTCCGAAGAAAGAGAAGAAAACGGAGCCGGTAAAAAAGAAAAAAAGCACTGGCGGCAAAAAGCATGCGCTGCCGGTGATCATCATAGCCGTCGTTGTATGCGCGGCGCTGGTGCTGGGCGGAGGCTATCTTGCCGGACGCTCGGATAAGATACACCCGGGCATGACGCTCGGCGGCGTTTCGATCGGCGACATGACCGTTTCCGAGGCGGCGGCGGCGCTTGAAAAGGCCGGCTGGAAGGCCGATGTTTCGAGCGTCAGGGCAACGCTCCCGGGCGAGTACAGCTTCACCGTCACGCCTGCCGAGGCGGGGCTTGACCTCAGCTGCGCGGAGGCTGCGCAGGCAGCGTACGACTACGGCCACTCCGGCAGCATAATACAGGACCTTGTGTGCTATTTTAAATGTATAACGGGCTCTGTCACGCAGGGCGATATCATGCAGGAGGCCAATACCGCCGATATAAAGGCGGCTGTTGACAAGGCTCTTGCCGATTATAACGAGCGCATGGGCGCAGGCTACGAGCTCGATACGGACAAGGCGGTGCTCAAAATTGTAAAGGGCGCAGACACGACGGACATTGATGCCGGCAAGCTCTGCGATATGATAGTGAGCGCCTTCGCCGAGGGCAGCGGCAGCGTAAGCTACGAGGCAGCCGTCACCGACTCAGCCGAGCCGGATTTCGACAAGCTTCACGAGGATATCTGCGCCGAGGTGCTCGACTCGGCCTACGATCCCGAGACGCAGAAGGCCACCGAGAGCCGCGTCGGAATAGAGTTTGACGCTGCCGAGGCAAAAACGCTCTGGGAGAAGGCCGAAAACGGCGAGACGGTGAAGATACCGCTCACGGTTACGCAGCCGAAATACACGCAGGAGCAGCTTGAAAAGATGCTCTTTGCCGACAAGCTCGGCTCCATGACGACGGGCTACGCCTCGAGCACCGAGAACAGGGCTACAAACGTCGAGCTCTCGGCGAAAAAGATAAACGGCACTATCCTCGCTCCGGGCGAGACGTTTTCCTATAACACCGTCGTCGGCAAGCGCACGGCTGAGGCGGGCTTCAAGTCAGCCGGAGCCTACGCCGGAGGCAAGGTCGTGCAGGAGATAGGCGGCGGCATATGCCAGACCTCCTCGACGCTCTACTGCGCGGCGCTGTACGCAAACCTTGAGATCGTCGCCCGCGACGAGCACGGCTTTGCGGTCTCCTATGTCCCCTGGGGACTGGACGCGACGGTCAGCTGGGGCGGGCCGGAGTTCAAATTCAAAAACAACCGCGAGTTTCCGATAAAGATCGTGACAAAGTGCGAAAACCGCCAGCTCACGATAGAGATCTGGGGCACCGACGTGGACGGCAGCTATGTCAAAATGGACTACTCCGCGTGGACGGTGTATGATACAACGTATCCGAGCGTAGCCATAGGCACGGGAGCCGTGACCTACCGCTGCGTTTACGATAAGGACGATAATCTTATAAGCCGCACCAAGGAAGCGGACAGCTACTACCACTATCACCCCGAAAACATCCAGTGGCCGACACCGTCGCCCACGCCGGCCCCCGAAGAAACGACCGCTCCGGCGGAAGAAGCTCAATAAAGGAGAGATATATCATGGAAAAAGGCAAGTTTTATATCACAACACCGATCTACTACCCCTCGGACAAGCTGCATATAGGCCACACCTACTGCACCGTGGCCACCGATGCCATCGCACGCTATAAGAGAATGTGCGGCTATGACGTCATGTTTCTCACCGGCACCGACGAGCACGGCCAGAAGATCGAGGAAAAGGCCAAGGCAGCCGGTCTTTCGCCCAAGGAGTTCGTCGATAAGATCGTCGAGGGTCCCGGCGGCATAACAGACCTCTGGAAGCTCATGAATATCTCAAACGACCGCTTCATCCGCACGACCGACGACTATCACGTTCAGGCCGTTCAGCGCATCTTCAAGAAGATGTACGACAAGGGCGATATCTACAAGGGCGCGTATAAGGGCATGTACTGCACCCCCTGCGAGAGCTTCTGGACCGAGAGCCAGCTCAAGGACGGCAAGTGCCCCGACTGCGGACGCGAGGTGCATTACGCCGAGGAGGAGGCGTATTTCTTCCGCCTTTCCAAGTACGCAAAGCCCGTTCAGGAGCTGCTGGAGACCGGCACCTTCCTCGAACCCGCCTCCCGCGTCAACGAGATGATAAACAACTTCATAAAGCCGGGTCTTGAGGATCTGTGCGTATCGCGCACGAGCTTCACATGGGGCATCCCCGTCGATTTCGACCCCGGCCACGTCGTCTACGTCTGGGTCGATGCGCTGTTTAACTACACCTCCGCGCTCGGCTTCCTCAACGATAAATACGACGATTACGACAAGTACTGGCCGGCGGATGTCCACGTCGTCGGCAAGGAGATAGTCCGCTTCCACTCCATCATCTGGCCTGCAATGCTCATGAGCATGGAGATGCCCCTGCCGAAAAAGGTCTACGGCCACGGCTGGCTGGTCATCGACGGCGGCAAGATGAGCAAGTCCAAGGGCAACGTCGTCGATCCGTACAAGCTTGCGGATATGTTCGGCGTGGACGCGCTCAGGTTCTTCCTGCTGCGCACCTTCCCCTTCGGCTCGGACGGCAACTTCTCAAACGAGCTGCTGATCTCCACTATAAACACCGACCTTGCAAACGACCTCGGAAACCTCGTATCGCGCACCACCGCGATGGTCGAGAAGTACTTCGGCGGCACCCTGCCCGCAGAGCGCGAGGCAGCCGAGCTCGACAATGAGCTCATCGAGCTTGCAAAAACCAGCCGCGATAAGTACGAGCAGCAGATGGATAAGCTCCAGCTGCACCTTGCGCTCGAGGAGGTATTCAAGCTCATCCAGCGCGCAAACAAGTACATCGACGAGACCGCGCCCTGGCAGCTTGCAAAGGACGAGAGCAAAAAAGCCCGCCTCGCAAGCGTGCTGTATAACCTGCTCGAGTGCCTGCGCATAAGCCTCATCATGCTCCGTCCCTTCATCCCCGAAAGCTGCGAGAAGGCCTTCGCCCAGATCGGCGCATGCGAAAAGTGCTCCTGCTGGGACAGCGCCGCCGTGTTCGGCACGCTTCCGGCAAACGTCACTGTTCACAAGGGCGAGACGCTCTTCCCGCGCCTTGATATGGAAAAGGCTCTCGCCGAGCTTGAAAAGCTCAACGCTCCGGCAAAGCCGCAGTTTGACCCCATCGAGCCGGAGGTCACGATCGACGATTTCTCCAAGTGCGATATGCGCGTGTGCAAGGTCCTCTCCTGCGAGGCGGTCAAAAAGAGCAAGAAGCTGCTGAAGTTCATGCTCGACGACGGCACAGGCACTCCGCGCCAGATCCTCTCCGGCATCCACGAGTTCTACGAGCCCGAGCAGCTCGTCGGCAAGACCGTCGTGGCGATCCTCAACCTGCCCAACCGCAAGATGATGGGTCAGGACTCCTGCGGTATGCTCATCTCCGCCGTGCACGAGCACGAGGGCAAGGAGGAGCTGCACCTGCTGATGCTCGACGACAATATCCCCGCCGGCTTCCGCCTGTGCTGAAAGGAGCAGCGTCTTGAACCTTAATCTGAACGTTATAAAATTTTTGCAGCAGTACGACAGCGACCCCGAGCTGCGAGCAAGAGTCGAGCAGGCCGAGATGTCCTATCCCGGCTCGCTCGAGATACGCGAGTCGGTCGTCGAGGATGTGCTCATCCCCATCGCCGAGGATATGGGTCTGGGCTTCACGCTCATGGATCTGTATACCTACGAGCGCCAGCTCAAGCACGAGCGCAGCCGCGATGTCGAGCTGAGCGAGGAGGAGCTCAATGCCGCCGATACCGAGTATCACTACTGGCTCGTCGATAAGGGCTGGGCTAACGACGAGTCCTGCTTCAAACAGAACGAGCCAAAAGGCATCGATTAGTTTTAGAGGCGCATT
>CAVDFD010000120.1:0-5366 GCA_963608145.1 Bacteroidaceae bacterium | reverse complement strand
AAGTGGGTCATCGTCGGGCACTGGCCGGTGATGCTGTATCTGCCCGATCACGTCTGCGCAAACCCCATAATCGACCGGCAGCACCGCGTCATCTCCATCGACGGCGGCTGCTCGCTGAAGGACGACGGGCAATTGAACGCCCTTATCATCCCCTGCGAGGGCAGCGAGGACTTTTCCTTCGAGTCCTACGACCCCTTCCCCGTGCGCAGAGTGAAGACCGCGCAGCGCGGGAGCGAAAAAAGCTATTACATCCGCTGGGGCGACAATGACGTGCAGGTGCTGCGCCGCGGCGAGGAGTTTTCCCTCGTGCGCCACATCCGCACGGGCTACGAGATGGAGATACTGACAAAGTACCTTTACTCCGACGGGGAGTTCTGCAAATGCAACGATTCGACCGACCTTGTGCTGGAGCTTGAAGCCGGCGACGAGGTAAGCGTCGTGGAGGAGACCTCGCGCGGCTGCCTTGTAAAGCACAAGGGCACGTCGGGCTGGTATTGGGGAGAGCTTATATGACAGACGATCTTGAATTTTTACCCGTCTCGCAGGACGAAATGCACGAGCGCGGCTGGTGGTGGTATGATTTTCTGCTCGTCACCGGCGACGCATACGTCGATCACCCGAGCTTCGGGACCTCGGTCATAGGCAGGGTCCTCGAGGCCGACGGCTACCGCGTGGCCGTGTGCGCCCAGCCGGACTGGCACTCGGCGGAGGCCTTTGCCTCCTTCGGCAGGCCGCGCCTCGGCGTTATGATAGGCGCTGGAAACCTCGACTCAATGGTCGCGCACTACACGGCGGCCAGAAAGCGCCGCAGCGAGGACTTTTACTCGCCGGGCAAAAGAGCCGGACTGCGCCCCGACAGAGCGACGATAGTTTATGCAAACCGCGCCCGCGAAGCCTTCGGCTCCGATGTTCCGATCATCATCGGCGGCCTTGAGGCCTCGCTGCGCCGCTTTGCGCACTACGACTACTGGGACGATAAGGTGCGCCGCTCCATCCTCGTCGATTCGGGCGCGGATATGCTCATCTACGGCATGGGCGAAACGGCCACGCGGGAGATAGCCCGCAGGCTCAAAAAGAAGATACCCGTTTCCGAAATGCGCGATATACGCGGCACGGGCTTTCTCACGCACGACAAGGCCGACTGCGCCTTTGACAGCGTGAGCCTGCCCTCCTTTGCCGATGTCTGCGACAGCAAGCGCTTTTACGCGGACGCAACGCGCCTTGAATACGCCGAGCACGACCCCGTGCGCGGCAGGGCGCTCATTCAGGAGCACGACGGGAGGTATCTTATAATAAATCCGCCCGCCATGCCGCTTGAGACAAAGGAGCTCGACCGTGTTGCCGAGCTTCCGTACACCAAGCAGTACCACCCCATGTATGAGCCGCTCGGCGGCGTTCCCGCCATCGAGGAGGTAAAGTTCTCGGTCATACACAACCGAGGCTGCTTCGGCGGCTGCAACTTCTGCGCTCTGGCCTTCCATCAGGGCAGAATGGTCACCAGCCGCAGTCATGAAAGCGTCATACGCGAGGTCACGGCGCTCACGAAGTTCCCCGACTTCAAGGGCTATATAAACGATGTCGGCGGTCCCTCGGCAAACTTCCGCCACCACTCCTGCAAGAAGCAGGCCAAATGCGGCATGTGCGCAGACCGCCGCTGCCTTGCGCCTACCCCCTGCCCCAATCTCGATGCCGACCACTCGGACTACCTCGCCCTGCTGCGCAAGCTGCGGCAGATACCCGGCGTAAAAAAGGTCTTCGTGCGCTCCGGCATCCGCTACGACTATATGCTTGAGGACAAAAACGACGACTTCTTCGCCGAGCTTGTCAAATATCACATCTCCGGCCAGCTCAAGGTCGCGCCCGAGCACTGCATCGACAGCGTCCTCGACTATATGGGCAAGCCGCACATCGGCGTGTACGAAAGGTTCATGGATAAGTACAAAAAGCTCAACACGCGCTTTTCCAAGGAGCAGTACGTCGTGCCCTATCTCATGTCCTCGCATCCGGGCAGCACGCTCTCCGACGCTGTCGCGCTGGCAGAGTACCTCAACAAAATGGGGCGGCAGCCCGAGCAGGTGCAGGACTTTTACCCCACGCCGGGCACTGTCTCGACCTGCATGTACTACACGGGCATAGACCCCATGACGATGAAGTCGGTGTACGTCGCAAAAAGCTTTCACGAAAAGGCCATGCAGCGGGCGCTTTTGCAGTGGAAGCGCCCCGATAAGCGCAAGCTCGTCATCGAGGCGCTCAAGGAGGCCGGCAGAGAGGATCTCATCGGCTACGAGCCGGAGTGCCTCGTGCGTCCCGACCGTCCGCCGAGGGCAAAGGCTCCGGCAAAGCCGAAGGAGCCTGAAAAGCCGCAGATAACGAAAAAGGCCGGCTACGCCAAGGGCTGGGCAAAGCCCAAGTCCAAAAAGGCCGCAAAGCCGGGTTCAAAAAAGAAAGGAAAATAAGCCATGAAGTACAAAAGATTTGACAAGACCATCGTTGTGCGCATCGACCGCGGCGAGGAGATCCTCGACAAAATAGGCGAGCTTGCGGAAAAGGAAAGCATAAAGCTCGCATCCGTTTCGGCGCTGGGCGCAGTAAACGATTTCACCGTCGGCGTTTTCAACACCGCGGAGAAAAAATACTACTCGAACGAGTTCAAGGGCGCGTTTGAGATAGTCTCCCTCACGGGCAGCATCAACACCATGGACGGCAAGTTTTACACTCACATACACATGTCCGCAGGCAACGAAAAGGGCGAGGTGTTCGGCGGGCACTTGAACCGCGCTGTCGTCTCCGCCACCTGTGAAATGATAGTCACCGTCATCGACGGCGAGATCGACAGATACGCCGATGCCGACGTCGGGCTGAATCTGCTCAAGCTGTGATGGAGTATCTTGCCTATTATCTCGCAGCGGTCAATGTGCTGCTGTGCGCCCTCATGGGCATAGACAAGCTGCTTGCAAAGCTGCAAAAGCGCCGTATTCCCGAAAGGACGCTGTTTCTGCTGGCCTTTATAGGCGGCGCGCTCGGCGGTACTCTCGGCATGTATTCCTTCCGGCACAAAACGCTGCACAAGAGCTTTGCCATCGGCTTTCCGCTGATCGCTCTCGTGCAGATCGCCGCCGTCGCATACATTATTATCAAATTCGCATAGAAAGAAGACTCACCCCATGAAAGAAAAACTCAAGGGACTGCTGCTGTGTCTTGTTATCGCAGTCCCCGCATGGCTGCTTGGCCGCAAGTTTGCCGTCGTAGGCGGCCCCGTTATCTCCATCCTGCTCGGCATGATAGTCGGGCTGTTCCTGAAAAACCGCGCTCCCTTCGAGGCCGGCATCAAATTCACCTCCAAGAAGATACTCCAGTGGGCGGTCATACTGCTCGGCTTCGGCCTGAACCTTGCGGTCATAGGGCGCACGGGCGTTCAGTCGCTGCCGATAATCCTGAGCACGATCACGACCTCGCTGCTGATCGCCTTCATCATGTGCAGGGCGATGAAGATCCCCGCGAAGATATCCACCCTCATCGGCGTGGGCTCGTCCATCTGCGGCGGCTCGGCCATCGCAGCCACTGCGCCGGTCATCGACGCAAGCGACGAGGAGGTCGCGCAGGCGATATCCGTCATATTCTTCTACAACGTCATCGCCGCGCTCATTTTCCCGCTCATGGGCACGCTCATCGGCTTCTCCACCACCTCCGGCGAGGCCTTCGGCATTTTCGCGGGCACGGCTGTCAACGACACCTCCTCCGTCACCGCCGCCGCCTCGACCTGGGACAGCATGTGGGGGCTCGGCTCGCAGACGCTCGATAAGGCCGTCACCGTAAAGCTCACGCGCACTCTGGCCATCATCCCCATCACCCTCGTTCTCGCGCTCATACGCTCGAAGAGATCTGCGGGCGAGTCGGGCAAAAAGGTCAGCATCAAGAGCGTTTTCCCGATGTTCATACTCTACTTCATCCTCGCCTCGGTCGTCACGACCGTCGCGCAGGCGCTTGGCGTTGACGCAAGCGTGTTCAGCCCGCTCAAGGAGCTGAGCAAGTTCATGATAGTCCTCGCCATGGCCGCCATCGGTCTGAACACCAATCCCGTCAAGCTCATAAAGACCGGCGGCAAGCCTCTGCTGCTCGGCTTCTGCTGCTGGCTGGGCATCACCGGTGTCGCCATTGCAATGCAGCACGCACTCTCGCTTATCTGAGGAGCATAGTATGCCAAAAAGCAAAATAAGCAAACCCAAGAGCTATGCCGCAGCGCCGCTGCTGTGCATCTGCATCATGCACGCGATCGTTTGGCTGGGCACGAAGGCGTTCGCTGATTTCTCGCGGGCATGGGATGTGACGCTTGGCATCGACGCGCTCATCCCGCTGCGGCCGGAGTGGATAGTCATATACATCGCGACCTTCCTGTTCTGGCTCACGGGTCTGTACCTTATCTCGCTTCAGGACGAGGAGCGCTGCTGTCACTATGCCGCGGGCGTTATCTTCGCCGAGCTCATCTGCGGCTTTATCTTCATCGCCTTCCCGAGCTGCATCCAGCGCCCCGAGATAGAGCCGGACGGCGTGTTCACATGGATGCTGTCGATCATCTACGCCCTCGACACGCCGACCAACTGCTTTCCCTCGATGCACTGCCTGCTGTCCTACCTCGTGTTCCGTCAGGCGCTGTGCTCCCCCGATGCGAAAACGGGCTTCAAGGTCTTCTGCGGCGTGTTCACGCTGCTGGTGTTCCTGTCAACGCTGTTTGTAAAGCAGCACGTTGTCGCGGATGTCATCGGCGGTCTTGTTTTCGGCGAGCTGGCCTTCATTCTGGGGCAGAAAACCTCCCTGTGGAAATTTTTTATTAAAATCAACAAAAAGGTCTTGCATTATTTCTCATGATATGCTTAAATATATACTATCAAGGGGAAAAAGTATAGACTTAAACAAAAATCGCAAAAATGGAGGTATTTTTAATGTCCAACACTCTTAAAAAGAATGCTGTTATGATACTGGCTGCGGCTCTCGCGGCTGTCATGCTCTTCGCCGTCGTATTTGCACCCGTAAGCCTTGCAGACAGCGCCGCGGCGGATAACGGCCTTGCAGCAGCCGTTGAAAAGACTCAGGCGACCGTCAGCACCAAGCTCGGCGAGATCAAGGCAAACATCAGCGAGAAGGTCGGCGGCGACGTTGTCAAGCTCGAAAGCCTCTGGACCTACGGCGACAAGGTCGAGAGCGGTGTCGAGACCTCTACCGACGATTTCGTTGCAATGCTCGAGGGCATCGGTCAGGCATACGACAAGGGCGATGTTGAGGGTATCCTCAAGACTCCCGAGACCTTCGTCAACGGTCTCAAGGGCTATCTCGGCAGCATCAAGGGCTCCGTCCAGCCGTGATTTTAG
>CAVDFD010000119.1:0-5447 GCA_963608145.1 Bacteroidaceae bacterium | reverse complement strand
TTCCGGTGCTTATTTAGCATAAGCTGTTCTTACATTATCTAATTTTCAAGGTACACTCGCTCAGCCGCCACGCGGTGAGCTTTTATATATTAGCAGATTCGAGGTGACTTGTCAAGAACTTTTTTCAAAACTTTTTAAGTTTTTTGTTTCGCTCTTTTCGGTCATTTCCCGAAGTGCTTAGATAGAATAGCACCGCAAACGGCAAATGTCAAGCTATTTTTGAAACATTTCCGCATCTTTTTTTAATCGTTTTGAAAACTCTAAATCTTGTGTTTTTTCCCTTTCAAGAGCTCAAGATGTGCCCGTCAAAAAGGGCTGTCGGGGAAAGCCTCCGGCAGCCTTTGTCTATTATGCTATCGTATTTTCCAGAACGCCGATCCCGTCTATCTCGCAGCGTACGACGTCGCCGGACTCGAGATACTTCTGAACGGAGGGATCCATGCCGAGAGCCACGCCGCTGGGCGTGCCGGTCGCAATGACGGTTCCGGCCTTGAGCGTCATGCCCGCAGACAGCTCTTCAATTATATACGGTATATCGAAGATCATCATGCGCGTGTTGCTGCCCTGACGCTTTTCGCCGTTGACATAGCAGCGTATGTCAAGCTCCGGCATCGCACCGACAGTATCGGCGGAGAGTATGCAGGGACCCATGGGCGTGAAGTCGTCAAGGCTCTTGCCGAAATACCACTGCTTATGGCGAGTCTGAAGGTTTCGAGCGGACACGTCGTTTACGATCGTGTAGCCGAAGATATACTCAAGCGCATCGGCGGCCTTGACGTTTTTCGCGTCCTTGCCTATGATAACGCCGAGCTCGACCTCATAGTCAAGGCTGTCGCAGATATCAAAGTGTCCGTCGATCTTATCGCCGGGCGCGACTGCGCGCTGAAGGCGCTTGGCAAAATACACGGCATCGCCGCGCTGCACGTCAAAGGCTTTGTCGGCGCGGGTCGCCTCCTCGACATGGTCGCGGTAGTTAAGGCCGAGGCAGATGACATCCTGCCGCGGCTCGGGGATGGGAGCTTCAAGCTTCACATCGGCAAGAGCCATTGTCTTTGCTCCGGCCGGTATCTCGGGCAGTCTGCCGCCGAGCTCCTGTATGAGCTCGAGCATGCTTCCGGCCTTGAGTCCCAGCTCGGAGGCCGGAACGACCGCGCTCTCGTCGGCAGTCAGAACACCGGCGTATTCTGCGCCCTTATAAGAATATGTAACGAATTTCATATCACAGTGCCTCCATTATCGAAGATATTATCTGTCCCGCAAAGGGTACGGGCTCCTTTTTGCCGAAGTAGGCGTTGCGTGCGCCGAGGAAGGCAAGTAGCACCAGAAGCATGGTGTTGAGCTTCTTGATGGGCTTGCCAACATAGGGCACCGCGCCTACGACGGAGTTGAGCATGTGCAGGGCGAGGAGCATGGCCGACTGCTTTGCGTGATAGCGCACGAGCTCCGAGCCGCTGTTTTTTATGAGAGAGTACAGAAACACTGGGCCGATATAGCCGACCGCCGCGAGATCGCGCTCCTTGAACTCGTCGGGGATCGCGTCGTTTTCGGTCATTTCGGGGCTTGCAGCATCGAAGGCCTCCTGCATGTATTTAAGTATCGGATTATCCATAAAGCTGTCCCCTGCGTCGGGCTTCCAGCCGCAGGCGAGGCAGACCTTTCCGCCGTCGGGGATATATGTTCCGCATCTTGGGCATTTGTTCATAGCTTTCACCTTTCCATGTACGGCACTGCTGCGCCGATTGGCTCTATTTTATTATCATCCCCATTTTAAGTCAAGCGCAAAATATATGGCTGCCGATGGTGAGCATCTGCGGGCGCGACCATATCCACTTGCTCGTAGCGGTCGCAGGATTGAAATAGTATATCGCTCCGCCGGTCGGGTCAGAGCCGGAGAGAGCCTCGCGTGCGGCGCGGTAGGCGCTGTCGGCGATCGGCTGGTCAAACTGCCCGTCGTCAATACAGGAGAACGCACCGCTCTGATATATGACACCCGAGAGCGAGTTCGGGAACGAGGGGTGGTCGATGCGGTTGAGCACGACCGCGCCTACGGCGACCTGCCCTATATACGGCTCGCCGCGTGCCTCGGCGGATATGAGCCGCGCAAGGAGGTAAACATCGCCGGATGCAGCCGAGGATGAGCCGGACTGCTCGTATATGCCGAGGGCGGCAAGGGTCTTGTCCCCCGCCTGTCCGTCAGTCGTAAGTCCGTTTGTGCGCTGAAAATATTTGACCGCACGCTCGGTCGCGCTGCCGTAAACGCCGTCCACGCTGCCGCTGTAGTAGCCCCAGCTTTTTAGGCGCGTCTGTATCTGCGTGACCGTCGCGCCGGACGAGCCGCGCTTATACAGCGACGCTTCGGCAGACTGCGCGAGCGCGATGATCAGAATGTTCACGGCAAACAGCAGCGCGACGGCGAGGATTATCTTCTTATGCTTAACGCTCATTTTATCACTCCGATGGCTTTTTTCCTATTTTGCCGCGAAAAGCGCCGATTATGCAAAAAACCTCCGTTCGTGTGAACGGAGGTTTTGAGTTTTGCGGGATATCAGTTCTGCACCTTGATGATGTGGCGCGGGCAGATATCGGAGCAATGTCCGCACTGCACGCACTTGGAAACATCAATGCGAGCCAGATTGTCCTTGATGACGATCGCGTCGGCAGGGCACTCGCGCTGGCACTTCATGCAGCCGATGCAGCCCTCGTCGCAGATCTTCATGACGGCAGCGCCCTTGTCGCAGCTGGAGCAGGCGACGAGAACGTGCTGGTCGTAGGGAACGAGCTTGACTATCTTCTTCGGGCAGGCATCGACACATGCGCCGCAGCCGACGCACTTCTCGCGGTCAACCTTTGCAACGCCGTCAACGATGCTCATTGCGCCGAACTGGCAGGCGTTTGCGCAGTTGCCGAGGCCGATGCAGGCGAAGCGGCAGTCCATATTGCTCTTGCCGCCGAACAGCATTGCAGCCTGACAATTCTGGGGTCCTTTGTAGTTGAAGCGCTTGGAGGCATGACCCTCGGTGCCGGAGCAGGGCACGAACGCCACCTGACGGGCGACCTCGCCCGCGGAAACGCCCATGATCTCAGCGATCTTTGCAGCAGCCTCTGCGCCGCCGGCAACGCACTTGTTTACAGGTGCTTCGCCCTTGGCGACAGCGGCGGCATAGCCGTCACAGCCGGGGTATCCGCAGCCGCCGCAGTTTGCGCCGGCCAGACACTCTCTGACTTCTTCCTGCTTGGGGTCTACTTCAACATAGAATATCTTCGATGCGAATGCAAGGATAGCGCCGAAAACGCCGCCCAGTACGCCCAGAACCAAAAGGGACTTGATAATAACCATAAAATCCATATCTGAGCCCTCCTTAAAGCGGAATGTTCATGCCGCTGAAGCCCATGAAGGCCAGAGCGAGCAGAGCCGCGGACACAAGGCAGATCGGGAAGCCCTCGAAGCTTTCGGGATACTCCGCAAGGTCGATGCGCTCACGCACGGACGCGAACAGAACGATAGCCAGAAGGAAGCCGAGGCCGCCGAACACACCGTAGAGCGTGGACTGGATGAAGTTGAACTTGTACTGAACGTTCAGCAGAACAACGCCGAGAACCGCGCAGTTGGTGGTGATAAGGGGCAGGTAGATGCCCAGTGCCGAGTACAGCGAGGGGATGGACTTTTTAAGGAACATCTCGACGAACTGAACGAGGCCGGCAATGATGAGGATGAATGCCAGCGTCTCAAGGAAGCCGAGGCTCAGCGGGATCAGGATGTAGGTATCGACGACCCAGCAGATCGCGGATGCAAGACCCATAACGAAGGTGACCGCAAGACCCATGCCGATAGCGGTATCGACCTTGCTCGAGCAGCCGAGGAAGGGGCAGCAGCCGAGGAACTGCGAGAAGATGAAGTTATTTATCAGGATCGCGCTCAGGGCGATGGTGATGATCGAAGAAGTACTTGTCATTTGTCCTCAGCCTCCTTCTTTGCTTTCTTTTCAGCCGACTTGCGCAGAGCGTACTGCATGAGTGCGATCAGGCAGCCGAGGGTAAGGAAGCCGCCGAAGGGCATGGTCAGAACCATTGCGCCCTGGAAATCTGCTCCGAACACGGCAAAGCCCGAGCCGGTGCCGTCGAGGGTCAGACCCTTGACGGGGTCAAGAAGGCCGCCGCCGATGGTGCCGAAGCCGAGAAGCTCGCGGATAAGGCACATTACGATCAGAACGATGGTGTAGCCCAGACCCTGGAATACGCCGTCGAAGAAGGATGCGCCGATGCTGTTCTTCTGGCAGAAGGCCTCTGCACGGCCTATGATGATGCAGTTAACAACGATAAGCGGGATAAATACGCCCAGCGCCTCGCTCAGCGCGGGAACGAAGGCCTGAAGCAGCAGGTCAACTATCGTAACGAAGCCCGCGATGACAACGACGAATATCGCAAGACGGATCTCGTTGGGGATTATCTTTCTGATCGCGGAAACGACGACGTTGCAGCAGGTCAGAATGATGAGAACGGACAGACCCATGCCGACACCGTTGAAGAGGCTCGTCGTGATGGCCATGGTTGCGCACATACCGATGAGCTGTACGAGAACGGGGTTATTGGTGATAAGGCCTTCCTTAAACTGTTTTTTAATGTTCATTTAAGTCTACCTCCTTAACCCAGACTCTCGCAGGCTGCCGTAGCGGATGCTACCGCGCCGGTAACTGCGTTGGATGTGATGGTCGCGCCGGTGAGCGCCTCAATGCTGCCGCCCTTTTTGGCCAGCGCCACGTCAGAGCCCTGACCGACAAACTGCTCGCGGAAGGCGACGCCCTTGTCGCTGGGGCTGGAGGCTACTGCGCCGAGGCCGGAGGTCTCGCTCGACGAGGTGATGGAAATGCCGGTGCACTTATTGTCGGGATCAACGCCGATGATAATGGTTATGCTGCCCTGGCTGCCGGTGACGGTGGTCTCTACGACATGACCGGCAAGGCTGCCGTCCTCGGCATAAGCCTCGGATATCTTATCAATGGCGGTATCTTCGCCGGTGTACTGGACTTCCTTGTATTCCTTTGCGCTGAGGACCTCGGCGTATGCGTCGGCGGTCTTCTGCTCTGCGATCTCGGTTATTCTGTCAATGGTGAGCTCGTATACAACGCCGAGCACGCCTGCGACGATAGCGGAGATGAGGAAGAGGATGGCTGTAAGCTTAAGTATCTTTTTCATTACGCCTTTGCCTCCTTTGCTGCCTTTTTGGCTGCCTTGAGGTCTTCCTTGGTCACGCCGAACTGACGGCCACGGGTGCCCTTATCAATTGCCCATGCACACAGGTTCATGATGAGGATAGCGTAGGAAACGCCCTCGGGGAAGCCGCCGAAATAGCGGATGAGAACGGTCAGAGCGCCGCAGCCGAAGCCGTACAGGAGCTGGCCGTTGAGGGTAACGGGGCTGGAGGAGTAATCGGTTGCCATGAAGAAGGC
>CAVDFD010000118.1:0-5566 GCA_963608145.1 Bacteroidaceae bacterium | reverse complement strand
AAGCCTCGAAAGTCAAGAACTTTCGAGGCTTTGTTACTGCTCAATTTAATTTCATGTCTCCGTCTTTTATCCAGCCGAGCCTGCGGCAGACTATGCCGAACAGCCACGAGAGCACGGCGGGCAGAACTATGGCTATGAGCGCAAGGCCGAGCCAGTCTACGGCTGTGGGGACTATGGCCTGCGCACCGTCCAGCAGAGCCTCAGCCGAGGGGCTCGACCAGCCCGTCCACACGCCTATGGGGCCGACGAGACCGCAGGTGCCCATACCGGAGGACACCGCAGCGCCGTTCATTTCAAGCTTGAACACGCAGGTCGCCAGAGGTCCGGTAACGGCGCTGGCCGCGATAGCGGGTATCCATATCTTCGGGTTGCGCACGATGTTGCCCATTTGCAGCATCGAGGTGCCCAGACCCTGCGACACTATGCCGCCCCAGCCGTTTTCCTTAAACGAAACGACCGCGAAGCCGACCATGTTCGCGCAGCAGCCGGCGAGCGCCGCGCCTCCGGCAAGCCCCGTCAGGCTCAGCGCCGCGCAGATAGCCGCCGAGGATATGGGCAGCGTCAGCGCGATGCCGACAATGACCGAGACGAGCACGCCCATGACGAAGGGCTGCTGCGTAGTCGCCCATTTTATAAGCGTTCCGACGGCCATTGCGCCCTTGCCGATGGGTGCTGCTATGAAATACGCGGCTCCCACGCCGATGAGTATCGTGACGATGGGGGTCACGAGAATGTCTATCTTCGTCTCCTTCGAGACCATTTTGCCGAACTCGGCTGCGATTATCGCAACAACGTAGACGGCCAGCGGGCCGCCCGCGCCGCCCATGACGTTTGTCGCGTAGCCGACCGGTATCAGCGAAAACAGCACCATTGCCGGAGCGTGCAGCGCGTAGCCTATGGCCACCGCCATTGCAGGGCCGACCATCGCCGAGGCAAACTTGCCTATCGTGTAGCCCGTGCCGCCGATCTCTATGAGCTGAGCAGCGAGAAAGGATATGCCCAGCTGCGTGCCGAGCGTGTCAAGTATCGTGCCGACGAGCAGGGTGCAGAAAAGTCCCTGCGCCATCGCGCCGAGCGCGTCGATGCCGTAGCGCTTCATGCTGACCTCGATATCCTTGCGCTTGAAAAATGCCTTTACCTTGGACATAAGCGATCACTCCGATCAAAAAAAGCAGACTATGCGGTGTCATGACACCTGCGTAGTCTACTTTAACGCTTATTAATTCATTTGTCAAGCGGCAATCACTGCGCCTGTGTATAAAGGAAACCGGCCTCGTCCAGTGCCTTTTTCGTGCGTTCGAAGCAGTCAATGTCGGGGCAGGAGAGAACGTGCAGGTGTACGCCGCCCGTGAGGGTGCTCAGGGGGCTTGCGCCGTTTTCGCGGCAGGCGGACATGAACTGCGAAACGTCATAGCGGCTTGACAGGTGCAGAGGGCCTGTGAGCTGACCGTACAGCGGATGCTCGACGATCACGTTCATGACCGTGCAGCCGTTATCGACCATGATGTTGAGTTCATCCTCCATGCTGTCAAAATCGTGTACGCAGGCGACTGTGTACTGCTCGCTGACGGAGCCGTGATCTATGACGTAGCCACGCGGCGTGGCGAGAATGTTTTCGCCCGATGCGCGCAGCAGCGCAACGTCGCCGACGATTATCTGACGGCTCACGCCCAGCTCCTTTGCGAATTTCGTCGCGCTTATGGGGCGCTCGGCGTTTTTAAGGGAGAGCATGATATGCTCGCGTCGTTTTGCAGAATCCATTTGCCTTACCTCTTTGCCTCGAGCATTTCGTCCTTGAGAGCCATGAGCTTTTCGGACAGATCGACATAGTACTGATGCGGGAAGTCGAAGCGCTTGACCTCCGGCCAGAGCGTGGATACCTCGTATGCGCAGCGGCGGCGTATCTCATCGAGCGTCGGCAGCTCGTAAACAAGCCTGCCCTTTTCGAATATCGGGACAAGCAGCTCCTGTGCGCGGAAGTTTTCCATCGTCTTGCGCTTCCAGCGCGCCTCGGGATCGCAGATCTCCAGCGGCTTTGTATCGTCAACCGTTTCGTCGTGCATGCAGATGTAGTCGGCCTCGGCCATGCCGTTTTCGCGCTCGAAGAAGCGGTAGACCTTCTTGAAGCCCGGATTTGTGATCTTGCCGACGTTTTCGCTGATCTTTATCTTGGGTATGATCTCGCCCTCGTCGTTTTCAACGGCGCACAGCTTGTACACGCCGCCGAACACGGGGTCGGACTTCGCCGTTATCAGGCGCTCGCCCACGCCGAAGGAGTCGATCTTCGCCCCCTGAAGCAGCAGCTCGGTTATAAGGCGCTCGTCAAGGGAGTTTGACACGGTGATCTTACACTCCGGCCATCCGGCCTCGTCGAGCATGGCGCGAGCCCTGCGTGTGAGATAGGCCATGTCGCCCGAGTCAAAGCGGATGCCGCATTTTGTTATGCCGAGGGGCTTTAAGACCTCGTTGAAGGCGCGTATGGCGTTGGGAACGCCGCTTTTGAGCGAGTTGTAGGTGTCAACGAGCAGTATCGCGTTGGTCGGGTATGTCTCGCAGTAGGCTTTGAACGCATCATACTCCGAGTCGAACATCTGCACCCACGAATGAGCCATCGTGCCTCCGGCGGGAACACCGTAGCGCGTGTCGGAAAGGGCGCAGGCCGTGCCCGCGCAGCCGCCGATATATGCCGCCCTTGCGCCGGTGACCGCGCCGTCTATGCCCTGTGCGCGGCGCGAGCCGAACTCGAGCACGACTCTGCCCTCGGCAGCTCGGCAGACGCGGTTTGCCTTGGTGGCGATGAGGCTCTGGTGATTTATCGCAAGCAGAACATAGGTCTCTATAAGCTGCGCCTGTATAGCCGGTGCGCGCACGGTCAGCAGCGGCTCACGCGGGAACACGGGCGTACCCTCGGGAACGGCCCAGATATCGCCCTCGAACTTAAAATTGCGCAGGTATTCGAGGAAGTCCTCGGAGAACATGTTCCTGCCGCGCAGATACTCGATATCCTCGTCGTCAAAATGCAGATCCTGAATATATTCGACCACCTGCTCAAGTCCCGCGGCGATGGCGAAGCCGCCGCTGTCGGGATTCTGGCGGTAAAAAACATCGAAATAGGTTATTTTATCACCCATGCCCTGATTGAAGTACCCGTTGCCCATCGTGAGCTCGTAGTAATCGCACAGCATGGTCAGGTTAAGCTTTCTGTCGGTCATAGCTGCCTCCGGATGCATACATTAAGCGTATGTTAATTATATTTGTTAGTATATATCATAATTATTTTTATGCAACCATTGATAATATAAAAACGAGCACCCTGAAAGTTTCAGGGCGCTCAAATTGTTGAATTGTCAGCTCTCGACAGCAGCCTTGTTCCGTGCCGCGGCGGTGACGACAAGGAACACCAGCGCGGTGAGCGCGAAGACGATTATCGCAATAAGCTGCAGGGTGCCGGAGTAGGTACCGTCCTTGAGCGGATAGGTGTAGCCGTGGTAGCGTGTCAGCAGGCCGAAGATATTGCAGCCGGCGGCAAGCACGGCGGTGATGATGCCGAGCACAAAGGCTCCGCGCTTACCGGCAAGGCCGAGCACGCCGCCGATGATGCCGAGTATGGCGGCGACGGCAAGCACGACGTACAGACCCAGACGCATGTAAAGCTCATGCGTAACGTCGGCGACGTGGTGCGCGACGGATTCGCGGAAGCTCTTGCAGACCACAAGGCACTGGTCGAGATCGAGATACGGCTCACCGTTCCGCAGAGTCACGAGCTCTCCGTTCTCGTCGTACTTTTTCCAGTCAAAGTCCTCGCCGAGGCGCTGCTCGGGACCGGGGACGGCCATGTCGCCGTTGTGACGGTATATAGGTTCGTTTTTATAGCAGGTCATGGTGTACTCATCTACGAGCGCCATGCCGCTTTCAAAGGCTTCGAGGTCGTTCCGTCCGGCCTCAAGCTGGGCTGCGCCGTCGGCAAGCTCCTTTGCGCCCGCTGCAAGCTCGCTCTCACCGTCCTCAAGCGCCTTTTTGCCCGCTGCAAGCTCGCTCTCGCCGTCCTCGAGCGCCTTTTTGCCCGCTGCGAGATCCTTTTCGCCCTGCGCCAGCTGCTTTTCGGCCTCGGCAAGCTGCTGCTCACCGGCTGCAAGCTCCGCTTTACCGGCCTCAAGCTCCGCAAGGCCGTCCTCGTACTGCTTGAGCATCGCCTGACCCTCGGCGACCATGGTCTGGATATACGCGGGGAAGTCGGTCACGTCGGCGGGGATCGAAAGCCCCATGCGCTCGGCAAGCGGCGCGACCTTTCCGGCAAACCACGCCTGCGCACTGTCAAAGCCGGGCAGCTTTGCGACGCTGCCGTCGCGGAACTTGACGTATGTATTCAGCAGCGGCATGAGCGGCTCGATCTTCGACAGAAGCTCCTTGCCCTCGTTGTAGGCCTCGGTGTTCTCGTCGATCATCTTCTGACCCTCGGCTATCTTCTGACGCCCCTCCTCAAGAGCCTTTTTTCCGGCGGCATAGTCCTTATAGCCCTGCTCGAGCGTGGCCTTGCCCTCCTCGTAGTCCTTGTAGCCCTGCTCAAGCGTGGCCTTGCCCTCGTTGTAGTCCTTATAGCCCTGTGCGAGCGTGGCCTTGCCCTCGTTGTATGCCTGCTGCCCCGCGGCGTAGTCGCTCAGACCCTTGGCATAGGTGCCGACACCCTCGTTGTAGTCGTCCTCGTTTGCCTTGAGCGCCTCGATAGCCTTCTCAAGCTCGCCTACAACGTCGGCAGACTTTGCATCCTCCTCCTTGTACTGCTTGATCGCAAGACCGTCCTTGACGCCGAATCCGGCGGCGGCCAGCGCGAACAGGCAGGAGACAATGAGCAGAATGCTGATCGTGGTGGTAAGTGCTGATTTCTTCATGTCTCTCCTCTTCTGTACATTTGATGGTGATCTGTGTCTTAAAACACAGCGTTGTTCACATTCTATTAACAAATTAACGGTTTGTCAATACTTATGAGAAGAATATGAGAAATTTTTACCGGCGATGCAGCAAAAAGCTCGTTGAAATTTTTGCGCGGTTGCGATATATTTAATGTATACTCGCAGCGGAGGAAGAACTATGGCAGTAACAATGGAGTTTTTTGACACGATAGGCTTTGATATCGCAAAGCAGAAATATTATAACGCCAACAAGGTCGATGCCAGAATGGAGGAGATCAAGGCGGCGTTTGCCGAGCTTATAGAGGAAAATAACGAGCTCAGGCGGCAGATAGACGACGTTGGCCTCTCCAAGGCCAGAGTAGCGGAGCTCATCATGGGCGCTCAGGAAAAGGCCGACGAGATGATAAAGCAGGCCGAGGCAGAGGCAGAGGAGATCATAAAAAAGGCAAAGCTCGATGCCGACGGCATAATCATAAGCCGCGAGGCCGAGGCGGGAGCCGGAGTTCTGGGACTTACGCAGAACCAGCTTGCCGCGATAGATAAGCTCAACAAGCAGCTTGACGATTTCAACGTCGCTCAGGCAACGCAGATATTCCGCATAAAGCAGGCGCTCATGAGCATAGCGCTGGATAAGTGAATATAAAAAATCCGAGGCT
>CAVDFD010000117.1:0-5592 GCA_963608145.1 Bacteroidaceae bacterium | reverse complement strand
TCCAGCAGGAGTTTGAACTCGATCCGTTTACCAATACGCTGTTTCTGTTCTGCGGGCGGCGACGAGACCAAATCAAGGGCTTATACTGGGAAAAGGACAGCTTTCTGCTGCTGTACAAGCGGCTGGAGCAGGGGTCCTACCAGTGGCCGCGTTCCGAGTCCGAAGTGAAGACGCTAACACCGCAGCAGTACCGCTGGCTTATGGAAGGATTCCAGATTGAGCAGCCGAACGCACACAGGGCCGTAACTGGATTGCGCATGGTTTAGCGATTGTTTTACATTCTTTCTACCTTTTTTCCATGTAAAAGGCCGAAAAGGTGTGCTCTTCGGTACTTTGTCAATGAGCTGAGCCGGGCTGTGGAGATATCCACAGCCCGGCTCTTGGTGTATAGGAGACAATGGTCGAAAGTAGCCTAAATTGGAAGTAAGATGAAGTCTTTTTATTTGGCGATACGCTCCAGAATTTCGATCAGCAGCTTGGTCGTTATCCTGACATCCTCAATCTTGCAGACCTCGTTGGGCGTATGCACATCTACCAGCGTCGGCCCGACAGAGATCATGTCCAGGCGGGGATTTTTCTCGGCAAAGGCTCCGCACTCCACTCCGGCGTGCACCGGCTCGACGATCATATCGCTGCCGGTAAGGTCCCTGTAGGCTTCGCAGGCAATTTTGGTCAGCCTGCTGTTTGGATTGACCGCCCAGCCGGGGATATGCCCCTCGCTTTCAAAGTCAAAGCCGAAGGCACCGGCCAGCGCAGAGCAGATCGCGCCGAGCTGCGTCGCCTGATAAGCAACGCTGCTTCGCGCAAACACCGTGAAGCGCAGCGCGTCGTCGTCAACGGACGCAACGCCGAGGTTGGCCGAGCTCTCCACCAGCCCGTCGACAAAGGGACTCATGGTGTGGACGTTGTTGGGAACGACGGCCATGAGCTCGGCCATGCCGAAGCCCGCCTCACGCCTGAGCACACGCATCGGCGCGGGGCTGCTCATATCGGCGCTGAACACGCCCTCGGGCTCTATGTTTCCGAAGGCATCTACAAACTCGGTGCGGAAGCGCCCGAGAATAGCCTCGACCTTTGCCTCGTCACCCGCGGGAACGGCTATCACAGCCGAGCCGAAGGCGGGGATGGCGTTCTTCGCCTGACCGCCTCCGAAGGATGCGAGGCGGTAATCCACGCCGCCCTGACGGAGCATGGCCAGCAGCGTGGCGATGCTCACGAGCGCGTTTGCGTGCCCCTTGTTGATGCCGATGCCGGAGTGACCTCCCAGCAGTCCGCTGAAGGAAACGGTGAGGGTCTTGCTGCCCGCGGGAGGAGCCTCCCACTCGGCTTTTCGGCTGAAGTTGAAGAAGTCGCCGCCGGCGCAGGAGTTGCAGAGCGAGCCTATCGTTTCCCAGTCCAGATTGATAAGATAGTCCCCGTCCAGATATTTGGGATCGAGAGCTACGGAATCCATGCCGTCCTCCTCGTTGGTGGTGAAGACGGCGCGTATCGGACCGTGACGCAGGCTGTCATCCTGCAGGAGATACAGGCACATGGCGATGCCTATGCCGTCGTCGGCACCCAGACTGGTGCCCTCTGCGCTGAGCGTGACACCGTCGTTTATGACCTTGATGGGGTCGTTGACGGGGTCGTAATCCACGCCCTCCTCGCTCACGCAGACCATGTCCATGTGAGCCTGAAATATCACGCGGGGCACATTCTCGCAGCCGGGGGATGCGGGCTTGTCGATGATTATCTCATTCATTTTGTCTTTTTCCACGGCCAGGCCATGGCGTTTGGCCCACTGGAACAGGTACTCACTGACGCGCTCCTCATGATGAGAGGGGCGCGGGACCTTTGCCAGCTCAATAAATTCGGACAATACGATGTCCAATGCTTTACTTTTACTCATAGCTATGCTCCCTGTCTGGTGTTTTTTTATAAAGAGGCTTACAGATTGATTGTTTCTTCGGGATCAATGTCAGCTTTGAAATGTGAGCCCATAAGCTGATACAACACAAGGTATACCACAAAGGCCGTTACAATTGCAACAACGGCGGGCGTAATACCAAGATCCACATACATTCCTACCGCTGAACCGATCGCCCATGCGAGCAGACCGCACCAGTTGAAGCCTTTGACGACCTTCAGCTCGGTCTTTTTGCCCTTGTCCAGCACCCAGTAGTCTGCTATCAGGACTCCCGCTATGGGAGGCATTATTGTAGCAAGAATAGTAAGGAAGCCGATAAAATAGTTCATGATTCCGGCTACTGCGAGTATGGTGCCGATCAATCCGGCAATACCCGTGACCAAGCCTCTTCGAGAATCCTTGATTTGGAACACTCTCATTATAGCTATGCCGCCGGAGTAGGCGTTTATGGTGTTCGTGGTCCATGTGGCGAGAATAAGCGCCACCATTCCGACCAAGGGCAGTCCGACCTTTGCCATGGCTAAGGTGATATCTCCGTCACCGGTCATTACCGCTATAAACGCGCCGCAGAAAATAAGGAGGACACCGCCTGGTACAACGCCGATCAGAGATGATTTTACAACATCCGCCCTGTCATGGGCAAATCGTGTTATATCGGCAACGCTGACGGACATTACCGCAATTGCGCCTATTGTGAGGGTTATGCCGTCAACAAGCGACATTTGCGATGTCGGA
Organism: Bacteroidaceae bacterium; assembly: GCA_963608145.1. GTDB lineage: Bacteria > Bacillota > Clostridia > Oscillospirales > Oscillospiraceae > F23-B02. The sequence goes on along the minus strand of CAVDFD010000117.1, from coordinate 2,948 downwards.
ATATAATTATTTACCGCATCCATTCCTACGCTGTTGGCCGTTGCGATACAACCGTAAATACACATGACAAACAGCAGCGGAACTGCGATATAGTTGAGTATTTTTATCCAACCGAATCCGAAAACGGCGGTTATCAGCATAACTATGCCCCAAAACAGCGTAGATATCCAAACAGGGAGCGTGCCTCCCATAAAACTCACAAGCTGGGAAAACGCAGCTCCGCAGGTCACCGCCTGAATTCCAAACCAGCCCATGCAGGACAGTCCCGTTATTACGGAAATAACTCTCGAACCGGTTACGCCGAATATTTTACTGCAAAGCATACTCAGCGGATATCCGACATCCGCTGCCTGAGCTCCGTTTATGCACATAAGAACGGCAACGAAACCAAAGCCTATGAGCGCGGCGAGCGCAGCATAGCCGAGGCTCATGCCCTGAACAAGAGTCGCACCGGTTATAAGAATAGGCACGCAGACCATTGTTCCTACCCATGTAAAGGTTATTGCATACCAGCTTTGCTTCTGACTGTCCTTGACCTTGGATAAGGCATTGCTGTCAGTTGTCTGCTGTGTCGTCTTTGCTTCTGACATTTTAAAACAACCTCCTTTTCAATATATTTTTCCTCTCATTATTTAAGCATAAGGGAAGTATCCGAACTCCTGTCAGCTTAAGCAGTTCATTCAAAATTCCGTTCTTTCTCGGTCGGGGGCATATAGCACCTTTTGCTGGGGTATACATTCATTTTGGCATATGTCTCAAGCAGCTTTACCGCCGCTCTTGACGGGTCAACAACAGGAACATCGTAGCCCTTTGCCAAGAGATTCTTGCGAACCTCCTCCGCAGCGCAGGCCATTCCAGTACATCCGAGAACGATTACATGAACGCCCTTTTCCCGTATGGCCTTTTCGGCTCCGGAGGTCAGTGCGTCAATAAGCTTTTTGAAATCAAACAGCTCAAGCACAGGTATATTTACAACATCAATTGCCTTCACTCTGTCCCCGATGCCCATTTTTGCCTTTAGTCCGGACAGAAGCGGAACAACGTTATCCAGCACCGTTATGATCCCAATATAATCGCCGAGCCCCATTGCTGCAAGCATTGCCGGCTCAAAGCCTCCGACAACGGGGATCTTGGTTATTTCTCTTGAGCCTCTCACACCCGGGTCTCCAAAGCAATCGACGAAAACTCCGGCAAAGCCCTGCTCCTCAGCCTCTTTGACTTTTCTGAAAATATCAGGGCAGGCAAGCGCTTCATCGTATTCGCTTTCAATGGATGCCGTACCATAGTCAAGTGTATCAAAAACGATCTCTGTTCCGCTTTCGGTGATCTCCGTTATATAGTCCTTTGCTTCCTGCTCCAGAATATCGTGTATAATGGGCAGCAAAACCTTTATTTTCATTGCTTTTCTCCTTCTGTATAGAGTAATCCTTATGTTGCATAAATACAGCAGCTGTCGGCATTAAGATTTTCGCAAAGCAGCTCCAAACTGCACGGTCAGGGACGAGACATATCCCGCCCCCGACGCATACTTAGGGAGAGAGGTGTTGCGGTTCGCTATGCTGCAACATTACTTGAATCGCACTATCTTGCCGGTATATTCAACATTCTTGAAATAGGGCGCCCAGACCTTGTTGATGGCCTCCTCGCCCTGTACCCACCAGCGCTCATCGACCTTGGCGATGCCGATATCGACATACTGCCCCTCGACGGTGTCCGCGTTCGTGAGCGGCAGATGCTTCTCCTTGTCATAGAAGGAGATAATGTCGGGCACGGTCATGAGGATCTCGTCGTTTTTGAAGATCGCGAGGTTTTCGTTCTGGAACAGCACCTTGTACTCGTTCCCGTCCTCTCCCGCGACGACCGCAACGCCGTAGTCGAAGCCGCCCTTGGTCTTTGTCTCGACCTTGGTGATCCTGCCGGTGCAGATGCCGCGGCTGGGCAGACCGCCCTTATCGCGCAGGTAATCGTAAACGTTGCTCTTTGTGCAGCCGCAGCTCTTGTAGGCGCTGAGGCATTCGCCGACGGACATCGCATAGGTCACGGTGTTGTTGCCGATGGCCTCCATGATCTGCTTTTTGGTCACCATCCAGCCGGAAAGGCCCGCGATCATATCGAAGGCCATGCAGATGTGACGGCCGATGTTCTCCGCCTCGGTGGCGTCTCTTGCGTCGGCAAGGACGATCTCAAGGCGATTGTTCTTGTGGTCTGCCATGGTCAGCGGCGAGGTGTCGAGGCCGTTGACGTGCAGGAGCAGCGTGTCAAGCGCGGGCACCGCACGCGCGGCACCGTCCGCGTCGATGAAGGGGAAGCCCTTCATCAGGGATATGAGCATGGGCACGAAGGTGTTGAAGCCGCCCATTTCGACAGCGCAGCAGTATTTCAGCTCGCGGCCCATTTTTGCGGCCATATCAACGAGCGCCTCAAAGGAATTGACCGCGTAGGGGGTAAAATCCTTGCCGAGCAGCGCTCTGGGAGCGCCCATGCCGGCGGTGATGGCCGCGTATGCGTCATCGTCCATTTCCTTCGGGTCGAGAAGCTCCAGCTCGACGGCCTTGCCCGGATTTGTCTCCTTGTACTTGTTGAGAAGATCCACGCCGAGCGACGCGGAGCCGCCGCCGCCGGCACCCAGTACGGTAGCACCGTAGATTACATTGATAATATCCTGCTCTTTAAGAATTCTGGACATAGTTTTGCCTCCTTTAAAATAGATAAATTAGTTTGTACCTATGCTTAGATTCTACTCTAAAGGCAGGATGCAGGGCAATGTTCCGAAAACCAAACTTAACATATGCTTTATTGTGCAAAGACACAAAAGCGGGCGGCTCAGGCCGCCTGCTTGAGACTGTCGAAAAACTATGCTGCTGAGGAAAAGCCTCCGCGCAGCAGGGGTGCGCGAGGGGTAGCGCAGCGTCGGCGCGGGAGTGAATGACATGCCGGTGGCATGTCAG
>CAVDFD010000116.1:0-5647 GCA_963608145.1 Bacteroidaceae bacterium | reverse complement strand
CTCGTATGTCGCCCATTGCTGGTAAGAACGTTTTTTAAATTCTTGCCCATCCCAAAACCGCGTGGGTGGAGGAAGATATTCCTGAATATAATGCTGTATAATCGATACAGCCTGCTCGCTGCTGCGCATACATCTCAAAACAAAAGAGAAGAGCCCTTGTCAGGACTCCTCGTCTTTAGTACCGTTAAGTTCGGCAAACTTTTTGTCTACGCATTTGTCGATCTTCTCATCCATTTTCTTTTCGTCCACCCAGTCAGACAGCAGCGTCGCTACTACTCCTCCTACCGTGGCTGCATAACCCAGAATCTTAATCAAATTTGCGTTGCCCATAAAGCAAACCTCCTTTATTGTTCTCATAATAAGCTTTGCGATTTTCGCGTATCAAATATCATAGTCCCAGCCAAGCACGGGGTCGAATACGGGTTCTATGACATGCACCTCCATACCGTCCTCCAGACAGTTTATGTAATGGTTAAAATCGATCCAGTAAATATCACCGTCTACAGATGACCAGCCAAGTTTACCGCCCTCTTCAGTTTTGCTAAGGCCGAGGAATTCATAGAAATCATTGACCGAGACCGTTCCGCCGAGCAAGAAGTTTCGGTTGAGATGATACTCGGCCTGTATGACCTTGGAGACACTGGTTTCAAAATATCTTTCTGAAATGGGGTCGTAGAATGTTCTGAGTATCTCCGGTTCTGTCTCTTCACCGAAATCCAGAGTTGAGCTGTAAAAGGCTCCGGTCGCGCTTACGGTGACATCCTCGCATTTTTCCTTTGCGATGGCATTCATGACTGCCTCGTGTGTTTCTTCTCCGAAAAGCTCTTTGACCTTGTCTTTGTAATCCTTATAGGACTTCTGCATAATCGTGTATGCGCCTATAAGAGCTGCCTGCTGTCGATAACTGAGTATATTTGAGCCGATGATGCAAGCGATGGTTGCCGCACCAACTGCCGCTGTCGGTATATAACACTTCCACGCAGCCTTGCAGTCAAGCAGAATCTCCTCTTTCTTTGTAAGCTCTTTTTTCGGGTTTTCTTTCTTGGCTTCCTCTACGAGCTTGACCGCTGTAGGAGCCGCTTTTGCCGATAAAACGGCGGTAGCTACTACACCGACGGATGCTAAGCAAGTCAGCGCTATAGGCGAATATTTCCTTATTGTCTTTTTGGTTTGTACCAGTACATTCATGATTTTTCTCCTTTCATTTTAGTGCTTCCAACAGGTCTAATACGTCTACTGCGGTGTCTGATGCGGTCTGAAATATCAGGCTCGTTTTCGGATTTAGATCTGCATACTGAAACATTCTGTCTGCGAATTCCTCTACCAATTCACAGAACTCGCTTACAGGACCGCAAGTACGGGGATAGAATTTTCGGGCGACGTAGTCTCTAAGCTCCTCGATCGCCCAGTGTGAATAGCTTGCTTTCTTATACTCCTTTACCCATTTCCCGAACAGCGGCGGTAAATATGCATCTGCGCAGTACATGTCGTAAAGGATCAAGTCGAATTGGTCAGTGCTCACGTTTTCACTCCTTCCGCGAAAAATAAAAAGAGACAGAACTGAATTATTCCGTCTCTCCATAATAAGCGTTGTAAATTTCGCGTACTTAAATATCACGGCGATCAAACACTGTCTCCCATCGTTCTTTTGGGATCGGCTTCATCTTGAGCGCCCACATGATTTGCCTTAGGGTAACCGTCGGATAAAGCCCGTCCGTACATTCTCCCGCACGCTTCTCGAAATACTCACGAAAATTCGGATGCAGATATAAAGAGTCTGTCAGCCATGGGTCAAGTTCGCCCCACCAAGTAGCTTTTGTGTCGGTATTAAATCGCTGCTGTATAACAGCCAGACCCTTATTACCTATCAAATATAAAGTACAGCTATCGTACACGGGATGGTCGCAAATATAGCGTGTCCCGTATAGCGACAGATAAATCTCAGGTTTATTGAAAAAATATCTCATAAAAAAAGAAGAAGCCCTGATTGCCAAGGCTTCTTCACACCATATTTAGTTTAATCGTCACTTAATTCTCCGTAAACTTCTTCGTATGTTTCTCCGTTGTACTCGTCATCTTCATCTTCTTCGTCGTAGCCGAGCACGTCTTCCTTTGTCGGATACAGTTCGTCGTACTCTTCGTCGGTCAGACCGTAGTGATCTGAATCGATTGAATTTCCGCAAGCAGGGCATACCAAAATATCTTCCCATTCGTCTTCCCATGCCATCAGGCCGCCGCAAGCGTCGCAGTAATACTTGCCGGTCAACATGGCTTCTTCTCTGGCTTTGTTTATGAAACTCATTTTATCACCTCCTCGCTCTAAGTATAACAAGTATTTGTGTTTTGGCAAGACTTATAATGCCCCTCTTCACAAAGTGTCTTGTTAATTTCGCGAGGAGAAAAACGAAGAGCCCATGTAATCAACACGAGCTCCGCGCTTCAGAATCATTTATTTACCGGTCTAAATCGATTGTACAAAGATTGGAATACCTTAGAGGTAAACGTGTTCTCCTCCTCGAATTTGAACCCCAGTCCCAGCCAAACGCCGTAGAACGCTAACGGCAACACTAATTCAGCTACTGCTATACCCGTCCTGAAATATCTGTCCTTGACTGACTCCTTTATTTGCTGAGCTTTGAGTTTCTCGTCAATCTCTCGATTACGTTCTTTCTCGGCTTGCTCTAAAGAAAGCTTGTCCTCTTCGAGTTTCAGCTTGTACAGCGCAACTAAGTTATCTATTGCGTCGTTTGTATCCTGAGTGTTTGCTGTCAACGAGGCTAATCTGTCGAGTTCGGCACACAGCTCTTCCTCCAGCTTTTCTCTTATTATGTCCATTTCGTTTTCTCCTTTCAAATTTAATGGTTCCATAATAGCCTCTGTTATTTTCGCGGTATGAAATCTTCTACCTTTACTGCGAATTTCACGGTTTTCATGTTTGAAATATCATGAACTCCCCTGCTGAGCTCAACGAACAGGTACGGGCCGTCGGGGTCGGAGTTGTCGATCCTAAGAGCACCCATCGTATGAGCTCTCGATAGTAATGTTCCTATAAGTACTCCGATTATTAGTCCTACCGCTAATGTGATGTATTCCATGATTCCTCCTTATCTGCAAATATCAATTTAACACCGGTTTCCGTCACCTGTGTTATGGACAAAAATAAAAAGAAAAGGCAAACCACGGGGGACTCGAACCCCAACAACCCCTTTCGGACACCTATTGGTTTACCTTTTCTCATAATAAGCTTTGTTATTTTCGCGTGCTTAGACTCTGTCTCGACTTAGCAGCCAGAAGAACCGTCTGTACAGGTCGTAGTAAATATCACGGCAGCACGGTACCGCTGTTCTTAGTCTTAATATCTCGTATGACAGTCCCTCCGTCACAGCTTTCAAAATATAAGGCGCCAAATCGGCAGCGGTCTCCTTAGCCGTACGTTCGACCAAACTGCACCAGTTAAGATACCGATCACGTGCCTCGGCGGTTTCGTATGTGGGATTTGCCGCCGAGCTTTTTCCGTTGCCCGCCTTACTTATAGTCCTGTCGTGAGAATATCCGTCCATTGCGTTAAGTTTTTTACGCCATGCAGGATACTGAAGGCAAAAATGCTTGAGCTCGTAATAGCGATGCCTCTCTATCCAATAAGGATTCTTGGTCGATAGCTCCGGTCGGGTCGTAGTACTCATCTCCGCTCCCCCTTCCACGCATAGCCGGTTTCCTGCCATAATAGTTTTGGCGAAATATAAAAATTAATACGCCCGTATTTGGAGTCCATTTCTTCAATGCTTGTCACGAGCTTACCGTTTCTTGTGGCCCTCCCTATAGGCAGCCAGCCAACTACTATGCCCGCCCTTATCCATGATGCATCTTTGCCATAAACACGCGCCGCTACTGCCACAGGCACTGAGCCTATCCCGAATTTTGTTTCTTCCATTTGCTGCTCCCTTCATTTTATCGCTTATTTAGCTTACTAACGGCTGTTAGAAGCTTGTATGAACAATATCATGAAGAGTTGTAACCTGCGTGCTTATTTTTCCAGTGTATGAACGGTTTAAGCCTACGCCTGCGTATAATACACATAGTACAAATATAAGGAGTTGATACCATGCTGACTAAGTGCCCGGAATGTGAGCTGCCGATAAGTAATAAAGCACTGATATGCCCGCATTGCGGATTCCCATTAAAAGAAAGCAATCAAACAAAACCGAGACGGAAGAAAAACAAGAGGCGCAGGCTACCGAATGGCTTCGGTCAGATAAGTGAAATTAAGAATCGAAATCTTAGAAAGCCGTTTCGAGCGATGATAACAATAAGCAAAGACAAAAACGGCCGACCGATCTGTAAGATACTAAAACCGGAGGGATATTTTGAAACGTATAACGAGGCCTATACAGCGCTGCTTGAATACAATAAAAACCCCTACAATATAAGTGCGTCAATTACAGTGAACGAGTTGTTCGAAAAATGGATTGTGGAATACGAAAAGACGGTAAAGTCGACCATGGCCGTTAAAGTTGCATGGCGCTACTGTTCGGCTGTTTATGAGATGCCAACAAGAGAACTGCGGGCAAGGCACATCAAAGCGTGTATCGACAACGGCACTGCCGTAATTAACGGCTATGAAAAGCAGGCTTCGGCCGTTACCAAAAATCATATTAAAACTACTTTCAACCTCATGCTTGACTATGCGGTCGAATATGAAGTGGTCGATCGAAACTATGCAAGAACATTCAAATTGGATGACGAGGTGATGCGAGAAATTAAATCCGTTAAGAAAGAACATATACCTTTTTCCAACAAAGAGATGAACTTGCTTTGGGATCATGTTGATGATCTACCCAATGTCATACCAATAATTGTGCAGTGCTATTCTGGTTGGCGACCTCAGGAGCTTTGCCTAATAGAATTAAAAGACGTTAACATGGATAAATGGGAATTCACAAGTGGTATGAAAACACAAGCCGGTATCAACCGAACCGTCCCAATACATCCGAGAATTCGCCCATTAGTCCAAAAAGCTTATGACGAAGCCGTAACACTTAAGAGTCCCTATTTATTTGTATATACCGAGCCGACCGCAAAGCGTAAAAATATAACCCTAACTTATGACCGATACAGAGAATGCTTTGCAAAAGTTATAGACGCACTCAAATTAAACCCTTCGCATAGACCGCACGACTGTCGAAAGCATTTTGTTTCGATGGCTAAAAAATATAAGGTTGATGAGTATGCAATTAAATACATAGTCGGTCATGCTATTTCAGATATCACGGAAAAGGTGTATACTGAAAGAGACCCTGATTGGTTGCATGAAGAAATTAAAAAAATAAAATAGACTGTAATAAAGGCGAACTCTCCTGAAACAGACGTAACAGGAGAGTTTTACCATGTGTATGAGTTGACGTGTAGAAATAATGCACGAATAATGTATGAATGACTGCAATTTAAACACTGCTTTTAGTACTTAATTGCATACAAAACCCCGCTATTTCAAGCAGTTAACCCCTATAAAAGTTGAATTTTGATTTTCTAGTATACAGCATATACCTTGCAAAAGTCAAGACATAGCAAAGCGGAGGCAGCGTTTTGCTGCCTCCGCCGTCGGATGAAATGCCTTTCGGCTTATCCGGCTCGACGAAAGTGATGCCGT
>CAVDFD010000115.1:0-5661 GCA_963608145.1 Bacteroidaceae bacterium | reverse complement strand
TCTACTGCCTCGGCGCGGGAGAGGGCGTAGCCGCAGGAGGCGAACACTTTTATGTCCCGCGCAAGCGTGGCCGGATTGCAGGAAACATACACGATGCGCTCGGGAGCCATGCCGCACAGACTGCGCACGGCGGCCTCGTCCATGCCCCTGCGCGGCGGATCGACGACGATCGCCTCGGGGCGCACACCCTCACGCAGGAAGCGCTCGGCGGCCTCGAAAGCGTCGGCACATATGAACTCCGCATTCTCTATCCCGTTGCGGCGGGCGTTTTCGCGAGCGTTCTCAACCGCCTCGGGAATAATCTCCGCGCCGATCACCCGCCTTGCATCTTTTGCCAGAAACAGGCTTATAGTTCCCGCACCGCAGTACATATCCAGAACCGTTTTGCCCTCGGGCTCGGCGTACTCGACCGCTTTTTTATACAGGCGCTCGGCCTGCGGAGGATTTATCTGATAAAACGCCTGCGGCGCAAGCTCGTAGACTATACCGCCGAGACTGTCGCGGACGGTAGCTCTTCCCCACAGCGTGTGGAAGGAGCCCGCAAGGACGGTGTTGCCGTCGCTTTTATTGACGTTGAGGACGATACCCGTGAGCTCGGGGCAGGCAAGGCGCAGAAACTCGACAAGCTCCTGCGTTTTCGCGCCGAAGCCGCCGCCTGCGACGATGACGGCGACCGCGTCGGAGGTGTTGACCGCGCATCGCACATACACATGCCTGACCAAGCCCCTGCGCGTTTTCTCGTCATACGCAGGGATGCCGTTATCGTTTAAAAAGCGCACGACGGCATCGGCAGCCTTATCTGCAATATTGCTCTGGATGAGGCAGCTCGTGACAGGGACGAGCTCGTGACTGCGGGGCGCGAAAAAGCCCTTGCAGGCGCGGCCTCCGATATCGCGCACGGCATATATGCCCTTGTTGCGGTAGTGCCGTATCTCGTCGCTGCCGGTGATGCTCTCGGCCTGCACTGTCTGGCGGCCTATGTGCTTCAGGGCATCGTTCACGCGCTGCTTTTTAAAGCGCAGCTCCTCGGCATAGCTCATGTGCCACAGGCTGCACCCGCCGCAGCGCAGATAATTCCCGCACTCCGGCTCTCTGCGCTCGGGCGACAGCTTTACGGGCTCAAGCGCACGGCCATACACCGCCGAGGCCGTGACCTTTGTTATCACGATGCGCCAGCGCTCCCCAGCTATCGTTCGCGGCACGAACACCGCCCTGCCGTGAATACGGGCAACGCCGCTGCCCTCGGAGCTGTAAGCTTCGATCTCGGCTTCAAATATTTCGTTTTTCTTTAACTGTTCCATGCCTTTATGATATCACGGCGCAATATATTTTTCAACGAAAAAGCCGCGTTCTGCAACGCGGCTTTTCATATTCAATTACAGGTGAACAGCACCACCTGACGGCGCTGCGCGATCCTTTCAAGCAGCTCCATGGTCCGCTCTTTTCGGCCTGCATCGTAGTTTACAAGCGCATCGTCGATGATCAGCGGGCAATTTGCGTCCTCCGGCAGCGCAAGCTCGCACACCGCAAGGCGCACGGCAAGATACATCAGGTCGAGCGTGCCGGTGCTCAGATACTGCGCATTGCGCGGAACGTCCGCATTTTTCTCATGCACCGCCGCAGAAAAATCGCGGTCGAGCATCACACCGTCATACCTGCCGCCGGTGACAAACTCCATGTACTCCGCAGCAAGCCTGCCGAGTGCCGGTGAGAAGCGGCTTTGTATATCCTCGTTGGCCTTGCGCAGCGTGTCAATGGCCAGCGCTATCGCCTCGTATTCGGCGGATATCTCGGCGTGCTCTTCCTCTATGCGGCTTATCTCCGAGCCGAGCACCAGCGGATCGCCCATTGCGGCAAGCCTGCCGCTGCGCTCTGCCATAAGCGCCGAAATGCGGCTGCATTTTGCCCGCGCCTCGTTCAGGCGGCGGCTGAGCTGCGCGGCCTGATTATCGCCGCCGGTGAAGTCGAGCTGGGTGAGCGTGGTCTTTTCGGCCTGCTCCTGACGGCGGCGCACCATGGCAAGGATATCGGCGGTCTCCTTCTCGGCCCGCTGCGCCTCGGCATAGCTTTTATACAGCTCAAGGTACTCATCGAGGCTCGACGCGATATCCTCCTCGGTCTCGGCTCGGTACTTGGCAAGCAGCCTGCGCCTGTCCTTGGCAGCGGTATAGGCATCAGTTCTCAGGCGCGAGGTGCGCACGAGCAGGATAACGCCCGCCGCAAGCGCCAGAAACGCCGCGACGAAGGCGTGGATCATGAAATCCTTCAGCAGAAATCCCGCCGCGACAAGCGCGCCGCACAGGATCAGCATGATGACCGCGAGCACGGGCGAGGCTCTGTGCTCGGACTTTTCCTTTAGCTTCATGGCCTCGGCAAGGTCAGCCTTGACCTCGGCCTTGGCCTCCTCGGGCTTGCGCTCGCCTATCGCGCATGCACACAGCGCCGCACGGCAGGCATCTCGCCGCTCGGCGGCCTTATCGTGCCGCTCGGTCGCGGAGTTGAGATCGTTCCGCACTCCCTGCAAACTGCTGAGCGCCTCCTTGCGGACAGCCTTCCGGCTCTCGACCACCTCGGCTTCAAGCCGCTCGCACTCTTTTTTCGCGGCTTCAAGCTCGGCGGACATGTCCTCGCGCTGCGCCGAAGCATCCGTGAGCTCGGACAGGAGCTGCTTCTTGTGCGACAGCTCATCCTCGAGCTCCGGCAGGCGGCCATAGCGGTTGAAGCGGCGCTTGCGCTGCCACTGGCGCAGTCTGCCGTCGGCCTCGGTATAGGAGCAGTCCTCCTCGCCCGTCGTAACTATGGCGCTGATGCGCTTTTCAAGCTCCGCGCTGTGCGTCACGGCGACTCCGCCCTGCTCGATGAATGCGCTGCGGCGGAAGACCTCGCGGCTGACACCGGTGAGCGTCTCTCCCGCGTTTGAGCCGGAAAGCCCCTCGACGGGAGTATTCGTTCCGGTGTACACCGCGGAAAACTCGCGCATCGGAGCGGAGGCGGTTTTCGTTGTGCGCACGATGGTGATATCGTTTCCGGCGCTTTCTATGCGCATGCTGCCCTGCATAGCCGCGCCCGACCACGGGGCGTAGCGCATTTTATCGGGCACGAAGCCCGCCTTCTGCCGCTCTGAGCTGTCGATGCCGTAGAGCATCGCCCTGATGAATGCACACCATGTGCTCTTGCCGCTCTCATTCGGCGCCGCGATAATATTCAGACCCTCGTGCAGCTCCAGACTCTCACCCTCGAGCTTTCCGAAGGTGGCATCAAGCTTTTTTATCATCATGGCGTACCACCTCCTCACGATTGTCCAGCGCAGCAAGTCCCCAGCGGGCGGCCTGACTTATCCTTTCGCGCTCTGCATCGCTCGCGGCAGCGTCAAAGGCCGCTTTGAGCCGCTTGAGAAACTGACCGCGCAGATTATCATCACCGGCGCTCTGCCACATATCGCGCTTGAGAACAGTCTCGTCGCGCACCTGAAGCGAGAAAAATTTATTTTCCAGCGCCGCCCTCACAGCCTCCGTCTGCGGGGGCTCGGATGCCTCGCCGCGCAGCACGATGCGATAAACGTCGCTGCCGGTATTCTCCGGCAGTGCAGCCAGAGCCGCGGACACAGCGTCCTTATCGTCAAGCTCCACGTTCAATATCTCGTATTTTCTCTGCGCAAGGCACACGGGCTTCACGCTGCAGTCCCTGCCGAGCGATACGATGTAAACATATTTCTCGCCCGTTTCGTCAAAGCCGCGTCCCTCGGGACAGCCGGGCCATGCATAGCATACATCTCCGGCTCTTTTAAGCCCGCTCGCCTTATGTATGTGCCCGAGCGCAATATAGTCCATGCCGGAGGCCGCGATATCCGCCTCGGTAATGGGATCGTAGTTTGACGCGGCGGCAAGCTCGCCGTGGATGCACATGATATCCCTCATGCCTGCGCTCTTTTCGGCGGAAAAGCCGTGCAGCATTCCATCTGAGTATTTATCGCAGAACGCAGCGCCCCACACCCTCACGCCGAGCTGCGCGAGCTCAACGCATTCAAGCTCCGGCTTTTTGAATATGTGCACGTTCTCGGGAAAGCTCACACGCGCATAGGCCGAGCGCTGCGAATAGAAATCATGGTTGCCCGGCGATATGAACACGGGCGCGGGAATGCTCCCGAGCGCCTCGGACAGAGCCTCGGCGGTCTCGGCATAGCTGCTGTCGGAATCCAGAAGATCACCGGCCAGCAGCACAAGATCGACCTGCTCGGACTGCGCGAGCTGCGCTATACGGAACAGCAGCTGCCGCTGCTCCTGTCTGCGCTGCGCGGCCTTTGCCGCACCCAGTCCCTCAAAGGGCGAGTCAAGGTGCAGATCCGCCGCGTGCAGCAGCTTCAAGCTTCTCATGTGAATCTCACTCCTTCCGCACTCAGGCATTTGCCCGTCTCGGGGTCTATGGTGAACACGCAGCCCTCGAGCTTTGCCGGTCCCTTGGCAGAGTCGTATCTGCGCGGAGGATCGCCGAAGAATTTGCCTATCGACTGCTCGGGTTCTATGCCGATGACCGAATTTATCGCGCCGGTCATGCCCAGATCGGTTATATAGCCCGTGCCGTTCGGCAGGACGCAGGCATCCGAGGTCTGCACATGCGTGTGCGTTCCCCAGACGGCGCTGGCCTTGCCGTCGAGCAGAAAGCCCATGGCGCGTTTTTCGCTCGTGCCCTCGGCGTGGAAATCGACAAGAATTATCTTCTCGCGTATCTCCTCCATGTAGCCGTCGGCAATGACAAAGGGATTGTCGGTGTTCGTATCAAGCGTAAAGTGCCCCATCAGGTTCATGACGCACACATCGCCGAAGCTCGTTTTGTAAACGTCAAGACCCCGTCCCGGGCACTGCGGTGCGCAGTTTGCCGGACGCAGTATCTTGCGCCGCTCGTCCAGATACGGGCGCAGCTCGGTGCGCGTCCATGTATGGTTGCCGAGGGTGATGACATCCGCTCCGGCATGAAGTATGGCATCGGCCTGACGCGGCGTTATGCCGACGACATTTGCGTTTTCGCCGTTAACGACAACGAAGCTGAGCTCCAGCTCCTTGCGCAGGCGGCGCAAATTCTTTGTAAGGTAATCCAGCCCCGGCTCTCCGCAGACATCGCCGACAGCAAGAATTTTTACACTCATCAAAAAATCTCCTCTCCTGGAGTAATGAGTGTAGTATAGCACAAATTACAGCGGTGTAGCAAAACAAAAATGGTCATAATATATTGCGGAGGTGTAAACAATGAACAAGACAAATTTTCTCGTCGGCATGGGCATCGGCGTGGCGGTAGGCTCGCTGGCCGGCATGAGCGTGTCGGGCACGAAAAAAACGCCGAAGAACATCATCGGCAAGACGCTCAAGACAATGGGCGAGGTAGTGGACGCGGTGTCGAGCTCTATAGGAATGTAATTATTTTGACCCGAACGTGCGAAAATAATTAAAAAAGGCTTGCATTTCCTCTCCGGTTGTGCTAATATACTAAGGCGCTAAGCGATAAGCGCCGTTAGCTCAGCTGGATAGAGCGTCTGGCTACGGACCAGAAGGTCAGGGGTTCGAATCCCTTACGGCGTGCCAAAAATAACAGCTTCCATCAAGGATGGAGGCTGTTATTTCTTTCTATAAGCCGTAAGGGATTCGAACCCTGAGAGGGTCGGAGCGT
>CAVDFD010000114.1:0-5852 GCA_963608145.1 Bacteroidaceae bacterium | reverse complement strand
CCGAGCCGTTTGCACGCCATATGAAGGTCACGATCTGAGCGCGGGTGCAGACTGCATTGGGCTCGAAGGTGGTGTCGGTCGTGCCATTGGTAATGCCATTCTCGACTGCCCACAGGACGGCCTTCTCGTAGAAGCTGCCTGCCTTTACATCGGTGAAGGAGCTGCTGGTCTCAGTGGGTTCGGGGCTGCCGGCTGCACGCCAGAGCATGGTGACTGCCTGAGCGCGGGTGCATATGCCGCCGGGATTAAAGGTGGTGTCGGTCGCGCCCTTGACAACGCCGCTCTCAGCAAGCTGCATCACGCTGTCATAGTACCATGCGTCCGCCGATACGTCGGTGAAGGGATTTTCAAAGCTCTTGGCCTCGATCTTCCATGTGGACTTTATCTCGGGCGTGATGGTGCCCTGCTCTTTGATGTAATCTGCAAGCAGGTTGCGTGCCTGTCCCTTATCCTCGCCCTGGATCATGTCGTACTGGGTCGAGTAGATAACGCGGCTCTCGTCGTTGGGAGTGAAGCTGCAGCCATGCTCGTTGAGATAGGCAACGTAATTGCCGCCGCCGTTGAAGCGGTAGTTATTGATAACGACGGTGAAGGTATCGTCGTCGGCGACCTCCTTGCCGTTATAGGTCATGGAGGAAATGCGGCTGCCGGAGGGAGCGCTGGGATCAATGACATAGCTGAAGCCCTCGCCGTAAATGACATCGTAATAGGTCAGTCCGCCGCTTATGCCGTAGCTGCCGTCGTCGTTGGTCACGACCTTGGAGGCAGAGCACTCAAGCCAAGTGCGGACTTCCTTGCCGCTCATCGTTATCTGATAGAACCAGTTTTCATAGCGGTACAGGCTGAACATGTCGCCGAGCACTATATCGCCCTCGGGGATGAGGTTTTCAGCGCTGCCGGAGGTAAGAGGCGCGGTGATGGAAAGCTGCGCGGGGGTATCGTCGCTCGTATCGTCGGGCGTATTCACGCCGCCGCGGTCATACGCACCCCAGATCTGCACCTGATTGACGAGATCGACAAAGGCCGAAGGCGCTGTGCCGAGGCCGCTTGCAGTGAAGTCTCCGCTTGCCTTGCCGATGGGCTGGAGCATGTAGTCGTTCCATGTCGCGTCCTCATAGGGCTGGAGCGCGGCAACGAGCTCGGCATCGGGCTCATAGAGCGCGGTCTTCTTTTCTGCCATCGGAACGCTCTGTGCGTCAACGGTGTATTCGCCGGTGGTCTTGTTGTAGGTGAAAAGTGCGCGGCCTACGGCTGCGGCCTTGGTGCTCGGGGAAATGACGGGGATCTCCGTGCCCTCGGCGTTTGCGATCATGGTAACGCCGTTGCGGTGCTCATGGCCGGAGAAAACGAGGTCGATGCTGTCAGTGGTGGAGACGAGCTCGCGGATGAAGTCGGACTGCTCCGGATCGCCGTCTATGCCGCTGTGGCTGACGAGAACGATGAGGTCTGCCTGCTCCTGCATTTCCTTCTCATAGTGCTTGTAGGTCTCGACAACACCGGCAAAGTAAATGCCCTCCCAGTTCTCGGGAACATCCCAGTTGGAGATGTTGGGGTTGCCGATGCCCATAACGGCGACCTTTACGCCGTCATAGTCCTTGATGACATAGGGCGCATAGCCGTTCCATGTCTTCCAGTCCTTGCTCTCGGCGCTGTTGCTGCTTGCGTCGAGGTAGTTTGCCATGGAAACTCCGACCTGAGACTCGGTCTCGGTGGATTCGGAGGTGAGATAGTCGAGCTGGCTCTGGAGTATCTCCAGACCGTAGTTGAACTCATGGTTGCCGACTACCCACATGTCATAGTCGAGCATACGCATGACCTTCATTGCGGGATCCTGAACATCCTTCTGCATAAAGGCATAGTAGTAGGTCAGCGGCGTACCCTGAACGGTATCGCCGGAGTCGCTGAGAAATACATTCTCATACGCGGCACGCTGCTCCTTTATATAGGTCGCAACGCGTGTCATGGACTGATAATGCGTTCCGGACTGATCCTGATCTTTGGTGTAGTCCGTTGCAAACTGCTGTCCGTGAACATCCGAGGTATCAAGGAAGAGTATCTCTACCTCATTGTCATCGGCGAATGCTGCGGGCATCAGAGTTACACACATGCACAGGACGAGCATGAATGCAAGCAGGCGCGACAGTCTTTTCTTCATTCAAACGGTCTCCTTTATTATTATTTTTTGAGCGGTAAAGCCGCCGCTCTCGACTTAAATATAAAGTAATTTTATATCAAAGTCCAGACGATATATTTTTTTCAGCGTTATCAACAATAACATGCTTTGAAATTTTTAAATTTTCATTTTCCTTACGAAAACTTAACAAAGCCTGTAAGTGTTCCGAGCGGATAGCCGAGCGTCCACGCATTGTCCCCGCACTTGGGACAGACCGTGCCCCGCTCATGCAGCTCGTCGATATACGCCTCGGCTCGCTGGATGTACATATTGGTCTTGACGACGTATTTGCATTTCGGGCAATACACGAGGTAATTTGCAAAGCTGTCGTATATGCCCTTTTTCCTGTTCTCCTTCTCCTCGTAGGACAGCGCTCTCGGGAGGATATTGTGATTTGTATAGCTCATCGTTCTGCCTCCTCAGATCAGGTGCTCGCGCTTTACGCTGTCATAATGCTTATCCAGAAACGGCACGATGACGCTGCGCATAAGGCGCATATCAAGATTGAAATAGTATACCGCAAAAAGCGCCGCGAGCGTAAGGCTGCCCGCTCCCATTATCTTAGCCAATACTTTCATGCTGCTTCTCCTTTCTTACCAGCCCATCTCATCGTCGAAATCAACGAGAGTCGGGTCAACGGGCTCCTCGTGCATAACGCTCTGCATATACTGATTGACGGTCTTGCGCGCCTCGTTAGTGGGAACAATGCGGCAGTCCATAAGAGAGTGCGGCATCCAGATGATATTGAATCTGTCGCGGTGCTTGTGGAACTCCTCCTCGAGCAGTCCCTGAGCTCCGGCCATGCCCTTGCAGCCTATATCGTCGTACATGATGATCGTATCGCAGTTGAACTTCTCAGCCGTCTCCCACATCTGCATCAGGTGGCGGTTGCCGCCGACGGTGTGGGTGCGCATGGGCGTTCTCGCGTGCCAGTCGGCAATGTCGCTCATCATGGTGTCGCGGTCGGTGGTATCGACGATATTGTGACCCGTGAGCGAGTCCATGTTTATGACGGTCATGATGCCCCAGCAGTTATACAGCCACTGCACACCGTGGGCGTAGTAGGTCGAGCCGCAGGACCATGCCAGCGCGCGGTGCCGCGCAAGCGGGAACGGATGGATATTCCTGCGCACGCACTTTTCAAATACCTTGTTTATCTTTCTGTTGGCCTTCTTGAAATATTTCGTGCCGCCCTGCTGGTAGAAATAGATGCGGAACAGACCCTGAACGACGGAGTTGAGCGCGCCGTTATCGCTCTTTGCGTAGATATCCCAGCGGTTTAATGAGCCGCGGTTAAATTCGTTGGTGTCCTCGATGTGCTCTATAAATGCATCCCAGTCAAAGGGAACGCCGAACTGCTGCTCGAGAAACTCTATCGCGGAGTACACCTCGTGTATACCGAGCTCCTTGGTGGTCGGATCGTCGTACATAAGCGGCGAGGTAAAGGGATGCACGGCTTTTTTGCCGTCATTGGACAGTGCGCGCCACATGGCGGTGTTGTCCATCATGTTTGCGTCGCAGGGGTTATTGGTCGTGAGCCAGCAGTTGCCGATATCGGGGTATTCCCCATCAACGGCTACGCCGACCTCGACGAGCGGCAGAGTGCACATATCGCCCGGTATGCCGCAGGCGACGGCCTGATCGACGTAGTAGCAGCCCAGCTGCTTGCGCATGAGCGGCAGCATAAAGGCCGCGTGCTGCTGCATATTTATCGCATAATGTCCGGGGAAGCCGAAGATTATATGCTTGGGCAGAGTGTAGTCAAATGCGACCGTTACGTCCGTCCACTTCGTCTTGCCGAGTCTGCGGTCGGCTCTCAGGCTCTTCCACAAAGTATCGGTCGAGTCGGAGATCATGCAGTCGAGCGCATACAGGTCTGCCCTGAGCGCCTCGCCGCGGTCGCCCTCTATCCACTTATCGACCATCATGGGAGCGGCAAGGTACGCCGACAGCCAGCGGTATTTCCAGAACGCCTTTGCTATGCGCACGGGATCGTGCATGACGAATATCGCCATCTTGACCCATGTGCACAGCCATTTGTAAAACGCAAACGCAGTGTCCTTTACTCCGCGCCACTCGCGGCGGGCATAGAAGTTCGTGCCTTCGATATATCTCTGGCCTATGTAATGGCAGGGCTCATCGCCTTTGAGAAAGTGCTCAAGGCTGCCGTACTGCTCTTTGATGCTGATCTTTCTTTTCCACATAGCTGTTCCCCTCCTCAATTGGCCTGAATTTTCTTGATCTCAAGCGATTCGACGAAGGCCTGAAATCTCGTGCGGAGCTGACCTGTGGCCGCGTTTGCATAGTCGCGCTCTATCTGGCAGGTAGGTATCGCCGACGGGACGTTCAGACCCTCGGCCAGCCACTTTGCCGCAATAGCACGCTCATAGCCCCAGTATTCGCAGAACTTCATGTTCTGAAGTATGATGCCGTCGGCCTTGTACTCCTTTGCAATATCGTACAGATACTGCTTGCGGGCAATGATATTCTCCGTGCCCATCGCACGGGGGCACTCGTTTATGAGCATATAGTGCTCTGCCAGTGCATCGAGCGGGTGCTGTCCCTGCTTGACGGCTATCTCCTCCCTGCCCGGCAGCGAGCCGAAGCAGTAGCGGTCGGCGACGACGCGGGCACCGCACATCTCGACAAGCTTCGTAAATTCCGGATCGTCGATCTCCGATCCGACGAGCATGACCTTCGCCCTGTAATCCGGCTTCTCGTCCGGCTCGCGGGTCTTGAGCTCCTCGGCGGTCTCGCGCAGCTTATCGACGATGAGATACTTCGGGCACACGAGCGTCACGAGCTGGATGATGTGGAACTCATAGCCTGTTATCGTCGGCTCGCCGAGCTTGCGGTAGCTGCCGATCTCGGTAATGAGCCTGCATATCTCGTTGTGCCGCTCGATGGCATCCATGAGCTTTTCCTCGGAGTAGTCAATGCCATAGGTCTCCTGCATGGGCGCGATTATCTTCTTTTCGATCTGGCGGCGGAAGTAGCCGGCGTACCAGTCGCCCTTCTTTATCGGCATGTCGATGCAGGCGGTAAAGAATTTTTCGTTGGGAATGAGCTTGCAGTAATCAAAATACTGCTCCATACGGTTCATCGTGGTGCAGCATTCCTGACCGATGAGGGCGGAGATAAAATTGTATCCGCCTTCAAAGGCCCGCTCGAGTATGCTCTTGGAATAAGGGCAGGAGCGGTTTGTCATGTAATAGGTCGCAAGATCCGGATTCGTACAGCCCGGTGCACGCAGCCGCACACCGAAGCAGCCCTCGATATCGAGCAGCGGCTCGGGTATGTAAGAGCAGTTGTAGGCAAGCGCCAGCTTACCTTCGGAGCACGCCTGTTTTACAAGCGCGTTGTTGGCCTCCCTCAGGAGACTTTCAAAATAGATCAGATGCTTCAGGTCTCTCATAGTGTTCCCCCGTTTCAAATGACTCCGGCAAATATATCTCCGCAGTCTGGATGTTATAATATTATCACTCGTAACATAAAACTTCAACTTATTTATACATTTTCGACATATTGTGCACTGCATGACCCTGTTTTTGTGCATGTTGACAACAATAAATGTAAGAGGAAGCATTTGGGCATATTACAACGCAGCGCCTCGGTATACCAAGGCGCTGCGTTTGCAATAATAATTAAAAGTCCGACAGCTTTACACTGTCGGACTTTG
>CAVDFD010000113.1:0-5914 GCA_963608145.1 Bacteroidaceae bacterium | reverse complement strand
ACTGCACTAAAAAGTGCAGTTTCTGTGGTGGACGATACAAGACTCGAACTTGTGACCTCCCGCACGTCAAGCGGATGCGCTACCAGCTGCGCCAATCGTCCGTTTTTTCATCGGAAAGCCTTGATAAATCAAGGCTTTAAGGCTGCTTTGCTTATTAGTTTTCGACTCGTATTTTACCATTTTTTGAGCACGGCAAAAATTAAAATTATATGCGAAAAACGCATTATTAACCCACTAATATTACGCCGGTTAGGGTACGTTAGGGTACGCCAAGAACATGTAGAAAGGCACATTCATAATATCAAGTTTATAAGAGAAAAGAAGTAAGAATGAAACAACTTTCTTACTTCTTTTTTACACATATTAATCTACTTGTTAAGTGATCGGTGACGTTATAGCACCAATAATAGTCCCAAAATACTCTTTTATGTGCGCCGAGGATTCCCATGGGCAAGAAAGAACCACATCTTGAAATGATCCAGTTGAATGAGTCGGATTCGTTGCCGCAATTACTGCTGAGAAACGGGACTTGAGAATTAGCCTTTCATGTTTGAAATACCGTGCTTTGACTACTTCAGATGATAACAGAGAATCTATGTATTTGTTTGCTTCATTCACAACAACTGCTTCTTCTGTGCCCTGGGCTCTTATCGATTCAATCAGTAACGTCTCAATCGCTCCCTCACCATTAAACGGGATTATTATAGGCGTTACTAACATATTAGCATCAGACACTTCGGGCAGTTCTAAATATGCTGTCGTCGTTTTGTTTGATAGGGAGACCTTGTGATCAAATGCTGTTTCAATACTACTAAGTATCTCCTCCTCCGCGTCTCTATCACGATCTCTGATTATTACTATTGAATCAGGTGGATTATCAGGGTAGTCATTTGCAAATCCCCTGATTTGTGAGATGGCCGATGAAAAACTGTCTTTTCCCGAAACACTCCAAATTGCAACACAGTCATCATTTTTGTAAAAGAATTGTATATGCTGTTTTCCGCTTAATGGATGAGGTTGATATAGATTCCAAAACTTTTCGTGGTTCGAGCAATCATCCCAACCAGCAACTTTGTTCAAGTAGTATCCGACAAACCACAAGTCGTCTATTCCTTCACAAAGGATAATCGAGTTCATACGCGCAACTCCATTCTAAACATTTCTCTATCCTTAAACGCCTTTTCACCGGTTCTCTGTTTAGAGGATGTTGAGTTATCTTTAGCAGACTTTCTAAGCGTTATAACCCTTAGTAAATCCTCATTACTGTAGTTTGAATGGGCTATATCTAAAATTGCATCAATGGCCTCCATGCTATGTGTAGTAATAAAAGCTTGAACATTGTTTTTAATGCACGCATCTACAAACCATTTAAAAACATCTTTAAATGCAGAAACATGAATTGCATTATCAATTTCGTCAATTAATATTATTCCATTTTTGCAGTTAACAATTGTAGATGTTAGCAGGAGTGCTTTCTGTAATCCCGAACCGTACGAGAAAAGCGGAAGTGATCCGGATATAGAATTGAACAAATAGATGTCATTGCCAACAATACTTATATCTTCAATGTGCTTATCAAAAGTCTGAAGAATCTTTAGTATATCTTGTTTTCCATCAGCAATTATATATTCAGAAAGAAACTTTACGCAGCTTTTATAGTAACTCACATTCGAGTGTAAGTATAAAGCAGTGAAAAGAGGAACTTGGGTCGCCTCAAGCTTGGTGTCCTCACCATTAATAAGTTTACCCGTGCAATAAGTATTCACTCTATTATCTTTTGTCGTTTTTATTGCCACTGCGAAGACTTTTTTTGTTTCCGCAGCAGAATCCGTAACTTCTCCCACATTGCCATCAACATCGTAGGAGTACAGAGCACCATCTATATCTGCACTAAGCTTTATTTCATAGTATTTTCGTGCATCTTCGTCCTTTTCAGTATGGAATATGTTTAACATATAATTGACTAAATTATTTAGTTTTTCATCTTTTGTAGCCTGCACTCTTTGAAGTGCAACCGCAACAAGCTGTCCAATATCAGTAGGTGCAGACATAAGTTTTATAGCTTCAAGCACGCTGGTCTTACCGCAGTTATTTGCACCAACAAAAATATTAATTGTCGACAAATCAGTTATATGCAAATCAGATAATCCACGATAATTAGACACATTGAGGCTCCTAATTTTAATGCTTTCATCCATTGTAGAACACCTCTTTTCAAATAATAATAGAAAATAAAGCACATTAGATGTGTTACTAATAATATTATTCTATAATAATCGACTTGTCAAACAATATGCGAGAAAAAATCAATACATCTCCTGAATCTTATTCAAATACGCTTTAAATTCCTCTATTACGTCGGGCGGATTGAGCAGCTTTACACGTCTGCCGAAGCCGCAGAGCCAAGCAAAGAATTGATCGCTGATCTGAACATCGGCAGAAACCGAGAAATGGCGGTCATCTTCCCTGTGGTAAAACGTATCACTGCCTTTGCCGAAGCGTTCAACGGCTGTATCCAGCAGCGTATTAATGAACCGAATCTCCACTCTGCGGATCCTGCCGCTCATCATCCCAAAGCAGCTTTGAGCATGATCCTTTACGCTCCTGCTTTTATACTCATCCGCTCCGCTTCGGGGCTCTCCTGTGAGACTTACATTGGCCATTCGGTCAACTCTGTAGGTCTTAATTTTTTTATCCGGCTTTTTCTCCTTCTCATCGTAGGCCAGCAGATAGAAATTGCCGTCGTTTATCAGCAGACAGTAAGGGCTGACAATATATTTTCCGGCAGAGCGGGATTTTACATGCTGCTTCAGGTCTGTGATCGAATAGTGCATGTAGTCGAAACTGATCCTTTCGGGCGTGTGGCGCAGGCCGTCAAGCCTTGCGCTCATGGCATCCCTTATGATATCCATGTTCAGTATAACCGCATTATTTGTGGTTTTCACACGGTCTAACAAATACGTCGCGCTGCGCCTTATTCGTTCGGCCTGTGGATCACTAACCATTGAACAGGCAACATCAACGAGCAGACCTACATGCTTTTCACTTATGAATTTGGCTGAGTATATGCATTCGACCAAGAGCCGGATATCGTTAAGGTCAAACTGTCTGCGACGAAAATAGAAGCCCTTACGCTTTGCGTCATAGACGATAAGCTTTTCATCCTCGTATTGTTCGAGCTCCTCTGCGGCGGAGTTTATATCCGTGCCCTGCTCAATCATGTACATGGCTTTGTTGATCTCGGCAATGTCGCTGTAAATCGAGCGGCGCTCGGCAGCAATTCCGCACTCGTTCAGATAGTCAACTATATCGGATGCATTGCAGACATGATTTTCGTCTGTGTTGCGCTGAAGATATTGCAGCACAACGAATGTCTTCAGCTTCTGATTAGGCTTCTTGCCGTGCTGCGGCTGATTTTTGCTTTGTTCCATCATGGATTCTCCACTTTGGTTATATCTCGAACCACAAGCATTATGTGGTCTGCCTGCTCCGGAGTTAACCGTTCTATTTCAGTCAGCAGCTCTTTAGATTTTTGGGGTGCGGCGGCATCTGCGTTGAAAAATTCCTGAGGGGTAATGTTCAGGTATTCACATATGTAGAAAAAGCCCGTCATCGACGGAAGAGTACGCCTATTCTCAATTTTGTTAATATAGCTTTCGCTCTGCCCAAGAGAAAGACTCATATCTCTCGCAGAAACACCTTTTTGTATACGCAGCTCTGAAATACGATGGTAGAACCAATCTAAATAATCCATATAAGCACCTCACTGCAAATAGTATAATTCTCAGCATGCAGATTTTTAGAGCAAATAAGGATATGCTTTCGTTGACACAGATATTAAAAAGACATATAATCATCTTTGATAGGGAAAATAAAGATTTTTTTGCAACAAATACGGAGGAGATGCTTAATGGAATACAGGAAGAAATGTAATGTGTGCGGAAAGATTTTCTGCTATACGGATCAAGATTTAAAAGAGAACGCCACTAATTCCGGCCTTGCGGCCATAGAGTCTGTTGGTGCGCTGGCATCAATTTTGGGTGGAGGGACAATATTTCATACACAGTACATGCAAGGTCAAGCAAATCGGCATTCTGATAAGATAGTCGATTTTAGCAAATGTCCATATTGCCACTCAAATAACCTATCTTACTATTTTGGAGAGGCAGAGGAATTGCCGGCAGTTGAAGCCCCGACAGCTAAAACCATAAATATAAACGGAAGTGCTACGACAGAAGCGTTACTCAAGAGAGCATTCATGTTCTTGGAGGACGGTGAATGGAGCTCAGCGGATTCATACCTTGAAGCGTGTTTGGATAAAGAGCCGGAATTGGCTGAAGCTTATTTAGGCAAACTGATGGTTGAAAGAAAGGCTCATTCAATTGATGAGCTTGCATACGATGCAAGCCTCTTGCCCAAAAGCAAAAATTATCAAAAGGTCATCCGGTATGGAACCCCTGAGCTTGAGAAGGTACTGACGGATTTGAGTGAACGAGCCAACATAGTGGGCGAGCAACTCTATGAGGTGCGCAGCAAATTCAATGATCCGAATTGCTCAGTAAATCTCATATTAGTAAGTGGAGGTGCTGCTGCGCTTTGCGGTGATGATTCCGTGAAAGCATTCGGATGGAATCCTGGCAGCGCCTTCAAAAGTGAAAATGTAAAAGCTGTTGCCGGTAATTTCTTTTACATTGCGGAATTGTGCACAAATGGTACAGTTGTAGTAGGCAAAGAAGATCATTCTTTTAAAGTTGCTGACTGGCAAGGTATAACGGCAATCAATGCCGAAGCGGGTGGACTTACCGGCTTGAGAGCAGACGGTACAGCTGTGGCTTGTGAGCTGCTCGAGAGCAAAAAATGTGATATTGACCAGTGGTCGGATGTAGCATATGCCGTTTATGATGAGGTTGTAGGCGTTTTTGGAGTATGCAAGAACGGAGATGTAATTTACAACGGCAAGTATGGTGATCGCTGGCGTTATGTTACTGAGGCGAAAAATGTTGTTCGTATAAAAATTTTAGATTTTGGTTCTCCTCCAATTGTTGTATTCTACGCCGACGGCTCAGCAGAACTCATAAATTCAGGTGATAAACAGGCGGAAGCAAAATGGAGTGATGCTGTTGATGTTGTTTCAGGTAGCTATGGCACACTTTTAGTATTACAAAGTGATGGAAACGCCTTTGCTTACAAATTAAGAGGAACTACAGCGGGTCCAAACATGAAAATCAATTGGACAGATATTGTTTCAATTTGTTACACTCATAGCAACTACTTTGTAGGGCTTAAAAGCGACGGTACGGTTAAAGCTGAGTATATGGGAGACGATGAGTTTTCAAAGTATAAAGGACAATGTGATGTTTCAGATTGGCGCAATATTATAGCTGTTTATTCGTATCTTGATTTGACAGTAGGCGTTCGTGCAGATGGCAGCATTGTATACTGCGGAGAATCTAAATTTACCAAAAGCAATCCTGATTGGAATTTGGGCTGGAAACTGTTCGACGGCGTAAAAGATTTAGAGGAGAATATTAAGAGAAACAAGGAATTCAAAGCTTCAATGGAAAGAGCCGCGGAGGAGCAGCGCGAAGAAAGAAAAAGAGTTGCCGAAGAAGCTCGCTTAGCGCGCATAGCCGAGTTAGAAAAAGAAAAAGGGGCTCTGCAAGCCGAAATACCTACAATTAAAGGTCTGTTCGCTGCCGGCAAGATCAAAAAGCTGCAAGCTCGTGTCGATGAAATTGAGATCGAGCTGACTAAACTGAAATAAATAAAACTCAGGCCGAAGGATCAACGTCCTTCGGCCTATTCTATATATTGAAGCTTGCCATAATAGTCTTTTCTTCATCATCATGCTTTGCAATGTATGCTGTGATTTCTATCAAGAGCGGAGACGATATTAAAACCATTCAGAGCAATC
>CAVDFD010000112.1:0-5917 GCA_963608145.1 Bacteroidaceae bacterium | reverse complement strand
CGTATTGGATTTTACTCGTTGCGTCTATTTTTCTTAGTTCTTTGACAGGCTGAAAAAGAAGCCGCCAAAGATGACGGCTTCCTTTTGCATATTGCAATTTGTATTTTGTGGACACTTATTAATTTGCAGCCTTTGCCGCAGCCTGCTTCTTGAGAGTCTTTATTCCCTCGATGACAAGGTCGATGGCAAGGATGATGAGCAGGACCGCAAGCACTGCGCGGACGACTGCCCAAGTTACGTCGGTTCCGGCGGAGATCAGGCCGATCTGAGACTTGATGGTGAATACCAGCGAGGTCAGGGTGACGATCAGCATGAAGGCAAACGGGAAGTAGAACATCTTGTTGTCTCTGCCGATCTTGCCGAGCCATGCGGCGACCGCGAGCAGACCCAGAGCTGCGAGCAGCTGGTTTGCAGCGCCGAACAGAGCCCAGATCTTTGCGTAGCCGGTCATGCCGAGTGCAACACCGAGGACAACGGTGATGAGAGTGGAGACGTACGGATTGGTCAGTACCTTGCGTGCGCCGGTCATATCCGTTACGCTCTCACCGGGCTTGAGCCAGAATTCCTGGAACATGTAGCGTGCAAGACGGGTAGCGGTATCGAGCGAGGTCAGGCAGAAGGCCGAGACCGCGAGGATCAGCAGGGAATAGGTGACGCTCTGTGCCTCGGAGCCGAAGAGCTCGCCGAGCATGGAGGAGAGGCCGCCCGCGAATACTGCGGTGGGGACGACGGTGGTGCCGGACTCGTAGTCCTTCCAGATGTACGCGACTGCGCACAGGGAGATGATAGCCAGAGCGGACTCTATGAGCATGCCGCCGTATGCGATGGGGCGTGCGTCGCGCTCGTTATCGAGCTGCTTTGCGGTCGTGCCGGAGCCGACGAGGGAGTGGAAGCCGGAGATCGCGCCGCAGGCGATGGTGACGAACAGTGCGGGGAACAGGTAGCCCAGAGATGTGCCGGTCGGGGCAATGGTGTCCACAAAGCCGGTGAACGCGGGCATTGCGTCGATGCTGGGATGGCAGCCGATGATGCCGATAACGGCGAGGATCATCATGCCGTAGAGCAGGAAGGAGCTCAGATAGTCACGCGGCTGGAGCAGGATCCAGACAGGCGTTACGGAGGCTACGAGGATGTAAACGCCGCAGATGATCATCCATGTCTCGTAGCTGAGGTAGATCGGATGCCAGTTCAGGCCGATGTACATTGCTATTGCGATAAGCACAACGCCGATGATGGTGGAAATGCCGAGGGGCGCGTTTCTTCTGTAAACGAAGAAGCCGAACAGGACTGCCAGAACGATGAAGAAGATGGAGATCATCGCGGTGCTGGCGTTTGCGGCGCTTGCTGCGTAGTCTACCGCGCCGTTTTCAAGGAAGGTCGCCTTGAAGGTGTTTGCGACGATCGAGCCGAAGGCTGCAACGACGAGCAGGAGCGTCAGGTAAGCGAAGATGATGAACAGGCGCTTTGCCTTCAGGCCGATGCTGTCCTCAATGACAGTGCCTATGGACTTGCCCTTGTTGCGCACGGATGCGAACAGCGAGCCGAAGTCGTGCACGCCGCCGAAGAATATGCCGCCTATGAGTACCCACAGTGCAACGGGAACCCAGCCGAAAACGGCGGCCTGAATAGGTCCGTTTATCGGGCCTGCGCCGGCAATGGAGGAGAAGTGGTGTCCCATAAGAACGGGCGCTTTTGCGGGGACATAGTCCACGCCGTCTTCCATGGTGTGAGAGGGAGTCGCCTTGCTCGGATCCACTCCCCATTTCTTTGACAGCCATCTGCCGTAGAAAATATAGCCGACAAGCAGGATGGCGATGCTGACAATAAGTAATACAGCAGCATTCATGTTTTGTTCTCTCCTTTTTTAATTCGTTGTTATTTAAGCAGCGTTTTTTTCAAAAGCTGTGCTGCACTTCTTCCGCTGCCGTTGGCGGCAGTCTTTCCCGTCTGGAGCTCTATGAGGCCGGTGTGAAAATCCATCCAGCCGTAATATGACAGACGAAAGCTTTTATATATCCTTGTGCGCTTTAATGCACGCACTGCGTCGGGCTCGCAGCTGTCGCAGATAAACAGCGCCGTTATGTACGAGCACATGTGCCCGGGCTTGGGCTCTATGCGGCTCATGCCGTCCCTGTGGGCATAGTCTCGGCAGCGCTGGAATATCTCCTTGGTCAGGTGGGGGACATTGAAAATGTAGACATACTCGTTGCTGTCGGCCTCCCAGAGCTTGGCCGCCTTGACGAGAACATATTTCTCGGAGTGGACGTACAGAAAGCAGGTAGCCGCCAGAAGCTCCTCGTTTTCCTCAAAGCGCTCTACGTCGAAATATACCGAATAGCTCTCGCAGAGCTTGTCTATTGCCTCGAGCCTTGTCACATTCTCACCCTCTCGTGTTAATAAAAGAAAATAAATCGTTAATTTTTATTCAAAGATGTTAACAGTATATATCCGAGCACTGTGAAAATCAAGTGCTTTTGCTGAATTTTTAGCATTACAATTTGTCATGTTACACAAAAGTTGGTTAAGAAATCGTTAAGTAAATTAATTTATCCGTATATTAAGAGTAAATGCTCCTTTACAAGTGCAAAAATATGAAGTAAGATAAAATGCGTTGAATTTTGATACCTACGGAGAAATATATATGGATAAGTTTAAGCTTTGCGTGCCCTGTCTGCTCGGCCTTGAAGGGCCGATAGCCGACGAGCTGCGCCGCATGAGGATGCAGAATATTCAGAACGAAAACGGAAGAGTTTATTTCACGGGCGGCGCAGAGGAGATAGCAAAGGCAAACATAAATCTGCGCATCGGAGAGCGCGTGCTGCTCGAGCTCGGCAGATTCAGAGCCGAGAGCTTTGACGAGCTTTTCGAACGCACGAAGGCACTGCCGTGGGAGGAGCTCATCCCGAAGGACGCTGCCTTCCCCGTCAAGGGCTACAGCCTCAATTCAAAGCTCTTTTCCGTCTCCGACTGCCAGAAGATCATCAAAAAGGCGATAGTCGAGCGCTTAAAGAGCGTTTACGGCATCGAATGGTTTTCCGAGACCGCAGAGACCTATCAGATACAGTTTTCTATAATGAAGGACATGGCCTCCCTGTGCATCGACACCTCGGGCGAGGGACTGCACAAGCGCGGCTACCGTCCGGCGCATAATGCCGCTCCGCTCAAGGAGACGATGGCCGCCGCCATGGTCAGCCTTTCGCACTACCGCGGCAGGGAGGACTTCTGCGATCCCTTCTGCGGCAGTGGAACGATCCCCATTGAGGCCGCGCTCATCGCCAAAAACCGCGCTCCCGGTCTGCACCGCGAGTTTTCGGCAATGCGCTGGCGCAGCCTTGACCGCTCGGTCTGGCAGCTTGAGCGCGAGGATGCAGCCTCACGAGAGTTTGACGGCAGCTATAATATAATAGGCTCGGATATCGACCCTGCCGCGCTGAAAATAGCGCGTGAAAATGCCGAGCGAGCCGGAGTTGCGGATATCGTCCGCTTTGAAAAGGCCGATGCCGCGAGCTTTGACCGCGT
Organism: Bacteroidaceae bacterium; assembly: GCA_963608145.1. Lineage (GTDB taxonomy): Bacteria > Bacillota > Clostridia > Oscillospirales > Oscillospiraceae > F23-B02. The sequence continues at coordinate 2,398 of CAVDFD010000112.1, read as the reverse complement.
TACCGAAAAGGGCATCATCGTTACAAACCCGCCCTACGGTGAGCGCATCATGGAAAAGCGGGAGGCGGAGGAGCTTTACAGACGCTTCGGCGAGGCGTGGCGCGCAACGGAAAACTGGAAGCTGTACCTCCTGTCCTCGCACACGGAGTTCGAGCGTACCTTCGGCAAAGCCGCCGATAAAAAGCGCAAGCTCTATAACGGAATGATCAAGTGCGACCTGTTCATGTACCTGAAATAAACTCGCAAGAAAAAATATATAAAAATTTTTGCGAATTTTTCGCTTTAGGGGCTTGAAATTTTAAAAATATGTGCTATTATAATAACCGAGTTAGCACTCAGGGCAAAAGAGTGCTAACTCGGTCGAATTTTTAATTTCGTATATTTATAATTGGAGGTATATATCATGAAACTCAAGCCTTTGGCAGACAGAGTAGTGCTTATGCAGTCCAAAGCCGAGGAAAAGACCCAGAGCGGTATCTTCCTGGCTGCGTCTGCGCAGGAAAAGCCCGAGATATATGAAGTGGTCGAGGTAGGCCCCGGCGGCATTGTTGACGGCAATGAGGTCAAAATGGAAGTCAAGGTCGGCGAAAAGGTTCTCGTCGGCAAGTACAGCGGAAGCAAGATAAAGCTCGATGAGCAGGAATACACCATCGTCCGTCAGAGCGACATTCTCGCTGTTGTAGAATAAGGAGGCACTTGTATTATGGCAAAACAGATAATTTTCGGCGAAGAGGCACGCAAGGCCATAGAGCGCGGCGTGAACCAGCTTGCAGATACCGTTAAGATCACCCTCGGCCCCAAGGGCCGCAACGTTGTGCTTGATAAAAAATTCGGCGCACCGCTGATCACGAACGACGGCGTTACCATCGCAAAGGAGATCGAGCTCGACGACCCGTTTGAGAACATGGGCGCACAGCTTATTAAGGAAGTCTCCACCAAGACAAACGACGTGGCCGGCGACGGCACCACGAGCGCGACCGTGCTTGCTCAGGCAATGATAAACGAGGGACTTAAAAACCTCGCTGCCGGCGCAAATCCCATGACTATGAAGCGCGGCATGAAAAAGGCCACCGACGCTGCGGTCGAAACGATCCGCGCAAACTCCCAGCCCGTATCCGGCAGCGGCGATATCGCCCGCGTCGGCGCTATCTCCAGCGGCGACGAGGTCATCGGCAGCCTGATCTCCGAGGCAATGGAAAAGGTCTCGCAGAACGGCGTTATCACCATCGAGGAGTCCAAGACCGCAGATACCTACAGCGAGGTCGTCGAGGGCATGCAGTTTGACCGCGGCTACCTCAGCCCCTACATGGCCACCGATACCGAGAAGATGGAGGCCGTCCTCGAGGACGCTCTGATCCTCATCACCGATAAGAAGGTCACCAACATTCAGGAGATCCTGCCCCTGCTCGAGCAGATCGTAAAGGCCGGCAGAAAGCTCCTTATCATTGCAGAGGATGTCGAGGGCGAGGCTCTTGCGACTATTATCCTCAACAAACTGCGCGGCACCTTCACCTGCGTATGCGTCAAGGCTCCCGGCTTCGGCGACAGACGTAAGGAAATGCTTCAGGATATCGCTATCCTCACCGGCGGTCAGGTCATCTCCTCCGACCTCGGCATGGAGCTCAAGGACGCTCAGATCGACATGCTCGGTCAGGCGCGTCAGGTCAAGGTCACCAAGGAGAACACCGTTATCGTTGACGGTGCCGGCGAGTCTGCCGATATCAAGGCGCGTATCGCTCAGATAAACGCTCAGATCGAGACCACCACCTCCGAGTACGACAAGGAAAAGCTTCAGGAGCGCCTTGCAAAGCTCTCCGGCGGCGTAGCCGTTATCAAGGTCGGTGCAGCTACCGAGACCGAGATGAAGGAAAAGAAGCTGCGCATCGAGGACGCGCTCAACGCCACCCGTGCAGCAGTTGAAGAGGGCATTGTAGCAGGCGGCGGCACGGCATATGTCGCGGCTGCAAAGGCCGCCGACGCACTTGTCGCGTCCCTCGACGGCGACGAAAAGACCGGCGCTGCCATCATCGCAAAGGCTCTGAAGGCTCCCATCATGCAGATCGCCGCAAACGCGGGTCTTGAGGGTGCTGTTATCCTCGATAAGGTCTACGGCAGCAGCGAGGCATCCTACGGCTTTGATGCAGCAGCAGAGCAGTACGGCAATATGATCCAGCTCGGCATCATTGACCCGACCAAGGTTTGCCGCAGCGCACTGGAGAACGCATCCTCCGTCGCCTCCATGGTCCTCACAACCGAGAGCCTCGTCACCGATATCCCCACTCCTCCCGCACCTGCGGCAGCTCCCGCAGGCGACATGGGCATGTACTAAGAGACGGCTCTGCAACAGAATATATTTAAGTAAAAAAATCTCCGTATCGGCAACGATACGGAGATTTTT
>CAVDFD010000111.1:0-5929 GCA_963608145.1 Bacteroidaceae bacterium | reverse complement strand
ACGCTTGTCACAAGAAAATAGACCGGCGCTGTGAGCAGCGCTTTTTTCATATCCTTATCCGTAACGTCAAACGAGCCGAGCGAGGCGTTTATGCGGTCGATCCAGTAGCCGGAGAGCTCTATCTCCTTTTCCGCAAGCGCAGTGTCCGCCAGCGTGAGGAGGATAGTCACGACCATTGGCAGCACGAGGCATATTGCTATAGCGCCGCCGGTTTTCTGCAAAACGCTGCTGACAGCGTAAAACAGCGCAGCCTCCGCGAGTATGACAGCGAGCTGACACAGCAGCAGCTTTACGGTGTCCGCGTCAAAGGGCTGCGTGCCGCTGCCGGCGAATGCCGTTCCGATGAGATAGCCCGAGGCCATGCAGACAGCCGTCATCAGCGCCGTGGCCAGCAAAACCGTGATGAGCTTTGCGGCAAAAATACCGAGGCGCGTGTAGCCGCGAGTTACTATGTTCCTTATCGTACCCGAGGCGTAGTCCTCGCAGGCAAAAAGGGGAATGAACACGCCCATGACCATGACCAGCGTCCCGCCGGAGGCCGCGCCTGTCATGACCTCCATGCCGCATATGCCCATTTGAGCGGCATCAACAACATCCTTGCTTATCAGATATGTCGTGTAGGTCGAAACAAACAGCATGGCCACGGCGACGGCAAGGCAGATATAAAAGCTCTTCTGGCGGATGAGCTTGTGAAATTCAAAATGCAGAAGTCTTCCCATGTCACTTGCCCATCCTTTCAAGAAAGTAATTTTCAAGTCCCGTGGTCTGGACAGCAAGCTCACTGACCCTTATCCCGTGGCGCACGAGCAGACGGTTTATCCTGTCGCTCTGATCGAGCAGCTCGTACATATAAATGCAGCCGTCCCGGACCCTGATCGACTCGGGCTTGGCTATACACGATAAAAGCGCCTGCGCCTTGGGCACGTTGTCCACCCTGAGCTTCAGATGGTGGCGGCAGCGGCTCTCAAGCTCCTTGGCCGTTATCTGCTCGATGAGGGCACCGTCGCTGACTATGCCGTAGGTCGTGACGATCTTTGACAGCTCGTCGAGCAGATGGCTCGATACAAGAAAGGTAACGCCCTTTTTCTGATTGAGCGTGAGTATAACGTCGCGTATTTCCTTGATACCGGCAGGGTCGAGGCCGTTTATCGGCTCGTCGAGCACGAGAAACTCAGGATGGCCGAGCAGGGCGATGCCTATGCCGAGGCGCTGCTTCATGCCGAGCGAAAACTGTCCGGCCTTTTTACTGCCGACATTTCCGAGGCCGACGAGACTCAGTATGTCCTCGAGCTCATCGGTATCTCCGCCCGTCAGTATCGCAAAGCGCCGCAGATTCTCAAGCGCCGAGCAGTTTTTGTATATGCACGGATACTCAAGCAGAGCACCTATGCGGTGACGCGACTCGCTTTCGCTCTCGCGTCCGTCAAACAGCTCGATGCTGCCGCCGGTAGGCATGGCAGCGCCCAGCACAAGGCGCATAAGCGTAGTCTTACCGGCACCGTTTTTGCCTATAAGACCGTAGATATCGCCCTTTTTTATCTGCATGCTGATATTTTTTACGGCTGCTTTATCGCCGAACCGCTTTGTCAGGTTCTCTGTGCGCAGAACGTAGCTCAAATAATTCGCCTCCCGGTGAATTGACTTTTAGTTTATTAACTATATAATATAATATTAATCGGAAAAAATCAACAGGAGCATATACTAACATGTATGAAATGAAGGTAATAGCGCGAATACACACGCCTTTTAAGACAAAGTTCGGCATTCCGCGTCAGAGCGGCGTTGCAGCCGAGGTGAAGGGAGAGATAGTCTTTGAGCCGGAGTACCGCTCCGCCGATGCCGTGCGCGGGCTGGAGGGCTTTTCGCATATATGGCTGATATGGTGCTTTTCCCTGTCTGCGGGCGGCAAATGGTCGCCTACGGTGCGTCCGCCGCGCCTTGGCGGAAATACGCGCATGGGCGTGTTTGCAACGCGCTCGCCGTTTCGCCCCAACCCCCTCGGCCTGTCCTCGGTCGAGCTCGAGAGGGTGGAGTACAGCGCAGAGCGAGGCCCCGTGCTGCATGTCCGCGGTGCAGACCTTATGGACGGAACGCCCATATTCGACATTAAGCCCTACGTTGCCTATGCAGACTCTCACCCCGAGGCCGCGGGCGGCTTTACCGACACCGCGCAATTTAAAAAGCTCAGCGTCAAGCTCGGCGAGGGTGTGCCGGAGCCGCTGCCCGACGGCCTTGCCGAGGTACTGGAAAACGATCCGCGCCCGCGCTACCACGATGACCCCGAGCGCGTGTACGGCATGGAGTATGACGGCAGAGAGGTCAAATTCAGAGTTTGCGGAGACACATTGCTTGTTATCAGCTTGACGAATGTGTAAAGAAGTGATATATTAAATTAACCAAACGGTCAATAAAAAGCAGGTTCTGTGTTATGGCTGAAGTTTCGCTGAAAATAAACGGTATAGACTGCGCCGCGTGCGTGAGTCGCCTCAGACGCGCCCTGAGCGCCCTGAGCGGCGTTTTGTCGGCGCGGGTGAGCTATGCCGCAGGAAGCGCCGAGATAAGCTACGACGCGGCGAGAATAGATATTACGGGCATTGCACGATGCATAAATAAGGCAGGCTACACCGTTCCGACGGATACGCTGCTTGTAAAATGCGAAAACACGCAGGCGGCGCTCAAGGCGCTCTCTTCGCTCGACTGCGTAGCGCAGCTTGAGGGCGGAGAGCAGGGAGGCCTTATAAAGGCGCAGCTCTGGCCGGTGGGCGCTGATGAAGAACAGATAAGCCGTGCGCTCGGACAGAGTGCCGAGATAGAGATAAAAAGCTCCGAGGCCTCATCCGGCGGCGCGGCGGCGCAGCCCGAGCTCATGCGCGGCATTTTTGCAGCGCTGTTCTTTTCACTGCCGCAGCTCTGGGATATATCATCTGCCGCACAGCTGCTGTTCGGCGCTCTTGTGCTTTTTGGCGGTGCGTACTTTTTTCGTGCGTCGTTCAGAGCGATAAAAAGAAGAGTGCTCAGCCCCGACATTGCGGCGGCTGTAATATTAATTGCGCTGTATGCCCTGTGCGCTGCCGGCAGAGCGCAGTTCCTGCTGCTGACGGCGGCAGTTGTGCTGCTGCTTATCTGCCGCATGGCGGAGAGCCGTGCGCTGTACGCTCTCGGAGCGTCGGCCCGCAGACTTTCGCATATGCAGCCGAAAACGGCGCGGGTCGTGCAGGGAGAAGCGGCTGCGGAAAAGAGCATAGACGAGCTGCGCTCCGGCGATATCCTCAGCGTCCTGTCCGGCGAACGCTTTGCCGCAGACGGAGTTATGATATCCGGCGAGTGCAGGGTCGATGAATCGGCTGTGACAGGCTCAAAGGAGCTCAGAGCGAAGCGTGCGGGCGATACCGTGCTGTGCGGAACGCTTTTGCGCAGCGGAGAGGCTCAGGTAAGCGTAGTGCGGGCAGGGAAGGATACAGCCATCCAGAGAAAAATATCCGAGCTCGGAGCTGCCGAGCTGCCGAGGACAATGTCGCTCATCGCGTCGGCACTCGGAATGAGAGCCGTATTCACGCTTCTTTTGAGGGGAGGAGCAGCCGAAAGATGAAAACCTGCGAGACTGATATAAAGATCCGCGGCATGATCTGCCGTGCCTGCACTGACGCTGTTGAGTCGGCGCTCATGTCAAGGCGCGGGGTAGTTTCCGCAAAAGCAAGCTATTTTAAAGGACTTGCACACGTTGTATACGACCCCGATATAACGGACGCAGCGGCGCTCTGCCGCAGCGTTGAGGCCGCCGGATATGAGACGGGTGAAAAGGGGAAGCTTGAGTATGCGGTTGACATAATATGCGCTGCATTCACGGTGCTGCTCGTCTGGCTTCTCATGAATCTGAAGCTCAACGCCGTGCCCGAGGCCTATGACGGCGCGCCGTTCGGATACATATTTCTCATCGGCCTTCTTACCGGCACGCACTGCATAGCCATGTGCGGCGGCATAATGCTCAGTCAGACGGGAGCCTGTGCATCTCCGATAAGAGCGGCAGCCGGATATAACGCCGGCAGGCTTGTATCGTACACCGCCATGGGCGCGGTGTTCGGAGCACTCGGAACGGTCATAAGCTACACCGTGCAGACAAAGAGCATCGCCTTTACGATGATCGGCATTCTCGTTGCGCTCCTCGGCGTGAACATGTGGGGGCTGCTGCCCGGACTGCGCACGCTCGTACCGCAGCAGAGCAGCTTCTGCTCCGTCTCGTCGGGTGCGCGGCGGCGCTTTGCCTCACGTCCGCTCATCGTGGGACTTCTGACCGGCGTAATGCCCTGCGGCTCGATGTACGCCATGTGGCTGTTTGCAATGTCGGGAGGCAGCGCCGGAAGGGGAGCGCTCGTTATGCTGGCCTTTGCGCTCGGAACGGTGCCGCTCATGCTGCTGTTCGGCTCACTCGGCTCGCTGCTGCCGCGAAAATACATGAAGTATATGATAAAGCTCAGCGCGGTGCTCGTCACGGCCTTCGGCATAAAAATGTTCATCGGCGGCCTGAGAATGTCCGGCTTATTATAAGGTTTTCACAAAATGCACAGTCTCGGACTGTGCATTTTTACTATTGAAATACTTAAAAATATTGATATAATATACTTGAATTTTTTGAAGCAAGGAGGCGGGGCAGTGAAATATCTTGTCATCGTGCTTATTGCATATCTCCTCGGCTCGTTCTGCGCGTCCATCCCGCTGTCAAAGCGTGTGTACGGCGGCGACGTGCGAGAGAAAGGCAGCGGCAACGCGGGAGCAACGAATATGGCGCGCGTGTACGGTATGAAGGCAGGCTTTGCGACCTTCGCGCTCGATGCGCTCAAGACCGTCGCCGCAATGCTCATAGGCTCGTACCTCGGCGGGGAGAGCGGTCAGGCGCTTGCCGGAGCCGCCTGCATATTCGGACACTGCTTCCCGATATATTTTGCCTTTCGCGGCGGCAAGGGCGTATCCGTCGGCGCTGCGCTCGGCATCATGACGGGGCTCTGGGTGTTTGCGATTATCATGGCCGTATTTTTCGCCGTTAGCCTTTCAACGCATAAGGTATCGCTCGGCTCGATGTGTGCCGCCGTCTCGCTGCCGATAGCCGCAGCGCTCACAAATGCAGGAAAACCAATGCTTTTCATGTGCATTTTCTCAGCAGCATTCGTTGTTTTCATGCACCGAAGCAATATAAGACGGCTTATCGACGGCACGGAGGGTGATTTTCACGCAAAAAAATAGTGCAGAAAATTCAAGCTCCAATTTGTTCAAAATGTCGAAATTGTTTGTTAAGCACTTCACGCACTTGACAAACAAGACACGGATGTTGTAACATGGTCACATACCAAGGCGGACACAGGGAAGATCCGCGCATAAAAGAAAAGGAGAATTAATCATGCCTAAATTTGATGAAGTAACCGGTAAGCAGTTTCTGGATGATTACAACGGCAAAGAGCTCTTCAAGGAGTTCATTCCCGTCATCGGCAAGATGCCCAGCATAGCATACGTTCCCTTCCACAAGAAGCAGGCTAAGGACGTTGTCGGCTATATTCTTGGAAAGGGCTACTGTGATCAGGCAGCTGCCGATGCACTTATCGCAAAGTTCAACGAGCTGTACGGCGATAAATAATCAGATCAAAGGGAAATGCCCTGCCGTCAGGCAGGGCTATTAAAAAGGAATCGCATAAGGAGGATCATCATGGATTTCAAAAGCATGACAGTCAAAGACTTTTTCGAGGTAAACGGCGGACGTGAGCTGTGCGAGCAGTATGCTCCCAATCTTCTCAAGTACCCCCTCAAGCTGTTCTATAAGAAGACCTGCGGCGAGATATTCGATCTCGTTACCAGCAAGGGCCTTGTTCCGGCAGATAAGGCTGCGGCGATCGAGGCAGCTATAAAGGCAAAATAAATATTGATATGAAAAATCCGAGGC
>CAVDFD010000110.1:0-5966 GCA_963608145.1 Bacteroidaceae bacterium | reverse complement strand
TTCTCGGGCAAAAAGCGCATGAACTCCTCCCATGTGTTGTCGGCGTAGCTGAAGTAAAACACGCCCTTTTCGACGAACTCGGGGAACTCCTTGCGCTCGCGTGCGCTCAGCTCGTGGTCGGAGACGTAGCACCACCACGAAAGGCGCGTCTTTTCCATGCCGCAGCAGACGACCTCGTCCCAGCCGAGGCGGTACTCATGGTTGTTGTCGCCGCCGGTGCGGAAGATGAGCCCCTGCTCGGTGAAGGATATGTTCGCAAAGCCGAAGGTGGACTCGGAAATGAAGCGCGAGGCGAACAGCCAGATGACCGACAGCACCGCGAGGATTATCGCAAGCCCGCGAAACGGCACGAGCGCCGGAACGAAGATGCCCAGCAGCGCGACGATGATGCCCGCCGGAAGCAGGACGAGCCCCGCGTAAAAGAAGCCCTTTAATATGTTCGAGGGGAAGCGCAGCGACTGCGATACCTGATATCTCTTGAGTTTTTCGCTTTTCATCATTCTCCGACCTTTCCGTAGAGCGCCCATGTGTTGCCCGATGTTATCTCAACGTCTATGAATTTTCCTATCAGCGACCTGTCGCCCGATAAGTGCACGAGCCTGCCGCCGTTTGTGCGTGAGGAGAGGTTGTACTCTTCCTTGCCCGTCTCGCCGTCAACAAGGACGCGGACGGTCCTGCCGATATACTCGGCGTGCTTTTCGGCGGAAACGCGGTTTGCGGCCTCCAGCAGCTTATCGAACCTGCGCTGCTTATCCTCGCGGGTAGCCGCATCCGGCATGCTCGCCGCCGGAGTTCCGACGCGCTTTGAGTAGATGAAGGTGAACATCGCGTCGTAGCGCACCTCGTCGCACAGCCTTATCGTGTCCTCAAACTCCTCATCCGTCTCACCGGGGAAGCCGACGATGATATCCGTCGTCAGCACGAGGTCGGGCATGTAGCTGCGCGCAAGGCGCACCTGCTCGAGATAGCGCTCGGAGGTATAGCTGCGGTTCATTGCTTTCAGCACGCGGTCATTGCCCGACTGCACGGGCAGATGCAGCTGGTGAGCGCATTTTGAGCACTCGGCCATGGTCTTGAAGAGCTTTTCCGTCGCGTCCTTGGGGTGGCTTGTCATGAAGCGGATGAGAAACTCGCCCGGAATATCGTTTATCATGCGGATGAGGTCTGCAAAATCAATATCCGAGCCGAGATCCTTACCGTAGGAGTTTACGTTCTGACCCAGCAGCGTAATGTCCTTGCAGCCGCCCGCCACGAGCTCCCTTGCCTCGGCGACGATGTCCTCGGGACGGCGCGAGCGCTCTCTGCCGCGGACATAGGGCACGACGCAGTAGGTGCAGAAGTTGTTGCAGCCGTACATGATCGAAAGCCATGCCTTGACCGTTCCGTCGCGGCGCAGGGGCATGCCCTCGGCGACATAGCCGTCGCTTTTCTCGGTGGCGAAAACGCGCTTGTGCCCCGTCATGGTCTTGAGCAGCAGCTCGGGGAAGTGCCACAGATCGTGGGGGCCGAAGACGAGATCGACGACGGGGTAGGACTTCTTTATCTTCTCGCTCATATGCTCCTGCTGCACCATGCAGCCGCACACGGCGATTATCTGATCGGGGCGCTGCTTCTTGCTGTGGTTGAGCTGTCCGACGTTTCCGAGCACGCGCATCTCGGCGTGCTCGCGCACCGCGCAGGTGTTCACGACGATGATATCGGCCTCGAACTCGTCCTGCGTGAAGGCGTAGCCCATCTCGGCGAGATAGCCGCGCAGCTTTTCGCTGTCGGCCTCGTTCTGCTGGCAGCCGTAGGTATCGACCATTGCCAGCGGGTGCGCCTTTTCGGAAACGAAGCGTTCATTTATCTCGCGGCAGATATCCTCCTGCCGGCGAATTTCCTCAATGCTTATCTCTTTTCTTTCGTATGCCATTTCTGCTGTCCTTAAAAATTAATATACTGACGTACATTGTATATTAACATAAAATCAGTGGAATTTTCAACACAAATCATGTATAATAGCATAATTAACAATAATGAGGTTATCACATGACACGCATTAACATTCTCCCGCCGCTGCTGGCCGATATGATCGCCGCCGGCGAGGTCGTCGAGCGTCCCGCCTCGGTCATAAAGGAGCTTATGGAAAACTCCTTTGACGCGGGCGCGAAAAAGCTGACGGTCGAGTTCAAAAGCGGCGGAGCGACTTACATAAAAATATCCGACGACGGCTGCGGCATGAGCCCCGAGGACGCGGGCATCGCCTTCATGCGGCACGCGACGAGCAAGCTGCACGACGAAAAGGGGCTTGAGGCCATAGGCACGATGGGCTTTCGCGGCGAGGCTCTGGCAGCAATAGCCGCCGTGAGCCGCATTGAGCTCGTAACACGCGAAAAGGGCGCTCCCGAGGGCGTGCGCGTCACGGTTCAGGCCGGAGACATAGTCGATATGTCGCCCTGCGGCTGTCCCGAGGGCACGACGATAACGGTGCGCGATATCTTCCACAACACCCCCGCGAGGCTGAAGTTTTTAAAATCCGACCGCTCGGAGGCCTCGGCCTGCATAGCGGCGGCGATGCACTGCGCCCTTGGCCGTCCCGAGGTGTCGGTGCGCTTAAAGCGCGACGGCGAGGAGGTATTCTTCACCCCGGGCGACGGGCGCGGCGACTCGGCGGTGTACGCGCTCTTAGGGCGCGAGACTGCACGCGGGATGCTGCCCGTTTCCGGCAAGACCGAGGCCATGTCGCTCACGGGCTTCACCTCGTCTCCCGCCTTCGGGCGCGGCAATCGCGCAAACCAGCATTTTTACTGCAACGGCAGGTATATAAAATCGCTGCTGCTGCAATCGGCGGTCGAGCAGGCGTATAAGAACACGCTTTTAACGGGGCGCTTTCCCTCCTGCGTGCTGTATCTGGAGCTTTCAAACGGCGCTGTGGACGTGAACGTACACCCAGCCAAAACGGAGGTCAAGTTCTCCGACGAGAAAAAGGTCTTTGACCTCGTTTACCAGACCGTGCGCGCCTGCCTTGAGACAGAGCGGAAGCCTGTTGAGATAACGCTCTCGGAGGGGACGCGCCGCGTCGTTTCCGAGCCCAAGCCCGACTTCTTCCGCAGCATGTCCTCGGACGAATACAGAGCAAGGTCAGCAGCTCCGAGCTCCGCTCCCGAGCGGAGGCAGACCCCCGTCTTCCGTGCGCCGCCGGCGTATGAAAAGCCTGCTGCGGCAAGGGATCTTGCTCCGAAAACGAACGCTTCGACAAAAAACGACGCTTTTCCTGCATTTTCGAGCGCTCCGGCGCAGGCAAATGTTGAAAAAACGGTTGAAAATGTTGAAAAAATCAGCACTCCGGCCTGCCGCGTGATCGGCGAGGCGCTGGATACATACATCATTGCGGAGATAGGCGAGGAGCTGCTGCTCATCGACAAGCACGCGGCGCACGAGCGCATGATATTCGACCGGCTCAAAACGCAGGAGCGGCAGATAATGAGCCAGACCCTGCTTGCGCCGGTCATCATCCGCCCGACGGCGGAGGACGCGGAGCTGCTCGACAAAAACGCCGCCCTTCTCGACGAGATGGGCTTCGAGGTAGAGCCCTTCGGCCAGAGCTCCTATGCCGTGCGCGCCGTGCCGGACGACGTTGACGCAGCCGAGGCCGCGTCCGCGCTCGAGGAGATATGCGAAAAGCTCAGGGGCGGTGCTGAGGTCTCGGCGCAGTCGGCGCGGGACGAGATACTGCACACGGTAGCCTGCAAGGCGGCGATAAAGGCAGGCAGGCGGCACGATGCTGCCGAGCTTGAGCGCATAGCAGCCGCCGTCGCAGCCGGAGAGGTCAAATACTGTCCCCACGGCAGACCCGTTTCCGCAAGGCTGACGAAAAAGCAGCTCGATAAATTTTTCAGCAGGATAGTGTGATATGGCCGAAAAAATTCTTGTTATAACAGGTCCCACGGCAACGGGCAAAACGCGCCTTTCCGTCGAGCTTGCAAAGGTTTTCGACGGCGAGATCGTCTCGGCTGACTCCATGCAGGTCTACCGCGGCATGGATATCGGAACGGCCAAGGTGACACAGGACGAGATGCAGGGCATTGCGCACCACATGATAGACGTAGCCGAGCCCTCGGAGGACTACTCGGTCTCGCGCTATGTCGCCGAGGCTGACGAGGCGGTGCGCGATATCCTCTCACGCGGAAAGCTCCCGATAGTCGCGGGCGGCACGAATTTGTATATAGACTCGCTCGTCGCGGGGCTTGACTTTGCCGAGAGAGCGGAGGACGCCGCTCTGCGCGAGAGCCTGAACGAGCGCTACGACGATATCGGCGGCGAGGCGATGCTCGAATATCTGCGCGGCTTTGACCCCGAGCGGGCCTCGAAGCTCCACCCCGCCGACAAGCGCCGCATAGTCCGCGCCGTCGAGGTCTACACCCTCACGGGGCAGACGATAACGCGGCACGACGAGGAGACGAAAAAGCGCCCGAAGCGCTACGACGCGGTAAAGCTCGCCCTGAGCTTTGCCGACCGTGCCGCGCTCTACGGCAGGATAAACGAGCGCGTCGATAAAATGGTCGAAGACGGACTTTTTGACGAGGTGCGCTCGCTTCTCGGCGGCGGCCTTTCTCCCGAGTGTACCGCGATGCAGGCCATAGGCTATAAGGAGCCTGCTGCTTATCTCAGGGGCGAAATGTCAAGGGACGAGGCCGTGGAGCTCATAAAGCTCTCCTCGCGGCGCTATGCCAAGCGGCAGCTTACATGGCTGCGGCGCGACGACGGCGTGTGGTGGTACCTCTGGCCGTCGCAGCCGGATTTTAATGCCGCACGACAGGCTTCGACCGAATATTTGCACTCCCGTGGTTTATGATACTTCTGTCAAAATTACATAGACAGGAGTAATAAAAATGCAGAAGACACAGAATTTACAGGAATCGTTTCTCAATCAGCTGCGCCGCGAGAGGGCGCTCGTCACGGTGTTTCTCGTAAACGGCTTTCAGATGCACGGCCTTGTCCGTGCCTACGACGGCTTCACGCTCGTGCTCGACTCCGACGGCAGGCAGCAGCTTATCTACAAGCATGCTATATCGACAATAATCCCGCCGAGGCCCGTTGAGCTGAGACCCGAGGCGTGAGAGGCGCAGCGTATCTGAGATACGCCGCCTGCGCGGTGTTTCTCGCCGCCTGCGCTTGGGTGCTTGCCTTTTTCGTCGCCCGCGGGCAGTCGCCGCAGACAGTGACTGCGCAGCGCGCTGAGGAAACGCTCTCCGTCATTGCCGAGGGGCTTATCCTGCGCGACGAGTGCGTCGTGTACGGCGATAAGTCCGCCCGCCTTACGCACAAAACGGGCGACAGGGTCACGGGCGGCAGCGTGCTCGCCGTGACGGAGGACGGAGAAAGCATTTACGCGCCCTGCGGCGGAGTGTTCAGCAGTCTTGTTGACGGCTATGAGGGCGCAGCGCTTGAAAGCCTTGCCTCCGCCGAGCCTGCCGATACGCGGGGAGCGCTGGGCAGGATCGTATCCGGCGGCTGGTATTTTGCCGCCGAGACGGAGGAGTTCGACAAATTTCGACAGGGACAGAGCGTTTTGCTCTCGCTGCCGGACGAGTGCTCCGCGACGGTCGTTTCCGCGGAGAACGGGCGGCTTGTCCTGCGCTGCCGCGCCGGACTTGAAAGCGTCATAAACACCCGCCGCGCAGCCTTCAGGATAAGCCTTTCCGAAACGCAGGGGATAAAGATACCCGAAGGGGCGCTGCACTGCGATTCGGACGGTGTGTTTGTCTATGTCCTTCGCGCCGGCATCCCCGAGCGCTGCGATGTCGATATCATTCTCTCCTGCGAGGACTATTGTCTTGTCAGGGAGGGCGAACTGAGAGAAAATATGCAGATAGTCTTGGATTAGACTAAAACATAGAAAAAACATGCTGACGAACGTCAGCAGAATAAAAAAGCAGGGATAAAAATGAGTATTGCAGAAAACGTAAAAGAGGTAAAGCGGCGCG
>CAVDFD010000109.1:0-6020 GCA_963608145.1 Bacteroidaceae bacterium | reverse complement strand
AACAAAATCTCGGCAATACTTTGTGTATTACCGAGATTTTTTGTGCCGTATGGGCGGAAAAGAGCCGCTCAAAACCGTATGTTTTCTTATCTCAACCGGCCTTTATAAGCGTTATTTAAAAAGCTCAGGCCGGACGGCCCGAGCTTTTTTACTATTTATGTTATTCATATTCTCCGCCGCCGATGAACTCGCGTATCAGAGCGTCGGGAGCGACGAGCTTTTCGTCTATAACGCCGAAGAGCTGAAGCGCGGGAAGCACTGTGCGCAGCTCGTCATAGCGCTCTATGCCCTCGGGAATGGAGGAAAAAAGCTGCGTCGCCGTTTCGTTCATGACCGCCATCTCGTAGGGGAAGGCCGAGTCAAACAGGAAGTTTGCCTTGTTCTTGAACGGCGAGATGTAGCTTTTTTCGCCTCTGCGGACGTTTGCCCACATCTTGAGCGTCATTGCGGGGTCCGCGCCGCGGAAGTTATAGTCGCGCACCGTGCGCCGAACGAGCCTGAACCAGGTGCCCTTGAAGCAGACCTGCCCGTTGAACTCGACATTGCTGCGCGCAGAGATATAGAGCTTAAATGCGTCGGGGTGCTTTTCGGTTATCATGTCGTTTAAGGCGTGTATGCCCTCGAAAACGACTATCTCGTCCTTTTTGAGCTTTATCGACTTTGACGGCTCGAGCACGCGCATCTGTCGGGAAAACTCGTATTTCGGGATGAATATGCGCTTGCCCTCGGCGAGCATGGTGAAGTGCTCGTTTAACAGCTCCATGTCGAGGCACAGGGGGGACTCAAGGTCAATGTCGCCCTCGGGAGTGCGCGGAGCGGTCGCGGGATCGACGGTCTTGAAATAGTCGTCCATACCGACGTAGTGGGCGTGAACGCCGCGGCGCTCAAGCTCCTCGCTTATCTTGCGAGCTGTCGTTGTCTTGCCGGAACCCGAGGGACCGGACATCAGAACGATGGGACTGCGGCGGCTGTTTTCGATTATCTTATCCGCTGCTTTCTTCACGCGCTTTGCGTACACCTCGTCGCACTCTTCGATAAAGCCCTTGGGGTCGGCGACCGTGCGAAAGTTTATCTCTTTAAGGTCAAATGCCATTATTTTTCGTTCTCCTTACTATAGAAATCTATTATACCCTGCTTGTCGCTGCAGGTCTTTTGTATACCTGATATGTATTCGCTCGGATATTTCGGAGCGAAGAATCGGATGTTCCGCCCGCCTGAGGGGGATATGAGCTTCGTTGAGCCTCCGCCGCCGAGCGCGACGATGGAGCACAGCTCCTCCATAATGCACACGTTGTAAATGTTCTCGCTGCCCGGTCTTGCCCAGCCGACGTTTTCAAAGCCGCCGGACATGAACTTCTGCCTGTACAGATAATACGGAGCCCAGCCGCCGCGCCGCAGCCTTTCGGCTGCAAGATCGAGCATTTTTCCCACCTCGCCGTCGGACGGAATGGGACTGCCCTCAAGCGTTATGCGCGAGCCCTTTTTGAGCGAGAGCGTGTGTACCGTGATATTCTCCGGCTCAAGGCCGATGACGGTGTCGAGCGTTTTTTCAAAGCCCTCGGCGCTGTCGGACGGAAGGCCGGCGATAAGATCCATATTCACCGCCATGCCGCCGACCCTGCGCACCGTGTCCAGTGCGTCGAGAATATCCCTGGCCGAGTGCCTGCGGCCTATGACCTCAAGCACACTGTCGCTCATCGTCTGCGGGTTTACGCTTATCCTGTCAACGCCGTGTGCATGAAGAGTGCGAAGCTTATCCTCCGTTATCGTGTCGGGTCTTCCCGCCTCGACGGTGTATTCGCGCAGCCGCGAAAGGTCAAAGCAATCTTCTATCTTCGAGCACAGCCGGTCAAGCTGCTGAGCATTCAGCGTTGTGGGTGTTCCGCCGCCCATGTAGACGGATATGACCGAGAGTCCAAGAGAGCTCACGGCTTTTGCTGCCGCGTCTATCTCTTGCATCAGGGCATCCATAAACGGGGGTATGAGCTTCATGCTCTTTTCGACCGACTGGCTCACGAAGCTGCAATACGAGCATCTTGTCGGGCAGAAGGGTATGCCGACATACAGGCATATATCGCGCTCATCGAGGCTTTTTATAATGCTCTCGGTCACCAGTGCGGTATCGCGGCAGAGAGAGGCTCTCTGCTCTGTCACGTCATAGTCGGCGATAAATTTCCGCAGCGCGGCATCGGGGTCTTTGCCCTTGAGCTCCTCGCGGAAGAGCTTGCCCGGCCTCACGCCGGTGAGCATTCCCCACGCGGGTCTTTCGTGCCCCGCTCTCAGGGCGGCGCGGTAAAACGCCGTTTTTATTATGCGGCTGCAAAGCTTATCGCGCACTATACCGTCGGTCATAAGAGCGGTTTTGACGGAGCTTTTGGCTCTGTATTCCGCGCCTTTTATCACAAGGCGGCAGCTTGCCGTCGTAAAGATATCCCCCTGCGAGAGCCTCAGCTCGACTCTGTCTCCCTCCGGCCTGCCCTCGGGGTATTCCGGCCTCTCGGAGGGGTAGAGCGACAGCAGCATCTGCTCGGCTGCGTATTTGTAATCATGTCCGTAAAAATAAAGTCTCACGGCGCATCTCCTTGTGCAATGATAATTTTAAATTATACCACAGGAAATAAATTATTACAACAATTTGAAAGACAAGCAAACAGAAGATGAGGCTTTAAAATATGTTATAATAGTTTTGATCCTTTTTGGCGATTTCTGCGTTTATATATATGAAAAGAGGTGAGCAGGTGGAGGACGCACTACTTATACATCGGATAAAGCAGGGCGACGAGGCGGCGTTTGAGGCGCTCGTGCGTCGGCATTACGACGGCGTTTACGCCTTCTGCTTCCGTCGCTGCGGCGACAGGGAGCTGGCCGCCGACCTTACGCAGGAGGTGTTTCTCAAGCTCGTCACAGCCGTTTACGGCTATTCGGTGACGGGCAGGTTCACAAACTACCTGCTGACCATTGCCGTCAACGTCTGCAACGACTATTACAGGCGCAGAAGACCCGAGGACACAGAGCTTTCGGAGAGCTTAGCCGCCGCGCCTGACGCGGAGACGCGGATACTCGAAAACGACAGCGCCGCCGCTGTACGCCGCGCACTGGACGAGCTTCCCGACGAGCAGCGCGACACGGTGATACTGCGCTACTGGCACGATATGAAGCTGCGCGATATCGCGGCGGTGACGGGAGTTCCGCTTGCAACGGCAAAATCGCGTCTGCGGCTGGGCATGGCGCGGATGCGTAAAATACTCGGAGAGGGTGAATATGATGAAGATCAAATATGACGTTCCCGCACCGCCGGAGGGCGCTGTGGAGCGCACGATAGAGATGGGAGTTCGGCATATGCGCTTTTGCCGTCCGGCGAAAATGCCGCTTACAAAGCTGTGTGCACTCCAGCTCGGAAGCATCTCGCCGCTGTACTGGTCAGTGCAGCTTCTGCTGCTTACCGCAATGCTCTGCCTGCGCTCAAGCGGCGCGGCGGACACTGCGTCGGCGCAGCTTGCGATGATAGTCTGCGCCGGAGCTATCAGCACGCTGGCCTGCCCCGAGCTTATGCGCGGTATATTCTGCCGGATGAGCGAGATAGAGCTGAGCTGCCGCATAAGCGGAGCGGAGCTGCTGGCCGTGCGCCTGCTGATAATAGGCGCGGCTGACCTCATCGGTGTCACGGCGGCGGCGGTGATCGCAGCGGCAAAATTTCAAACGGCGCTTGCCCTTACGCTCACTACCGGCGCGGCGCTGCTGTTTTCGTCAGCCTTCGTAACGCTTATCGCGCTGCGCGCCCTGCCGTTTATCCGCAGCCGCACGGCTGCGCTGTCGCTGTCGCTGACGGTCTCTGCTGCCGTCGGCATCGTGAGTACGTCTGCGCCGTGGAGCATGCGCACATGGTATATTTTCTGCGCCGTGAGCCTCGCGCTTCTGGCAGCAGAGCTTTGGCGTGAGATGAGAGCCGTCAGAGCAGGAAAGGAGCTGAGTATATGGAACTGTGCCTGAATAACGTATCAAAGCAGTATAAGGACAAGCTTGCCGTCAACTCATTGACGCTAACTCTGCGCGAGGGTGTCTGCGGTCTGCTCGGGCCGAACGGCTCGGGTAAGACGACGCTCATGCGCATGATCTGCACCATTCTGAGGCCGAGCGGCGGCAGCATCACGCTCGACGGTGAGGATATCCGCGAGCTCGGCGCGGGCTACCGCGACAAGCTCGGCTATCTGCCGCAGGATTTTGGCTATTATCCGAGCTTCACCGGCCGCGATTTTCTCATGTACCTTGCCGCGCTCAAGGGGCTGACAAGGTATCAGGCCGAGGAAAGGTGCGCACAGCTTCTGGAACTCACGGGGCTCGGTGCTGCCGCGGATAAAAAGCTGCGCAGCTATTCCGGCGGTATGCGTCAGCGCATCGGCATTGCTCAGGCGCTCATAAATGATCCGAAAATACTCATTCTCGACGAGCCGACGAGCGGCCTCGACCCCGCCGAACGCGCAAAATTCCGCAATATAATAAGCAGCCTGTCCGAGGGACGCATAATTTTGTTATCGACGCACATCGTTTCGGATGTGGAGTATATCGCCGACCGCATCGTGCTCATGAAAAACGGACAGGCGGCTCTTGAGGACGCGGGCAAGGATATATGCAGCGGTATCTCCGAAATGGTGTGGGAGTGCTGCGCTGCGCAGCAGGAGGCGGACAGGCTCGCATCGGCGTATGTCGTCACAAATCTGCACAATACGCACGACGGAGTGAATCTGCGTATTGTATCGGAAACGCGCCCGACGGCGGATGCCGTGCCCGTCGAGCCGAAGCTTGAGGATATGTACCTTTATTATTTCAGACAGGAGCTTGAAAATGAACCTGATAAAGCTTGAATTTAAAAAGCTGTTCACTCCGCTGACGGTCGTCGTGCTCACTGTGATGCTGGCGGTGAATATGTACGCGGCGTTCACGCATCAGGGTGTGTTTTACGCCGGTTCACGACGGTCGGAGCTTACGGAACTGAAGGCTGAGGAAAGCAAAATGCGCGGCGCGATAGACGATGAGTGGATCGCCGCACGCAATGCCGAGGTACAGGCGATCCTGAACGCTCCCGAGTATCAGAAAAATGAGGAGGAGCGTGAGGAGCTTCGCCGCCATATGCGTGAGGAGGGCTTATCCGAGGCGCTGATCGAGGAGCAGCTTGCAGTGCCGTATAATCGCCTGAATGCCGAGGGGATCGGCAAATATGAGCAGACAGAGCCATATATTGTTGCCGCAAATTTTTATGCTCATGCCGAGCTGAAAAAGCATGATCTTCTTGATGAATACGCCGGTGATGAGGCCGTGTGCGCGGACATAAGGGAGCGCTACGACAGGCTCATAAACGACTACACGGCCTTTTACGACTACGATCTTGCCTACGAAAACATTCAGTACGCCGCGGCGAATATACTCCATCTCACGATAGGCATACCGGTGCTCGTCGGCCTTGCGCCGC
Organism: Bacteroidaceae bacterium; assembly: GCA_963608145.1. GTDB lineage: Bacteria > Bacillota > Clostridia > Oscillospirales > Oscillospiraceae > F23-B02. Next base: position 553 of record CAVDFD010000109.1, on the reverse strand, counting down.
TGTTTGCCCGCGAGCGGGTACGCAGAACCGACGCGCTGCTGCTGTCGTCAAAGAGGGGAAGGCACGAGCTTGCACGGGCAAAGATCTGCGCGGGAGCGCTGTTTGCTTTCTGCGTGTGGCTTATAATGGCAGCCTCCGTCACGGCCTATGCGCTGCTGTTTTTCGGCACGCAGGGCTGCGGCGGGCTGTGGCAGTCGTTCACGGACATAACGTCGCCGTTTTTGTGGACTATCGGGCAGGCTGTTATTATAGAGCTTCTGACCTGTCTTGTCGGCACGCTGTTTTTCGCCTTTGCCGTGATGCTCATCTCGGAGCTTTCGCGCAGCATGTTCCTCGCGGTGATACTCGCGGCCACACTGCTGCTCACGCCGATGTTCCTCGGCCTGACGGCGAAAACGGCGGTGTTTCTGCCGACCTTCATCATGCGCGGCGTGGCGATATGGTCGCTCTATCTTCCGTCAAAGCTCTTCGGCAGCGTCGTGCCGAGGCAGTACCTCGCACTTGCGGCTGCGGCTGTGCTCAGCGCCGTCTGCGCCGCCGCCTCCGTGCGGGT
>CAVDFD010000108.1:0-6072 GCA_963608145.1 Bacteroidaceae bacterium | reverse complement strand
GCGCGGATGGTGTTTGCGGTATCCTCCCAGATCTCGTCGTTGAGGTCGATGATCGTGTAGGCGTAGTGGCCGCGGGGCTTGTTTATCATGTGCTCGACGTTTATGTTTTTCTTCGTTATCAGGTCGAGGATGCGGTTTATCATGCCGGGCACATTGTGGTGGATGACGCACAGGCGGCACACGCCCATGCGCTCGAGCTTTGCGGCGGGCAGGTTGACGGAGTTTGTGATATTGCCGTTTTTGAGGTACTCGTACAGCTGCTTTGCGGCCATCTCCGCACAGCGATCCTCGCTCTCGGGCGTACATGCGCCCAGATGCGGCAGAGCAATGACGTTTTTGCCGCCGAGTATCTTCTCGTTGGGGAAGTCGGTGACGTATTTTGCGACCTTGCCGGACTCGAGCGCCGCGAGCATAGCGTCATCGTCAACGACCTCGGCGCGGGACTCGTTGACTATCCTCACGCCGTCGCGCATGGCGGCAAAGGCCTTCGCGTCGAGCATATGGTGGGTATCCTCGTTGTAGGGTATGTTTATGCTTATATAGTCGCAGTTTCTGAAAATCTCTGCGATATCGTCAGCTCTGGAAACATCGCGTGAGAGCCGCCACGCGGCATCGACGGACATGAACGGATCATAGCCTATGACGTTCATATCCAGCGCGAGGCAGGCGTTTGCGACCAGCGCTCCCGTTGCGCCGAGGCCGAGCACGCCGACGGTCTTGCCCATGAGCTCGGGACCTGCAAAATTGCTCTTGCCCTTCTCAACGAGCGCGGGTATTTTATCGCCCTCGCCGGATATGCTCTTTACCCACTCGATGCTGCCGATAACGTCACGCGAGGCCATGACCATGGAGCACACGGTCTGCTCCTTGACGGCCTCCGCGTTCGCGCCGGGGCTGTTGAACACCACGATACCCATCTCGGCATATTTGTCGATGGGAATGTTGTTATAGCCGGCTCCCGCACGCGCAACGGCCAGCAGCTCGGGGTTTACCTCGTATTCGTGCATATCCGCGCTGCGGACGATTATGCCGTCGGGGGAGGCTGTATCCGCAGCGACATTGCAGCCCTTATCACGGAGCTTGTCAAGGCCGATGGGTGAAATGTTGTTTATCGTTTTTATGTTATACATTATGTTCTACCTCGAATTTTTTCATATAATCGGCGAGCGCCTGTGCGCCCTCCATGGGCATGGCATTGTACAGCGACGCACGCATGCCGCCCGTGAGCCTGTGACCCTTGAGGTTTAAAAGCCCTCTGGCCGCAGCTCCCTTTACAAACTCCGCATCCAGCTCCTCCGAGCCCGTGCGGAAGGTCACGTTCATATCGCTGCGCGAGCCCTTCTCGGCGTGGGGGATATAGAGCCTGCTGTTATCGAGCACGTCGTAGATAAGTCCGGCACGCGCTTTTTTTATCTCCTGCATGGCGCTTACGCCGCCGATGCCGTCGAGCCAGTCGAGCATCAGCCCGAGCATATAGATGCACCAGCAGGGCGGAGTGTTGAGCATGGAGTCCTTTTTGATGAGCGTATCATAGCTCATGACCGAGGGGCAGATATCCGCCTGCCGTCCGGCAAGAGCCTTGTCGATGATGACGACGGTGAGCCCCGCGGGAGCCATGTTCTTCTGCGCTCCGGCGTAGATGAGACCGAAGCGGGAGACATCCACGGGCTTTGACAGGATATCCGAGGACATGTCGCAGACTATCGTTTCGCCCTTCGTATCGGGCACAGACTGCCACTCCGTGCCGTAGATGGTGTTGTTGGCGCAGTAATAAAAGTAGCTTGCATCGCCGCTGAGAGAAAGCTGCGCGGGAATGTAGCTGTGGCCGCGGTCGGCGCTGGAGCAGGCTATGTGTACCCTGCCGTACTTTTCGGCCTCCTTAGCCGCAAGGGACGAGAAGTTGCCCGTCACGGCGTAGTCGGCGCAGCCGCTGACCATGAGATTGAGCGGTATCGCCGCAAACTGGAGCGTCGCGCCGCCCTGCAAAAGCAGTATCTCGTGGCTGTCCGGCACATTGAGCGCCGCCCTGAGCTTCTGCTTGGTCTCCGCAAAAATTTCGCCGAACAGTGAACTTCGGTGACTCATCTCCATCACGGACATGCCGCTGCCCTTATAATCGCTTATCTCGCTTCCTGCCCTTTCGAGCACGCTCTCCGGCATCATCGACGGACCTGCCGAAAAATTATAGACCTTTTCTCTTGACAATGTGAGCACCTCCTGTTCGGTTTTTTGCCATTGTTAAAATTATAGCTATTCTTCTGTTCCCTGTCAAATGACATTTCCGACTAAAATTCCGTCCGAAACTTCATTTATCCTGACATTTTGTACTGTTCCGCGCAGTGCCTCGCCCTCGGCGCGGACCTCGAGGTAGTTGTCGCTGTGTCCCTGCCAGTATGTACCCTCCTGCGTTTCAAACAGGACCGGCAGCGTTTTGCCGATCATGCTCTCCAGAAAGGCTCTGCGCGTTTCGGCAACGACGGCGCGTGCCTGCTTTGAGCGCTTTGCCTTGGCCGCACGGTCTATCTGCCCGTCCATCTTATCCGCCGGAGTCCCCGGACGGCGCGAATACGGGAAGATGTGCGCATCGGAAAACTGTGCCTTTTCGAGAAAGGCGAGCGTCTGTCTCTGATGCTCCTCGGTCTCGCCGGGGAAGCCCACGATAACGTCGCAGGTCATGCCGCAGTCGGGGAAATGGCGCCGCAGCAGCTGCATGGCCTCGTAAAAACGGGCGGTATCGTACTTGCGGTTCATGGCTCTGAGCGTTGCGTCGCAGCCCGATTGCAGGGAGAGGTGGAAATGCCTGCACACGCTGCCGCAGGCAGCTATCTTACGGCAGAAGTCCTCCGTTATGACGCTCGGCTCGATAGAGCCTAAGCGTATGCGCATGTGCGGCGCTGCCTCGGCGACGGCGCAGACAACGTCGGCAAGGCCGGGCTTTTCGGGAAGATCGACACCGTAGGATGCGATCTCGATGCCGGTTATGACAAGCTCCCTGTAGCCTTTTTTGTCGAGCTCCGCAGCCTGCTGCACGGCGGAAGCCATCGGCAGACTGCGCACCCTGCCGCGTGTATAGGGAATTATGCAGTAAGAGCAGAAGTTCACGCAGCCGTCCTGGATCTTAAGCAGCGCCCTCGTGTGGCCGGACACCGCGCCCGCTGGCAGCTCCTCGAAAACGCGGCGCTCAAAGGGCTTATCGAGCGCTCTCTCGCCCTCGCCGGTGCTGACGGCCTTTTCGACGGCATCGACGAGCTTTAATCTGTCAGCCGTGCCGTAGACTATATCCGCACCGAGCTTCTGCACGGCATCGGGGCTCAGCTGCGAATAGCAGCCCAGCACCGCCGCGACAGCGCCCGGATTTTCCTCGCGCAGGCGGTGTATGGCCTGACGCGACTTGCGTCCGGCCTCGGCGGTGACGGCGCAGGTGTTTATGATAACGGCATCGGCGAGTTCTCCCTCGCGGCAGGGCTTGTGCCCGCGTGAAACGAGCAGCGCCTCTATCGCCTGCGTCTCATACTGGTTGACCTTGCAGCCGAGAGTGTATATAATATACTTCAACGAAATCATCTCCCAAGGAGTAAGATAAATGGAAATTTATTTGGATAACGCGGCCACGACGAGAGTCTGCGCCGAGGCTGCGGATATTGCGTACAGGGTAATGACCGAGTGCTACGGAAACCCCAGCTCGACGCACACAAAGGGACGCGAGGCAAAGGCATATCTGGACAAGGCTCGCTCGCAGATAGCCTCGGCGCTCGGCTGTGCGGCACAGGAGGTCTATTTCACCTCTTGCGGCTCAGAAAGCGACGTGTGGGCGATAACAAGGGGCGCGGAGAGCGCCTCCAGACGCGGCAGGCACATCATCTCCTCCGCCGTCGAGCACGACGCGGTGCGCAAAACGCTCGCGGAGCTTGAAGGAAGGGGCTTCGAGGTGACGTATCTTGTCCCCGAAAAGGACGGCTCGATCTCCGTTGAGGCTGTCAGAGCCGCTCTGCGTGATGACACGGTGCTCGTAACTCTCATGATGGTAAACAACGAGACCGGCGGCGTGACGGACATTGCCGCAATTGCAAAAATGCTCAGAGCCGAGGGCTCGAAGGCTCTTTTGCACACCGATGCCGTTCAGGGCTTCATGAAGCTGCCCTTTTCCGCAAAAAAGCTCGGCGCGGACATGATAAGCATAAGCGGCCACAAGATCCATGCGCCGAAGGGCATAGGCGCATTGTATATCAAAACAGGGGTCAAAATCAAGCCCCTTATCCGCGGCGGCGCTCAGGAAAGCGGACTTCGCGCCGGAACAGAGGCCATGCCGCAGATAGCGGCCTTTGGCAAGGCAGCCGAGCTCGCCTTTGCCGGCATGGAGGATAATTGCAGAAAAATGGCCGCTCTGCGCACTCTCGCAGCCGATACGCTATGCGCCGATATCCCCGAGGCGCTTATCATCGGCGGCGGCGCTCCGCATATTCTGAGCGTATCGCTCCCGGGCTGGCGCAGCGAGGTGCTCATGAACTTCCTCGAAGCCGACGGCATTTTCGTTTCGCGCTCCTCGGCCTGCAAAAAAGGCGGGCGCAGCCATGTGCTCGAGGCGATGCAGCTTCCGGCACAGGTCATAGACGGCGCTGTCAGGATAAGCTTTTCGCGCTATAACACCGAGGACGACGTTCGCGCCCTGTGCGCCTCCTTAAAGCGTGCACACGATACGCTCGCACACAGATAGCTTGCAAATTTCAAGGCTGCACCGCTCGTGGTGCAGCCTTTGCTTTTACGCTTTTACTTTTTCCCGTCTTCGTCCTTCCTTGCCCTGCGCTTTGGCACGGGCTGCAGCGTTTCGGGGTCTATATAATCAAGGTTCATATATTCGCTCGCGTCGGTCGGGAGCTTATGCCGCTTGAGCTTGCGGTCAATGAGCATAGTGAGCGCCGTGTATATAATAACGAACACCGGAACGCCCAGCAGCATGCCCCAGAAGCCGAATATGCCGCCGAACAGGACAATGGAAAAAAGCACCCAGAAGCCGTTTATGCCGATCGACGTGCCGAGGATCTTGGGTCCTATGACGTTGCCGTCAAGCTGCTGCAGCACAAACACGAAGATGATAAACCACAGGCACATCTTAGGATCGACCAGCAGCACCAGAAGCGCCGAGGGTACAGCGCCGATAAACGGTCCGAAGAAGGGTATGACGTTCGTAACGCCGACTATGACCGATATCAGCAGCGCGTAGGGCATTTTGAGAAGCAGGCAGCCGAGGTAGCACAGCACGCCTATTATCGCGCTGTCAAGCAGCTTTCCGCTTATAAAGCCCATGAAGGTCTTGTCCGCAAAGCGCAGAGCCGAGGTTATGTGCTTTGCGTGCTCGGGAGAAAAAATGCTGTAGAGTATCTTCCTGTAGTGCGCAATGAAGGCCTCCTTATTGAAAAGTATGTACACCGAGACGATGATGCCGATGACGACGTTATAAAGTCCCTTGAGGACATAGAACACGCCGCTCGTTATGTTCGTAACGACGTTTTCCATGCTCGGCAGGAGGGTATTGGTGCCCCACTTTGTCAGCGCCTCGGTCAGGTTTCCGAATATCTTTGTCGCGTACTGCTCGATCTCTGGATAGTCCTTGAGCAGATTGTCTATCGCGGAATAGGCCGTGTCGAAATACGACGGGCTGTTGGTTATGATGGCCGATATGCTGTCGTACACCTGCGGAACGATGAGGTAAAACAGCGCAGTGATTATAAGCAGCATAACGATCTCGGCGAGGATCAGCGAGAGCACACGCGGCAGCTTGCTGTCCTTTTTTATGCGCGGCTTTGTTTTATTGATCCGCGCAGCGAGCGGCTTGAAGAGCCTGCGCTCGTACATCATCATCGACGGGATGAGAAGATACGATATGACAAGGCCCCATATGAAGGGGCTGAGTATGCCCATGAGCTTGCTGAGCGCATTTATAACGCTGCCCATGTAGTCGATGCCGAAATAAAACAGAACTCCGGCCGCTATGACGGCAAAGGCCGTCACGCCCCAGCCGATATACTGCGAATATTTATGCTTTTTTTCCATGGCTCACACCCCCTGTGATTT
>CAVDFD010000107.1:0-6086 GCA_963608145.1 Bacteroidaceae bacterium | reverse complement strand
TCCGTCGGCTGTCGCCGACACCTTCCCCTCAAGCTCCGCAAGGGGAAGGCAAGGGCGCGCCGATTTCGGTGCGGAGCAGTTTTTAAGCTGCTGCAACAACATTACACCGCACTCGTGTTACGCGGCAGTGTTTTTATTTCGTCGGCATTTTCCGGTCGGGACACCGCAATAAGCGTATCCGTAGCTGCGTCAATGCGCCTCTGAAAAATCGCCTCTAAATAGCCTCGGATTTGTAGACAAAGACGACGGTGGAGGTCATTTTATCGCTGCGCTGGGTGAAGATATCGTAGCTGCTGCCGAAGTCGAGCCATGCCTGCATACGTTCGGTGAGCGCCTGCTGCTGCGCCTTTGTGAGCGTTTCGATGCTCACGCTGTTTTCAAGCTTCTGCGTGAAGGCTATTATCTTGTTTATGCTCTCGCCGCCGAGCAGCCCTGTCATGCGCTCGAGCATTTCCTGACTTGCGTGCATGACGTTTACGAGGCTTTGCAGCTCACTTATGATCGTCGGCAGATTATCCAGCGACTGCTGCACCTCGGGCGAGGACAGGTCGCGGTTGAGGTTCTCAAAGGTCGGCGCGAGCTCGAGATAATCGCGTGTAAACTGTGCAAGCGCTCCGATGTTGGTGTTGAACTTGCCGATGAGCTCAAGGAGCTCCGACAGATGCGTAAACTGCGCAAGCGTTTGCAGGCGGCTGGTGTCGATGCGCTGCATGTCCGCCAGAAGCTGTTCAAGCTTTGCGAGGTTTCCCTCGGTTACATATTTGTTGAGAACGTCTATGAGCGCCTTGTTTTCCTTATATAGCTTTGCTGCACGCCCTACAGAGTTTATAAGCTGCTCTATCTGCTGCGCGTCGCCGTAGAGCATCTGCACCATGTCGGCAAGGTCAAGCGAGCTGAACGCGCCCATGAGCCCCTGAATATCGCTGAGCATGGTCTTTACGCTCTCGGTGCCGACCTTGATATCGTCAGGTCCGAGCGAGGATATCGAGGAAAAGGGCACTGCGACGAACATCATGTTGCCGAGGGCAAAATCGCTGGCCTTGGCGGTGACGGTGTACTCGCTGCCGCCGAGCGTCGTTCCGAAATCGAGCCCGAGCTTGTCAATGCCGAGGCTGTCGTTCATGCCCGGCACTCCGGCGAAGAACACGAGCTGCCGCGAGCCGTCGCTGAGCAGCACGCCGTTCGGGGTCGAGACCTCGCTGAAGTTCTCGTCCGGCAGGATCATGCCGCAGAGAAACAGCATGGGGCAGGATATCTCATATTCTCCGACGGTCTTTTTCAGCGTGTTCTCGGCCTTGATCGTTATCGTGACATCGCCGCTCTTTCCGGCCAGAGCCGCGCCCTTTACCGCCTTGCCGTCGAGCGTGTAGCTGACGGATATCTTCATGGGCGGCGTTTTGTCGCTGCTGCCGGAGTAGTAAAGATCGGTCGAATCCATGTCCCAGTAGAGCTTATCGCTCTCGCGCACGGGCTCAAGGAAGGTCTTTACGTCCTTGATATCGCTAAGATCGCTCTTGTCCTCGACGCGCACCTGCGGCATATCCGTATGCAGTCTGTCGGTGACGCTGAGCTTTTTCACCTCGCCGTCGGGAGAAACGTTTATATAAACCGTCTCCTCCTTATTAACGGCGTTGTCCGTGAGCTCGTACTCGGGGTGCTTTGTCGGCTCGGGAGTGTTTTCCGGCTCGCTGTCGTCCTTGTTTCCGCAGCCGGACAGCAATGCAAGAAGCATGCTCAGAGCCAGCAGCAGGGCAATATATCGCTTAGTTTTCATGTTTTAACCTCCAGCTCGGGGTCGTTTTTGCAATAAAGCTTTCGCACACGCACAACACGGGCGAGAGCAGAAGCACAATGACTATCTCGCTTATTATCGCGCCGCGTGCAAGCAGAGCGCACATGCCGCGCACGATGTAGATATCGCACACGAGGTACACGCCGAAGGTCGCGGCGAAGAACACGCCCGCGCTCTGGAATATCGACTGCTGCGCCGCGGCGACAGCCTTGAGCATCGCCTCGTCACGCGGAAGCCTTTGCAGCTCCTCGCGGAAGCGTGTTGTCAGCAGTATCGCATAGTCCACCGTCGCGCCGAGCTGCACGCAGTTTATGACAGTCGGATCGACAAACGAGGCCTCCTTGCCCATGATGACGCTTATCGAAAGGTTTATCCAGATGGCAAGCTCAATGGACAGCACCAGTATCACCGGCAGCGAGGGCGACTTGAAGCATATTGCGATGAGTATGAATATAGCGGCTATCGACAGCACGGAGGTCACGGCAAAGTCAACATCCGTCGTGTCGATAAGCCCCTGAGTTATCGCTCCCTCGCCGGTTATGTATGCGTTCGCATCGTAGGCTTTTACGATGCTGTCCATCTCCTTGAGCTGCGCTGTCAGCTCGTCGGTCGCAGCGCCGTACTCGGAGTTTACCATCATAAGCTGCTTGCCGTCCTGTTTGCACAGACTCATTATCTCGTCGGGTATGATATCGTCGGGTATCGCCGCGCCGACGACGGAGTTGTACGCAAGCAGCGAGGATACGCCGTCCATGCTCTGGAGCTTCCGCTCCATTTCGATGAGCTTATCTGCCGGAAGGCTGTCGTCTATAATAATAAACTGCGTGCAGGCCATGCCGAAATCGGTCTTGAGCTTGCTCAGACCCTCCATTGAGGTCAGGTATGAGGGCAGCGCCTTGTCCATGCTGTAGTACATTTCTATATTCTTCTGGATGAAATACGTCGGCGCGAGCAGCGCAAGAAACAGCAGCGCAAAGGCTTTTTTATGCTTCAGGGTGAATTTATTCAGCCGCGTAAAATTCGGCACGAAGCTGCGGTGGCGGTATTTTATTATCTGCCTTTCAAACATCAGCACAACTGCCGGCAGAACGAATATGACCGTCAGTATGCCGAGGACAACGCCCTTGGCCATGACAAAGCCGATATCAAAGCCGAGCCCCAGCTTCATAAAGCACAGCGCAAGGAAGCCGAACACCGTCGTCAGCGAACTTCCCATGAGCGCAGTCATGGACACCGTGACGGCCTCGGCCATCGCCTCCTCGCGTGTCTCAAAGCGCTGCTTTTCCTCTGCATAGCGGTCGATGAGGAAAATGGAGTAGTCCATCGTAACGCCCAGCTGCAATACCGCCGCAACGCACTGGGTGATAAACGATATCTGTCCGAGGAAGATATTCGTGCCCATGTTGTATATGACGGCAAGGCCGAGCGAAAACAGGATGATGAGCGGCTGGAACCACGACTCCATGAGCACACTCATGACAGCGAGCGCAAGAGCCACGGCGACGGCAATATACAGCGGCGCCTGCGTTTCGGCGATCTCTCGCGTATCGTCAACGACGACGGAGAGCCCGCTCAGGAACTGGTCCTTACCCAGCAGCGTTTTTATCTGCGCAATGGCCTTTAGCTGACTGTCGGCAGAGTCCCCCGCGTCATAGCGCACGAGCATCATCGTCTGGCTGCCGTCGGCGCTGTAAAATATGTTCTTCAGCGCATCCGGCAGTATGTCGGCAGGAATTCCGATATCGGCAATTGTATCGACCCATATGACCGAGGACACACCGTCTACCTCGAGTATTTCGTTTTTGAGCGCCAAGGTCTGCTTTGGCTGCATATTTTCGGTGATGACGATGGAAATTCCGGCGGTGTTGAAGGTCTTGTCGAGCACCTGCTCGCCCTGCACGGATTCAAGCTCATCCGGAAGATAGGAGAGTATATCATAATTGACCTTCGTTCCGATGAAGCCCAGAAGCGCGGGAATGAGCAGCAGCAGCGCCGCAAGGAGCACCGTTTTGGGATGCTTCGCCTCCCATAGCGCGATCTTTCTCAAGCTGTTACCTCACATCAATGTTAATTATGTCAACGATATCACAAATCTCCGCATTTTTCAAGCGCAGGAAAGCTTCTTTTACCCTTGCTTAATTTTCTTGTTGTTGGTATACTGGATACATAAGACGGAGGTGCAGTCATGGCAGGAGATAAATTCAAGGGACTTTTTGATTTTATAAACAACTTCGGGGACTCAACGCTCAACGCCTCGGTGCATGAGCCCGCCAGCGGCAGGACCGAATGGATATTCGGGCGCAGCGAGGACTGTGACTTCGTTTACTCCGCGCCCAAGGCCTCGCGCCGGCATTTTGCCATCGAGCTGCATGACGGGCACTATTACATACAGGATCTCGGCTCGACAAACGGGACGTATGTAAACGGCAAGCGCATCGACCGTAAGGAGCGCATCTTCTCCGGCGACGTGATAACGATGGGCGGAGTGGATATAGTATTTTCAAAGGATATGCTGTTTTGACAGGATCAAAAAATCCCGACCGAAAGGCCGGCTGAGATAAGCAAACACACGGTTTTGAGCGGCTCTTTTCCGCCCATACGGCATAAAAAATCTCGGTAATACACAAAGTATTGCCGAGATTTTGTTATTTTGTCTGAACGAAAAATCCCTCACTCAAAACTGCGGGCACCCGAAAAGGCTCAGCAGGTGCGTGGTCAAGCCGCCGTAACGCAGACATTCGTGCCTGCTGTGCCTTTTCGGGCGTATGTTTTCTTGTCTCAACCGGCCTAAGGTCGGGATTTTTATATCATATCAATATCAGCTTTTTTTCAGGAAGAAGCGCACGAGGATGATGCCGAGGACGGCAACGATGGCCATGAAAACATAGACCATATTGGTCTCGGCTGCGCCGACACCGCCCGTCCAGCTTTGATCGACGCTCTCATCGGTGTACTTTGAGGTAACATCTTTACCTTCACTGTCAAAAAGCGTTACAGAGTCCAGGTATGCGTAATCGAACTCTTCGGGGTTCGCATCGATATAGCTGAGCAGATCCGGCATGCTCATGATGCGCAGAGAATCAGCGGTCCAAATACTAATGTTTTTTACAATGGGACAATCGATATCGTCACGACAGGCATTAAAGCTTAGATCAGCAAAATGTATGCCGCGGCAGTTGTATACTGCCAAAAGGTAAACACCTTTTTCGCGGCTAAAATAGCCCGCTACCCCTGCGGTCTTCTGCGACGGGGCAACTATCGAGTCCAGCGGCCTGTAGCGCCCGTTTATACCGCGCTCGAGCTCTACGAAGCCCTGAATGTTATCCTCGGTGTCGGCGGTATAGAAAAGATACAGCCTGTCCTCGTATTCCGCCCATGCGTGCACGGTCAGCGGAGTGCCCGTCACGAGCTTGGGCGGCTCCTCGCCGGAATAGGGTGCGGGCATATCCTGCGTGACGAAGTCCTCAACGGCGGCCAGCCGTCCGGCCTCGGTGTTCTGATACTTAAACTCCGATGAGTACAGCAGGCACATTACGGCGACCGCGGCCAGCGCCGCCAGAAGCGCGGAGAGCAGCTGCCGCGTCCTGTATCTGCGCAGGAAGCCGAGCTTCGGCGCGGGCGCGTGCTCAATGCCGAGCTGCGAGCGCATTTCTTCCTCGGCCTTTTTACATTCGGTGCAGGAGTCAAGATGCTCCCTGACAAGCTCCGAGGTCTCGCTTTCCGTCAGCTCCTCAACGTAGGACGGCAGCAGATCGCGCACCACGCAGCATGATAATTTCTTCTCACTCATTGTTTTCACCTCCGATGATCTCTGAAAGCTCCTTCTTTCCGCGATAAAAGCGCACCCGCGCCCAGACCTCGCTGCGGCCAAGTATCTCGCCGATATCGCGGAAGGAAAAATCGCCCGCTATGCGCAGATGTATGACCTCGCGTGTGTCAGCGTCGAGCTTCTGCATAGCACGGTAAAGCCGCTTGCGCTCGTCGCGCTTTTCCGTAAGCAGCGCGGTGTCGTCGGGTGCGGCTATGCTCTCGGCAAAGCCCTCGTCGAGCGGCGCTGTCCTTGACCTGCGCTCCAGCTCCCTGTACCACAGTCTTTTTGCTATCGCGCACAGCCAGACCTGCGGTGAAGCCTCGCCGCGATAGCTGTCCATGCTTTTGAGCGCCCTGTAAAACGTTTCCTGCGTCAGCTCCTCGGCAGTGTCGGCCTCACCGCACAGCGAGAACAGATAGCGGTAAACGCGCTTTGCGTGCTCGATGTAAAGATCTTCACCTTTCGCCACGGACTTCACCTCCT
>CAVDFD010000106.1:0-6114 GCA_963608145.1 Bacteroidaceae bacterium | reverse complement strand
CTGCTATATAGGAAGGAAGGGGGGATTGGTAGCTTGTTATATTGCCAGAGCTGCGTCGAGAGCATCGCCCGTTGCGATCATGGAGTTACCGGGAGCCTGACGTGCTTCGCCGATGACGATGACCTGCTGCACGAGCTTTTCGAGCTCTGCCGAAAGAGTGTTGTTGGAGCGGTAGCCCATTGCCAGCACGACGTTGTCGTAGCCGCGCAGCTCGTGAGAGCTGCCGTCGAGAGTGCTCGTATAGGCAACGCCGTCGGTGAAGAACTCACTGACGCGGGCGTTGGTGAACTGTCCGACTCTGTGATGCTCAAGGCTTGCCATGATGTACTTGCGCGGTTCGGGCATGATGTCCTCACCGACGACGGGCTTCATCTCAACGATATCGCAGTCGTGGCCGCGCTCGGCAAGATGCTCGGCGGCTTCCGCGCCGACCATGCCGCCGCCGACGATGAGGACTTTTTTGCCGACATTGTACTTGCCCGTGAGCATATCCTCGGCGTTTACATAGCCGCAGTCGGCAAGACCGGGGATGGGCAGTATAAGCGGCGTAGAGCCGGTCGCAACGATAACCGCGTCGGGCTTGAGCTCGCCCACGAGCTCAGGCGTAACGGTGACACCGAGGCGGATATCTACACCCGCCTCACGGCATCTGACGATGAGGCTGCGGACAGCGGGCGCGATCTCGCCCTTCGCGGGGGGATACGAAGCGACGAGGAAGTGACCGCCCAGCTCTGTGTTCTTTTCAAGAAGGATAACATCGTGGCCGCGCTTTGCGCACATCATTGCGGCGTACATTCCGCCGGGGCCGCCGCCGATGACGAGAACCTTCTTCTGTACCTCGGCGGGGACTATCTCCGCCTCGCGGCCTACGCAGGGGTTCATGGCGCAGGTGATGGGGCGGCCTGCGAGCATATTCGGCACGCAGCCGAGCAGACAGGCAATGCAGGGAGCGAGGGTCTCGAGGTGGCCGGTGCGCGCCTTGACGGGCAGCTCGGGGTCGGCTATCGACTGACGGCCAAAGGCGACGAGGTCTGCTCTGCCCTGACGTACTAAAAGCTCGGCGTACTGCGGCTCGGTGTAGCGTCCGACGGTGATGACGGGGACGGAAACGGCCTTTTTGATCTCGGTGACGAGGTCGGCGTTGAAGCCGCCGTGGGTATTGTTCGGAGCCCACATGAACTCGTCATGCAGATGTATCGAGCGGGAGACATGGAGAGCGTCGATGCCGCACTCCTGCTCAAGATAGGCGGCAACTGCCGACGCATCCTGAACGGTCAGGCCGCCCTCGCCCTCGTCCCTTGCGTTTATGCGGCAGAGGATGGGCATATTGCCGGTCTTGCGGCGGATGTTTTCGATTATCAGGCGCGGCAGACGCATGCGGTTTTCAAAGCAGCCGCCGAACTCGTCGGTGCGCTTGTTGGTGCGTGCGGAAATGAAGGTGCTGACGAGGTAGCCGTGGGCGCAGTGCACCTCGACCATGTCTATGCCTGCTCTCTGAGCACGGGCTGCGGCATCGCCGTAGGCTTCGATGAGGCGGTAGACCTCCTCGGTCGGCATGGCGACGGGGATCTCGCCGCCGCAGTGGGATGCCATGGCGCTTGCGGCCTTGAGGGGATATCCGGTGAGCTTGGAGTTGCCCTCGGGACCTGCGTGCTGGAGCTGGATGCTGACCTTCGCGCCGTAGCGATGGCAGCGCTCGGCTACCTTGCGGAAGCTGTCAACGACATCGTCGCTGAACAGGCACGGCTTTCTCGGACCGCCCTTGGCCTCGGAGTAGACGACGGTCGATTCTATGGTTATCAGTCCGAAGCCGCCCTTGGCGCGAGCCTCATAGTAGGCTGCCGAACGATCGGACAGCGAACCGTCGGAATTGGCAAAGTTGTTGCCCATCGGCGGAACGACAAAACGGTTAGGAACGGTGACAGTGCCGATATTAATGGGGCTGAACATCGTGGGGAATTTCATCTTATGCACCTCTCTGATATGTTGTTGCTTCAGCTGAAGAATTTTGCGGCTACCTCGTCCTCCGGCATTTCCTTGCCGGTGAAGAGGCGGAAAGCCTCAACGCCCTGCTGAAGCAGCATGCCTATGCCGCCGACGGTAAGGCAGCCGGCAGCCGCGGCTTCCTTTATCATGCGCGTCTCGCGGGGATTGTAGACGGTGTCCGCAACGACGAGATCGGGACGGTAGAGGTCGGGATCGACGAGCGAATCATGATCCATCGGAGCCATGCCGACCTTGGTCGCGTTGACCAGAATGTCGCAGGCACCGACAGCCTTGGCGACGACCTTCGCATCGCCGAGGTCGTCAGCCTCGGCCTCGCAGCCGGGGATGTTGGAGACGATCTTCTCAACCGTCTGCTCTGCATTTGCAAAGCTCTTGGAGCTCTTGCGGTTCAAAATGACGATCTTCTTTGCACCGTCGAGGGCGCACTGGATGCTCAGCGCGGTCGCAGCGCCGCCTGCACCCAGAACGACTATGCTTTTGCCCTTAACGGAGACACCGTGCTTTTCGAGGTTGCGCACGAAGCCTACGCCGTCGGTGTTGTGGCCGGTGAGCTTGCCGTCCTCGCCGACGGTGACGGTGTTGCACGCCCCGATGAGCTTTACCGCGGGTGACAGCTCGTCAAGGTAATCGCACACGGCGGTCTTGCCGGGCATTGTGATATTGAAGCCTCCGACGTTCATGAGCCTGAGCGCCTTTACTGCCTCACCGACTTTTTCGAGGGGAATGTCAAAGGCAAGGTATGCGTTATTCAGACCCAGCTTGTCAAAGCTGTAGTTATACATCGCAGGGGAGCCGGAGTGACCTACGGGAGATCCGATCAGGCAGAAGAGCCTGGTGTGTCCGTCAATTCTGTGTTCCATGTTATTTCCTCCTATGTTTTATCAGCTGCACATCTCGGGCCATGTATCTGCAAGCAGCTCGGATACGGCGCTGAAGTTTGCCTTTGCAGCCTCGGCAACGCCGGCGGCCAGAATCTCGTCGCTAATGACCTCAACGCCGACAACGGCGGGGGAGATGCCCTTGGCCTTGATCATATCGACAAAGCCGGCGGAGTCGCCGTAGCCCTTGCCGGGAAGCGCACGGTCGTGCATGGACTCGTCGCGGAGTATCGAAGCGGCGTAGGCACGAGCCTGCACGTCGTTGAGCTGGATGGAAACGATCTTCTCTGCGGGGATATCAGCCATCAGCTCGGGATCGTAGCTCTGTCCGGCGCGGATCCAGTGCCAGGAGTCGAGGATGAGCTTTGCGTTATCGCAGCCGGAGGCTTTTACGACCTCCCAAGCCTTGCGGATGCCGGGCAGTCCGCTGTAGGGCATGGGCTCAACGCCGATGGTGTACTTTCCTGCGCGGCCGCACAGCTCCTTGAGCTTCTGCGCGGTCCACTCGACGGAGTAGTTCTCCATCAGACCGCAGTTTATATGGTTCACGCCGAACAGCTCGCACATATGGAAGCACAGCTGCTCCTTGTACTTCTCCTCGTAGGAGCGCTTTTCCTCCGCCCACTGGACGATGTACTCGACCTCTGTTACCTTCATGTCGTATTTTTCGAGAATCGCAAGGATGTCGCTGTCAAAAAGACCTTCGTTGAGGGCATCAACATAGGTCTCTGCACGCAGGCCTATGCCCTCAAAGCCGGCAGCCTTCGCCGCGCTCACGCGCTCTTCAAAGCTGCACTGATCGCCGAGTGTCCAAGAACTGATTGTAATGGGATGCTGTTTGCTCATTTTGATTTTCCTCCTTTAATCTGCGGCAGGCTGTGCCTGTGCCGCCGTGTCGGTTTCTATACGTCTGTTTAAAACTACTGCGAGGATTACGCCTATAAGAGTTACTGCCATATTGAACAGCAGCACATACCGCGGGCCGTCCGTGCCGGAGACTCGGGTGATGAGGCTTGCCGCGTTCAGAACGGCGTAGTTTGCCACGGATGAGGATATCATGACTATCGAGGTGATAACGCCGCGGTTTTTGGGGAACATTTCGTTCGCGACCGAGGTGACGAGCTGAAGAACGCCGCCTGCTGCGAAGAAGCCCACGAAGAAGCCGCCGACCAGACACACTGCCGGTACCTGAACGAGGAACACGATGCCGAGCGTTATGAATGCGCAGGCCGGATACACTATAAGTATCTTGGCGGGCTTGACTCCCCTGCTCAGAAGGGCCGCGTTTATAAACAGAGCGGCGACTATGCCGAGGGAGTACCAGGTCTGGATCATGCTGGGGTTTGCCAGCCCGTAGAGCGAGCCGAGCTCCTGATTGCAGTTCATCCAGATCATGAAGGTCGTGGAGCTGGTAAAGCCGAGCGCAACGAGGATCACCGCCGACGGGGTGAAGTGCATTTTCTCCTTTTCGCCCGTCTCTGTCGCTGCTGCCTGCTCACGCGGCGGGAAGGGCAGGAACACGAGTGCGATGCCGTCGAGAATGATTATTGCAGCTCCGGCGAGGAACACGGTGTTGAAGGGAAGTCCGTTGGCTTCAACGGCGAGTATCGCAAAGGGCAGAAGGAACTGCGCAAGGGACACGGCAAGCTTCGTGAAGATGTTCGCTATAGTTCCCTTCTCCTTGAATATCTCCATGCAGGAGGGGGTGATGCTCGTATCGAGGAAGGAATTGCCCATGCCGCTTACTATCGCAAAGGCATAGCCCCAATACAAGTTCGTCGTAAAGGTGATGCCGGTGAAGAACACGGCGTACAGCGCGCAGCCTATCAGTGCCGAGAGCCGTCTGCCGAGCTTGTCGGAGAGCGGCCCCGCGACGGGGAAGGCTATCAGACGGCCAAGACCGATGGCGGCAATTACGGCGACGACGGCGGATATGTCGTAAACTCCGTCCGCGCCGGGGACAGAGCCCCAGAGTGCCGCAAACTCCTGCTTGTAGTGTCCCATGACAGATGAGGATATGCCGAGCACGAAGTATGTTATGTACAGTGCGAGGGCTGTCGGATAGTAGCGTTTCTGACTCATCTCGTTTCTCCCGTCCTTCCGTAATATTTTGTTTCCGTGATGCTCCGAGCGGCTGCGCCGCCCTGAGCTTCGTTGTCTGAAGCATAGCATGTTGTGCATTATTTAACAAATCGTTAAAACGAATAAAGTTATAGATTTTTTCTATCATTTGTGTAATAATAGGACTATCGGAAGAGGAGGAGCAGAACGATGAATCTATCGCACCTGAGATACTTTGTCCGCCTGGCGGAGACGCGGCACTACACCAAGGCCGCCGAGCAGATGTACATATCGCAGCCGAGCCTGAGCCACGCAATAGCACAGCTCGAGCAGGAGCTCGGCGTGCCGCTGTTTGAAAAGAACGGACGCAATGTTGAGCTCACGCGCTTCGGTGAGGAGTTTTTGAAGCAGGTGCGCCAGTCGCTTGAGATACTCGACGACAGCATAGATTATCTGCACCGCATCGCCGCCGGAAACGGCATCGTGAGGCTCGGCCTGCTGCGCACGCTGGGTATCGAATATGTTCCTGCGCTCGCGGCGCAGTTCAAGCGCCGGAACGCGGATAAGGATGTGGACTTTACGTTCTTTACCGGCGTAACTTCAGATATTATGCACAAATTGCAGCGGCATGAATTGGATATTGTGCTCAGTTCAAGGGCTCCCGATGAGTATAAATTCGAGTCGATACCCGTCAAGAAGCAGGATCTTGTGCTCATAGTTCCGCCGAGCCATCGCCTTGCCTCACAGCATACTGCGGAGCTTTCGGAGGTGCTGGATGATCCGTTTATCCAGTATACGTCCGGCTCGGGTCTGCGGCACGTCATAAACGATATGTTCGGACAGATAGACGCCCGCCCTAATATCGCATACGAGATACAGGAGGATCAGGTCATCGCCGGCCTCGTCGCACAGGGCTTCGGCGTGGCGGTGGTCCCGTATATGGAAATGCTGCTGCGCCTGAATGTGAAGATCCTTCAGATATCGCGTCCGGTCCCGAACCGTATGTTCTATCTCGTGACCGATCCGACGATGACACTGTCCCCCGCTGCGGAGGAATTTAAGCGCTTTGTCCTGTCGCAGAGCGAGGCGTAGCGTGAGGTAAATATAGTAAACGCTCATGATTTGATAGTTTTTTTGCATCGTTTTAGGCCAAATTTGATATGAAAAA
>CAVDFD010000105.1:0-6176 GCA_963608145.1 Bacteroidaceae bacterium | reverse complement strand
AAGACCCGCCTCGAGTTGGATTATAGCCATCAAAAATGTCCGCAGGACTTTTTGACGAGCGTAGCGAGATTTTTCGTGAAAATTTATTTTCACAAAAAATGTGGCGTTATATTTTCTCTGAAATTGCAGGGCAGCAGTCGATTTTGAGCTACTGAAAATAGGAAGTTAGGTAAAATTAAATATATGTAGGGAGAGAAGAAAGAAAATGTATGTTATCGCGTATGATATCGGAACGACGGGCGTTAAGACCTGCCTTTTCGATCTCGGCGAAACGCTCAGACTGTGCTCCGGCGAGTATGAGGGCTACGGGCTTTATATAATGCCCGACGGCGGAGCGGAGCAGGACGCGGACGAGTGGTGGGAGGCCATGAGGAAAAGCACGCGCCGCCTCATCGAGAAAACCGGCGTTGACCCGAAGGAGATAGGCGGCATATCCTTCTGCTCGCAGATGCAGGGGCTCGTGCTGGTCGATGAAAAGGGCAATGCGCTGCGCCGCCCGATGAGCTACATGGATCAGCGTGCAGGCAGGGAGTTTGCCGAGTGCCAGAGCCACGGCATCACCGTTTCCGGCGTAAACGCAGGAATGCTCCTGAAGAGCCTCGTGAGGACGAGGGCTGCATCCACGAGCGTCAAGGACCCCCTGTGGAAGTACAAATGGGTGCAGAAAAACGAGCCGGAGACGTATAAGAAAATATACAAATGGCTCGACGTAAAGGAATATCTCATCTGCCGCTGCACGGGAAAATGCGTCATGACGCGGGATTCGGCGTATTCGACCTTCCTGTACGACAGCCGCCCGGGTAAGGGCTGCTGGAGCAAGGCGCTGTGCGATATGTACGGCGTTGATCCCAAGCACCTGCCCGATATCGTCGAGTGCACCGATATCGTCGGCCCGCTCAGCGAAAAAGCGGCGCGGGAGCTCGGCCTTGCACCCGAAACGCCGGTCTACGGCGGCGGCGGCGACGCAACGCTCATCGGCGTGGGAGCCGGCTGCACCGAGGTCGGCCAGACGCATATCTATTCCGGAACCTCCGGCTGGGTCATCACGGTCATCGACAAGCAGGAGGTCGATCTGAGCGCCATGATCGCCGGTATCGTCGGCGCACAGGAGGGCAGATACAATTACTTTGCCGAGATGGAGACGGCGGGCAAGTGCTTCGAGTGGGTAAAGGAGCACCTCGTGCTCGACGAGATCGGCATCTATCTCAAGAAAATAAACGTCGCCGAGAGCGAGGAGAGCATTTACGAAAGCCTCTACGACTATATGTCCGACACCATTGCGGCCATACCCCCCGGCGCGGGCGGCGTGATATTCACCCCTTGGCTGCACGGCAACCGCTGCCCCTTCGAGGATCCGAAGGCGGCGGGCATGTTCTTCAACATAAGGCTCGACACCGGCAAAACGGAAATGCTCCGCGCCGTGCTCGAAGGCATATGCTACCACCTCAGGTGGATGCTCGAATGCGAGGATAAGAAGGTAAAAACAGCCGATACGCTGCGCTTTGTCGGCGGCGGCGCACTGTCAAGGGTGACCTGCCAGATACTCGCGGACGTGACGGGGCGTACGGTCGAGACCGTCGCTTCGACCAAGGACGTGGGCGCGGTAGGAGCTGCGCTGCTCGTTGCCGTCGGAAGCGGACGCATAGGCAGCCTGTCCGAGGCGGGCTCTCTCATAAAGGCAGAAAACAGGTACGAGCCGAACGCCGGAAACAAGGCGCTTTACGACAGAAACTATGCGGTGTTCAAAAATCTTTACGCGGCGAATAAGAAGAACTTTGCCGCGCTCAATAGCTGAAGGAGGGCGATAGCATGGAAGAAAGCATGGCAAGAGAGCTTATATGCGATACCGGCAGGGAGCTTCTGAAAACCGGCCTTGTCGCAAGAACATGGGGCAACGTAAGCTGCCGCCTTGACAAAGAGCATTTTCTCATCACCCCGAGCGGTCTGGATTATCTCAAAACGACGCCGGAGGATATCGCCTGCGTCGAGCTCGGCACGATGAAATGGGAGGGCAAGCGCAAGCCCTCGAGCGAGAAGGGCGTTCACGCCTCGGCATACGAGCTGTTCCCAGAGGTCGGCTTCGTTATACACACGCATCAGAACTGCGCCTCGGCGCTCGGCCTTGCCGGTTTTGAGAGCATGGATATAACGGAGGCCGAAAAAGCCGCCCTCGGCGGCGTTGCGAAGGCCGAGTACGGTCTGCCGGGCATGAAGAAGCTCAAAAACGCGGTCAAGGCCGCAATGCAGACGGGTGCGCACACCGTTTTCATGGTAAACCACGGCGTGGTCGTCTGCGGCGAGGACAAAAAGCAGGCCATGGAGCGTGTGCAGCTGCTGGAGGATATCTGCCGCCGCAATCTGTGCATCGGAAAGGACGCTCCGAAGCGCCTTGCAGGGAATAAGCTGATGGCGCTCATGGCGGCGGTCAGAAGCGAGATACCCACGGCGGAGCTCAACGGCGGGGACTATGCCGTCATGTGGGCGAATAAGAGAAAAACGCTGCACGCTCAGCTTGACGATATGGCGCAGATGCTCGGCTCGCATGTGCCCTGCGTCAAGGCAAAGCCCAAAAAGGTCGTAAGGGCGCTGAAGGTGCGCGATGCGGTGTATGTAAAGGGCGTAGGGGCGGTCGTCAAGGCAGACGATCCCGATGACCGCGAGGCGCTGCGGCTTCTGACCGAAAAGTCGGCGCTGTGCGCTCTGCACACGGCGGGTCTCGGCTCAAAGGTAAAGCTCAACACGGCGGATACGGCGCTCATGCGCTTTGTCTATAAGAAAAAATATTCAAAGAGGAAGGGATGACGTATGAAAACGGAGAAAAAGAAAGAGACCGCGAGAGTTTTGAAATTCGTTCTTTTTTCAGCCTCTGCCGGTATAATCGAGACCGTTGCGATGATCCTCTGCGAGGAGGTCATCAAGATCCCCGGGCACTGGGTGTGCTACACGATAGCGCTCGTGCTGAGCGTTCTGTGGAACTTCACCTTCAACAGAAAATTCACCTTCCAGAGCGCGGAAAACGTGCCCAAGGCAATGCTGCTGGTGTTCCTGTTCTATGTGCCGTTCGCGCCGTTTACGATCTGGAACGAGCATTTCCTTGCCGATATACACGGCTGGAACGAGTACGCAGTGCTGGCCATCAACATGGCGCTCAACCTCTCTCTCGAATATCTGTGGGATAACTTCGTGGTCTACCGCAACAGCAAGGACACAAATGATATAGCTAAGAAAAAACAGGAAAAGGAGAACAAAGAGCATGAATAACTGTGCAATAAGCAGATGGGACGATCCCAACGAGATCAACGCAAGGCTCAAGAAGCTGACGAGCCAGCCCATATGGGAGGTCTCCGACGAGTACTACAAGGACGTTATCATGAAGTACTACGACGAAAAGTGCACCGCCTCCAGAGCGGTATACGAGGAGTCGAAGAAGTACATCCCGGGCGGCGTTCAGCATAACCTCGCCTTCAACAAGCCCTTCCCCATGTGCATGGCAAAGGCCGAGGGCGCATACCTCTACGACAAGGACGGCAACAAGTACATCGACTTCCTTCAGGCAGGCGGCCCGACCATCCTCGGCAGCAACTACCCCGTCGTCCGCGAGAAGGTCATCGAGCTTCTTAACGAGTGCGGCCCCGTGACCGGCCTTCTGCACGAGTCCGAGATGCTCATCGCACGCGAGATCAACAAGCACATGCCCAATGTCGAGATGTTCCGCATGCTCGGCTCGGGCACGGAGTCTGTCATGGCATCCCTGCGCATTGCCCGCATAGCCACCGGCAATAAGCGCGTCATCAAGATCGGCGGCGCTTACCACGGCTGGTCGGATCAGCTGGTCTACGGTCTGAAGATCCCCGGCAGCCGCGCCCTGCTCGAATCCCACGGCATCCCCCACGGCTGCTACGGCACGACCGACGAGGTTCGCCCGAACGACCTGAACATGCTCGAGCATGTGCTCAAGCGCAATAAGCTCCTCGGCGGCACGGCTGCGGTGCTTCTTGAGCCCGTCGGCCCCGAAAGCGGCACACGTCCCGTCGCGCATGAGTACAACAAGGGCGTGCGCGCACTGTGCGACAAGTACGGCGCTCTGATGATATTCGACGAGGTCGTTACCGGCTTCCGCGTTGCCCTCTCCGGCGCACAGGGCTACTTCGACGTAGTTCCCGACCTGACCGTATTCGGCAAGATCGTGGCCGGCGGCTATCCCTCCGCAGGCGGCGTAGGCGGCAAGAAGGAGTATGCACAGCTCATGGCAGCGGGTCTTGCGACCGGCAAGCACAGAGCCTATGTCGGCGGAACTCTGGCTGCAAACCCCCTGTCCTGTCTCGCGGGCTACACCGCAATTCAGGAGATCGAGCGCACCAACGCCTGCGAGGTCGCAGGCAGGATGGGCGACAGGCTCTGCGACGGCCTCAAGGAGCTCATCGAGCGCTACGGCCTGCCCTTCGTTGCTTACAATCAGGGCTCTATCGTCCACCTCGAGTGCACCGGCGCAATGAGCTTCGACTTCTCGTCGAACTGCTTTGTCAAGTCCGCCGTCGGCCTGCTGCGCAATAAGGACATGATGTACGTCCGCAAGGACTCCATGGAGCGCATGGGCGCAGCTTACATGGCAAACGGCATCGTCACCCTCGCCGGCAGCCGCCTGTACACCTCGCTGGCCGACACGCCCGAGATCATCGACGAAGCCCTCAACCGCTTCGAGGAGGTCTTCAAGCACGTTCAGAAGACCGACAAGGGTCTTGTCAAGGGTCTGCTGAAGTAAAGCATAACCAACATTTTGCCCACCGTGGAAGACACGGTGGGCTTTTCTTGACTTTAAGGCATTGGCAATGTATAGTTAGGGAAGCATATCAAAATAGAGAGAGCGAAAGGTTCAGAATAATGGAGAAAAACGAACACAAGCGCGACGGGTTCCGCAGCCGAAGCGGATTTATAATCGCCTGCATCGGCTCGGCTGTCGGCATGGGAAACATCTGGCGCTTCCCCATGCTCGTCTCGACCTGGGGCGGGCTTACCTTCCTTATCCCGTATTTTATTTTCGTCGTCCTCATCGCGTCCACCGGCGTTATTGAGGAGTTTGCCCTCGGCAGAGCGGGCGGCGCGGGACCCATGGGCTCGTTCGGTAATTGCACCGAGCTCAGATTCGGAAAGCGGAAGATAGGCGAGCGCATCGGCTATATCCCGATCCTCGGCTCGCTGGCGCTGGCCATAGGCTACACCTGCGTCATGGGCTGGATATTCAAGTATACCTTCATGTCCTTTTCAGGCGAGCTGCTCGAAATGGGTCAGGACATGGAGCTTATTGCGGGCACCTTCGGCGCAACGGCAAGCGCATGGGGCGCAAACCTCTGGATAGTCATTGCCATCGCGGTGAGCTTTGCCATCATGTCCTTCGGCATTGCCGACGGCATAGAAAAGGCCAATAAGCTCATGATGCCGATACTGTTTGTGCTGTTTGTCGCGCTGGGCGTGTATGTTTTCACGCTTGCCGGCTCGTCGGAGGGCTATAAGTATATCCTGACGATAAATCCCGAGGGGCTCAAGGAGCCGAAGCTGTGGATATACGCCTTCGGTCAGGCTTTCTTCTCGCTGTCTGTTGCCGGAAACGGCAGCGTCATCTACGGCTCGTATCTGAGCAAAAACGAGTGCATCCCGTCCTCGGCACGCAACGTCGCCGTTTTCGACACGCTCGCGGCGCTGCTGGCGGCCTTCGTCATAATCCCCGCCATGGCAACGGGCGGCGCACAGCTCGATTCCGGCGGCCCGGGACTTATGTTCATCTACCTTGTCAACGTCATAAACGGCATGGCCGGAGGCCGCATAGTCGGCATGGCATTTTTCGTCTGCGTCACCTTTGCCGGCCTGACCTCGATAATAAATCTCTACGAAGCGCCGGTGGCATTTTTGCAGGAGAAGTTCAATTTCCGGCGCGTACCGGCCACGGCGGTGATACACCTCATCGGCTGTGCGGTCGCCCTGTGCATTCAGGCCATCGTTTCGCAGTGGATGGATGTCGTCTCTATCTACATCTGCCCCCTCGGTGCTCTGCTCGCGGCTGTCATGTTCTTCTGGATAGGCGGAAAGAAGTTCGCGCTCGAGGCCGTGAACCTCGGCGCACGCAAGCCCATCGGCAAGTGGTTCTATCCTCTGGGCAAATACGTCTACTGCGCCTCGGC
>CAVDFD010000104.1:0-6188 GCA_963608145.1 Bacteroidaceae bacterium | reverse complement strand
CTAAATGCGCCACTAAAAAAGACCGGCCACTTATGTGACCGGTCTTGTCCGCGGCAATGGGTGAGGAAGAAAAGGAAGTAAGGTTTAACAGGGAGTGCCGCGGCTTGAGGGGGGGATTTATGATAATTGACTATTGAGCGTCATATCATACAAAATGCTGCTCACAGCTTGTCAAATCGTGCGAGGATCGCCGCGAGCTGTGCGCGGGTGATGACGGCGTTCGGGCGGAACGTCCCGTCGCTGTAGCCGTTTACTATGTCGTTTGCCACTGCCCAGCGAACCGCGTTGCGGTAGCTTCCCGCAATTGCGGAAGAGTCAGAGAATACTCCAAGATCGCCGCTTGCTGCGGGCGTTCCGGCATATCTGTGCATTATCGTCACAAACTGGCCTCGTGTGAGTCCGTCGTTCGGTCCGAAGGCAGTTGCAGTGTAGCCGGAGATTATGGCGTTTTCATATGCCCAGATTATCGCATCGCGTGCCCAGTAATCGTCGGGCACGTCCTCAAACGGCTCTGTGAGACCGCTCACATTCGGCGAGCCCGCCATGCGGTAGAGCACCGTCACGGCCTGTGCGCGGGTCGTGGTAGCGGCAGGTGTGAACTCCGTGCTGCTCGTGCCGTTTATCATGCCGTTATACCATGCGTAGTAGAGCTCGTCATAGTACCATGCGTCTGCGGGCACGTCTGTAAACGGGAGCGTTCCGCGCTCGGGCAGCTCGCTGAGTATCTGCTCGGCAATGTAGCTGTGACCTGCGATGGTCGGGTGAGCCTTGACGGTGAAATAAGTGGAGAAATTCTTGTCGGTCACGTTCTGCGAATAGGTCTCCGTGCCGAGGATATTGACATAGTGGAAGTTATCGTACTTGAGCGCAAAGCTTCTGATATAGGTGTTTATCATGGTGACGGTGGGCGCTGTGACCGCGCTCAGGCTCGTCAGGCTGCTGTCGCTGATCTTCAGATACTTGAAGGGGTTGAATACGCCCAGAGCAACAACCGTGATATCGGGATTTATCTCGTATATCTTTTCAATGACCGCGCTGTAGTTTACGGTGAACTGATTATACGCGATCGTCAGGTAGCCTGCCAGCATCGTGCCGAGCTTTGCAAGCTCACCGGCGGTCTGACAGTATTGCAGGAGCTTTGCAAAGCCCTCGCCGATGCTGCCTCCCTTGTTGAGGAAATCCTTTATGCCCTTGAGGTAATCGTTCTCCGTATCCTCGGTGTACTCCTTGAGGACCAGGGACGCAGACATTGAGAACACGTCGTTCGAGCCGAGATTTATGCTGATAAGATTGGTCTTCTTGATGGCCTCGGTATAGTCCTTCTGATCGGTGACATATTTGAGATCGCTGAGCGTGAACGAGCCGCTGCCGTCAAAATCGTACCATTTGTTGCCCCATGTGTAGGTCGTGTCAAAGTCATTGTAAACGCCCTCAAGGAAGTATCTGAACTCCACGGCGCGCATACCGCTGAGCGCGTATTGCAGGAGCTTTGCGTCGAGCGCGTTTGCAACGAGGCTGTGATACGCCTTCGGCACGGCGGTGAAATCAAAGCCGTGATAGAGATAGTCCGGATCTAATATATAGCTCGGATCGTCGGTCTCCTGATCGAAATAGGTCTCGCTGCCGTCCTTTGTAAGGCCGCAGCCCGCGGCGATGCTGTCGCCTACGCACATATAGTATCTGTAGGGCTCATAGCTGCTGTCTGCAAGTGCCGGTACGCAGAGGGCAAACACCATGACGAGCACGAGGACGAAGCTGAGAATGCGTTTTATATTTTTCATTTACATCTCCGTTATTTTTTAATACCTCACATTTTGTCAAAGCGTGCGAGGATCGCCGCGAGCTGTGCGCGGGTGATGACGGCGTTCGGGCGGAACGTCCCGTCGCTGTAGCCGTTTACTATGTCGTTTGCCACTGCCCAGCGAACCGCGTTGCGGTAGCTTCCCGCAATTGCGGAAGAGTCAGAGAATACTCCAAGATCGCCGCTTGCTGCGGGCGTTCCGGCATATCTGTGCATTATCGTCACAAACTGGCCTCGTGTGAGTCCGTCGTTCGGTCCGAAGGCAGTTGCAGTGTAGCCGGAGATTATGGCGTTTTCATATGCCCAGATTATCGCATCGCGTGCCCAGTAATCGTCGGGCACGTCCTCAAACGGCTCTGTGAGACCGCTCACATTCGGCGAGCCCGCCATGCGGTAGAGCACCGTCACGGCCTGTGCGCGGGTCGTGGTAGCGGCAGGTGTGAACTCCGTGCTGCTCGTGCCGTTTATCATGCCGTTATACCATGCGTAGTAGAGCTCGTCATAGTACCATGCATCGGCGGGCACGTCGGTGAATGGCAGCGTTCCGCGCTCTGGAAGTACGCTGAGTATCTGCTCGGCCATATACCTGTGACCTGCGAGGGTCGGGTGAACCTTAATGGCATAAAGCTGCCAGAAGTTCGGCTCGTCATAGCTCATGTCGTAGGTCTCTGTACCGACGACATCGGCATAATAGAGATTATCGTACTTATAGGTTTGCAGCTTGAGGTAATTGTTTACCTGCCTTACCAGCGGAGCAGCGAGAGCGCCAAGATCAAAATTGCTGTCCGATTTAAGGCTGAAATGAGCAAAGGGATTGAACACACCGACCGCAACGACGGTAATGTCGGGGTTGAGCTCATACACCTTTTTCAAAACCGCACTGTAGTTTTCGGTAAACTGCTTGTATGACTTTGCGAAGGTCTCCGTCAGGCTTGCGGCAAACTCCGTCATCTTTCCCATCGTCTGATAGTACTCGATGAGCTTTCCGAGGGCAACGCCCATATTGCCGCCATTATTGAGGTAAGCCTTGATGTTCTTGATCGTTTCGCTTTCGGAATCATCCGTCAGGATGCCCATACAGCCAAGCGCTACCGAAAAAACATCGTTCGAGCCGACATTGATGCTGAGGACGTTCGTTTTCTTCACCATTTCGGGATAGTTGACCTGTGCGTTTATGGAATCAAGGTCATCGAGGGTAAAGCCGTTGCCATCAACATCGAAAACGGAGTTATCCCACCAGCGGGTCTCGTCGTATTCGTTGTATACGCCCTCGAGGAAATATCTGAGCTCGACGGCACGCATACCGCTGCGGGCGCATTGCAGAAGCTTTGCGTCGAGTGCTTTTGCAACGATGCTGTGATATGCCGTGGGAACGGCGGTGAAATCATAGCCGTAATAAATATAGTTTTCGTTATAGACAGCGGTATAATCGTCTGCTGCCAGAGCAAAATTGGTCTCGCTGCCGTCCTTTGTAAGGCCGCAGCCGGAGGCGATGCTGTCGCCTACGCACATATAGTATCTGTAAGCCTCATAGCTTCTGTCCGCCAGTGCCGGTACGCAGAGCGCGAATACCATGACAAGCACAAGGACGAAGCTGAGTATACGCTTTGTATGCTTCATATCTCTTCTCCTCCGCCGTTCAGACAGCTTCCGTGACTTCGTTATTTTTGTTGTAATCGTCTGCAAGCTTGAGATAGTCGATCTTGCCCATTCCGGTGTGAGGCATGGCATCAGTAAATATGATATCATAGGGCTTTGCCGGACCCTCAAGCTCCTGACGGCACATTTCATAAAGCTCGTTTTTGAGCTGGAGCTGCTTTTCTATCGACTGCTCATTTGTCTCGATGACGGCGAGGGTGAGCTGACCCTGAGCATGGCCGCCGTCCTTTACGCCGACAACTGCGCAGCTTGAAACCAGAGAGTGGCGGCCAAGGACGCTTTCAATGTGCGTGGGGAATATCTTGTGGCCGTTAAAAAGCGTTATCATGCGCTTTATTCTGCCCTTTATGTACACAAAGCCTTCCTCGTCCATGTGTCCGATATCGCCGCTGTGTACCCAGAGAGTTCCGTCGGGGTGACGGTGGATAACATTATCCGTTTCGGCCTTATTGTTGAGGTAGCCGAGCATGATCGACGGGCCGCTTATGCAGATCTCGCCCTCTTCGCCGTAGTCGAGCTCGTTTGCAGTGCCCGGCTCGAAGATGCCGATGGTAGTGGTGAGAAGCGGATAGCCGACGGACAGGCTCTTGAAGTTGCCGTTGCAGCAGCAGGATGCAGCCGAGGAGACCTCGCTCATGCCGTAGCCCTGAGAAAGAGGATAGCGGCAGCCGCGGCTTTCAAGGAAGCTGTTGAGCTTTGCCTCGAGACCGGCGTTCATGGTATCGCCGCCGCTTCCGGCGGTGCGGAAAAAGCTGAGGTCAAAGCCCTTGGACATTTCCTTGCTGTTCATGAGCTTTTCATAGTGCGCCGGAACAAGCAGCGTGTGCTCGGGGCGGTACTTCTTGACATAGTAGCCGACCTTATCGGCGTTGAACTTCGGGATTATAACGACCTCGAGACCGAGCGTGAGCGGCATATGCAGGCTCGATACGATGCCGTAGGATGAGAACATCGGAATGATGTTCATGAAGCGCTGGCCGCGCCTGTAGGACACGCCGCAGTGCTTGAAGTCGAAGGCGATGGCATTGAAGCCGTCGTTTGAGAGCATGACGCCCTTGGGTGCGCCGGTCGTACCGCCGGTGAGCGTTACGGCTGCAAGATCGTTCTCGCCGTACTCGACGGTCTCGGTCTCTACGCCCTCGCCGGTCGCTGCAAACTGCGTCCAAGTGAGAACGCTGTCGCTCGTTTCGATCTTGGGAGCGGGCATCTTGAACTGCTTGAGAAAACGGATGGATGCGGGCAGCGAGGTATCGGCGGAGATAACGACGATCTTCTCAACGCCTGCCTCAATAAGAGCGTCCTTGAGCGCCTCATAATACAGGTCGATGACGATGAATATCTTCGTTCCGGTCTGCTTGATGAAGCTCAATGCTCCCGCTGCGCTGGTTCTCGGGTCGATGACCAGAGGTGCGGCACCGATCTTGTTCAGACCGTACAGAGCATAGACCATCTCGGGAATGGTAACGGTCGCGGCGGCGACGATATCGCCCTTTTTGATGCCGGCGGCCTTGAATGCTCCGGCAGCTCTGTCCGCTTCGTCGAGCAGCTTTCCGTAGCTGATCTTTTTGCCGAAGTAGTTGAGCGCCGTGTCGTCGAGCCCACCCTCGCTGCACTCGCGCAGCTGACGGTAAATAGTGTTCTCCGGCATGGACGCTTCCCTCGCCTCTTCCGTAAAGAACTTCAGCCACGGCTTTTCAATTGACGGTTTTAACAGTTTGCACATAGTTCTTCCTCCTCACCTTGTGCTGAACTTTTCGCTTGGTTTTGTCTAATCATAAACTTATTTTTGAGTTTTGTCAACCCGTCATTTATACTTTTCTCATGTTTTAGTTCATCTTTGTACATTTTGCTGCGTTTAATCGTTAATTCTATAGCGTTTTATACAAATTTACCTATTTGGTATATAGCTGTACATTTATTGTTCATAAATATATTTTTGAACTTTTTTCGATTTTTCTATTGCAATTATTTTGAACTTAGGTTACAATTAGACTACAAATATAAAATTAAACTCTTTTAATTTATTATTTAAAATTTTTTAATTTTCAGGGGTGGAAATTATTCATGAGTACTAACAACAGAATGGTCGAGAAGTCAAAGAAGGCGATAAAAGATGCCCTTCTGGAGATCATGTATGAGAAGGACTTCAAGCAGATCACCGTCAACGAGCTTTTGAAGCGGGCCAATGTCAGCCGCGGCACCTTCTATGCACACTTTTCAAATCTTGAGGATGTGCGCCAGCAGCTTATAGACGATCTTTACGCCCACGCTGACGCGATATTCGGCGACTACAGGGCAAGCGAGCTGGAGGAGGATCCGTATCCCATCATACTGATGGCGGCGGAGATGATAGTTGCCAGCCGCGACCCTGCAAAGAGGCTTTTCAAATTTGTAAATGTCTATGACCTCGGTATACATCTTAAAACATGGCTGACAAAATACATTCTGTCCGACGAGGAGCTGGTCGAGCGCTGGGGCGGTCAGGAAAAGGCCATGGTGTACGCCCGCTTCATCGCCGGCGGCACGATGCACGCCTATAATATGTGGATACTTGACGATTTCAGCATATCTGCGGATACCTTCGCACAGTCGCTGGCCAACATTCTCGTAAACGGCCTCAATGCATTAAAGGTCAGCAGCGCACAGTAAAGTAAAAAATAAAGGCACAGCCTCGGCTGTGCCTTATTCACTAAAGGAGAGTAATATGAAAAAGATCGCCGTTATCACC
>CAVDFD010000103.1:0-6238 GCA_963608145.1 Bacteroidaceae bacterium | reverse complement strand
GAGCCTTGTCAACGGTCATGATGCTGAATGCATCGCCCTTTTTCAGATGGAACAGCGTGATCTCCCGCCCCGCATCCGAGGCGAGGTAAACCCTGAGCCCGCCCTCGAGCACAAAGATTATGCCGTCCTTCTTGACCGTTCTGAAAACAACGTGCTCTCCCCTGCCGTAGCTGCGGAAGATCGCGTTATCCCGAAGCAGGCTCCGCTGCCTTTCGCTCAGCGAGTCCCAGAACGGTATACACTCACTTATGCCGTGCTTCATTTATATCACTCCTGCATCAAATATTTTTCTCCCACAGCCGTTATTGTTATAGGTACTAACATTAACGGCTAAAAAAATTTGTGCGGAAACGTTTTTTCTGTTTGACTGAATTTTATCAAATCCCGAATACATTTCCGCATCTTTTGTTACTTAACTCGCAAAATATTTAGTCATAAATATATCTTTGTATAAATCGTATAAATTCAAGTGTCGTTTTTTATGTAATTTGCGATAATTCTTGAGGATGTGCGCAGAGTTTCGACGGGGTCTGTGGCAAACTCCGTGCCGTCATAGATATTCGTTCCGGTGTAGGCGTTTATGAGTATCTGATATATCATATGTATATCTATGTCTGCGCGTATCGAGCCGTCGTCTATACCCTCGCGCAGCGCGATGAGCGCAGGTATAGGTATCTCCTTATCGGCAAACTGCCAGAACACATCTCTGATATTGAGCTCTGTCTCGATATTCTCCTCCATGGCATAGCTGAGCATTTCGCGTGTGTAGGCATACCACTTCGGCATCTCGGTGTAGGTATCGGTATACTCGTCCATGCAGGCGACATACTTTTCAAAGCCCGTGCGCAGACCTTTTATCCGCTCCGTGTACCGCTGCATGAATCTTTCGTAAAATTTTGTAAGCGCGTCGCGCCACGCAGCGATAACGAGGCCGTCCTTCGTACCGAAATAGCGGTAGACCGACATGGGGGTCAGGCCGGCCTCCTTTGCAATGCGGTTTATGCTCGTGACCGCGACCCCCTCGTCTATGAACAGTGCCTGCGCCGTCTCTATGACGCGCTGCCTGTTTTCGTCCCTTATCTGCTGCTTTGACATGCCTTGAGTATCTCCACCGCCGCACGGGCTGCCGCTCCGGCATCCTCGGTGTACACATCCGCGCCTATCTCGTCGCAGAAGCTCTGGCTTATGGGCGCGCCGCCGACAAGTATACGGACATTGTCGCGTATGCCCTTTTCCTCTGCAAGCGACACAACGCGGCGCATTTCGTTCATGGTCGTCGTCAGCAGCGAGGAGCAGGCGATTATGCCGCAGCCGTGCTCGACGGCTGTGTCGATAAACTGCTCTGCCGAAACGTCCGTTCCGAGGTCGTAAACCTCGATGCCGCTGCCCTCCATCATGATCTTGACAAGGTTCTTGCCGATATCGTGCATATCGCCGCGAACGGTGCCTATAACTGCGCTGCCTATGCCGGCGCTCTGCCCTCCCTCGCCTATCATATGCGGCTTTAAGAGCGCGGTAGCCGCCGACATGCAGCGGGCGGCGATGAGCATTTCGGGGACGAAAACACGGTTTGCCGAGAAGTCGTCGCCGAGCCTGTTCATGCCCTTGACAAGGCCGCCGGAGAGTATCTCCTGCGCGGAAAGCCCCTCGTCGAGCGCCTCCTGACACAGCGTGAGCAGCTTCTTCTGCTGGCCGCGGCACAGAGCGGCGCTTATGCGGTCGAGCACGCTGTCGCCGACGGGCTCTTCGCTTGCGGGCTTTTTTTCCTCGGCGGGAGCAGCGCTCTCGCCGAGCACGCGGCGCGGCACTGGCGGCAGGTCAAAGGCCGGAACGTGAAGCTGCGCGTTGTACTCGTCTATCGCCTGATTTATATACTTATCCACATGCGGGAACACAGAGCCGGGAACGCCGTAGGTTATAGACGGGATAAAGTGCCCGCCCGGGCAGCAGTCTTTAAGGGTCTTGCGCGCATAGGCAAGTATCTCCTCGGGCTTTGAGTCCTCCCTGTCTATCGCGGCACCCATGCCGCCCATGAAAACGAGCCTGCCCTTGACATGGCGCTGCAGGGCGGGTATATCATTCTCCGGCAGAGTTCCCTGCCAGACCTGAATGCCGAGCTCGATCATGTCGTCGATTATCGGGACAAGGTACGAGTCCGCGTGGTGCAGGGCAATGCAGCCGCGTGAGCGGATATAGCCGTAGAAGCGGCGGTAGGGCTCCTTGAAAAACTCGCGCCACATATCCGGCTTCATGAACAGCGCATCTCTCGTGCCCCAGTCGTCGTGCGAGAATATCACATCCGGCTGAAGATTATCTATGAGCAGCTTCACATAGCGCAGGCGGTACTCGGTAATATATTCTATAAGCTCGTGCATCTCGTCGGGATGCTCGTAAAGCGCGGTGAGCGTCGGCTCAAAGCCCATGAGAAAATGGCACTGCTCGAATATGCCCGTGCCCATGAAGCCCGCGACGAGCTGCTTATCTCCGGCAGCTTCGCGTGCTTTTTTGCGGCACTCCTCCCAGCCTTCGGCGCAGTTATGCTCAAGATCCGGCGCGTGTACGGTCTCCCTCCAGCGCGTTATATCTCTGCACACGGCGAGATCTCCGTGATTCAAGGGCATTGCGCCGGGCGCGTTTTCGGGAAAGCTTATGGTCGTGCCCCAGCGGTCAACGCTCACGCTGCCGCGCTTGCGGTTGCCCCTGAGGTATACGTTTATCGGATCGTAAAGGCACATGTGCAGCGCCTCGTACTGCTTGAGCTGGCGCTCCGGCTGAGCGTCCGGCTTCAGCATTTCAAGAAAAATTTCCTTTGCAGTCTGCATAAAATTTCACTCCTCAGAATAAAGCAGGCACGAGGTATAGGCTATCGTGCGCGGCCCGTAGTTATATTTCAGTCCCGAGCGGACACATATATCGCTGACAAAAAGTCCGAATGCCTCCATGGAGGAAAGGCGCTTGGACGGATAGCGGCAGGGCTTGTCCGGATAGGTGCATTTTGCGCATATAGTGCACGCTCCCGCCGTGAGCGGAAGGCAGTCGGGGCACAGCATCCTCGCCTGCCGCGCAAAGCTTGAAAAGCGCTTTTTGTGCGTCTCGGCGGTGCTCTGCATGGCATCATAGTCAAACTCGTCGGCAAGCTCGCCGACAGTCTGCACGAGGAGGCATCTGTTATACTGCGATATGCGCCGCCGCGCGTGCTCGATGCTGCCGCAGGCCGGCGGGCAGGCCCAGTTCGTATTCCATTTTCCGCATCTGCCCGAGGAGCACATTTTGCGCACATCCTCCAGCGGCGTGAGCGCCGACATATCGGCAAAGCCCATGTATGAAAAGCCGTTTTCCCGTGCAAGCGTAAGAATATCCGTCATATGTCCTCAGCCTCTTGACAAAGCATGAACTTACTGCTAAAAATTATATTACATTATTATATTAAGGGGGATGAGCCGTGTCAAGCATTCGGGTGCTGCTCGGCGGCAAAAGTTTTGATATTGAAGCCGAAGCGGGCTCTCCGCTGCTTTCGGCGCTGCGGAAAAACGGCTTCACCCTCCCCGCCGCCTGCGGAGGCAGGGGCAAATGCGGAAAGTGCCGCGTTGTGATAAACGGCGTGCAGCGCCTTGCCTGCCGCGCCGCGGTATCCGACGGCGACGAGGTCGTGCTGCCCGAGAAAGGAGCCGGCAGGATACTTACGCAGACAGCTGAGATAAAGCACACAGCCGGTAAAGCGTCCGGCTGCGCCGCCGCTGTCGATCTGGGCACGACGACGGTCGCGGTGAGGCTGTACGATCTGGGCTCGGGGCGCGAGGAGGCTACGCTGAGCGCTTGGAACGCGCAGGCGGCCTACGGCGGCGACGTTATAAGCCGCATACAGCACACGATAGACTGCCCCGACGGGCTGGCTGAGCTGTCGCGCATCATACGCGGGCAGGTTGCGGACATGATACTCTCGGCGCTGGACAGCTGCGCACGGGATAAAAGCGAGCTGCGGCACACCGTGCTTGCAGGAAACACCGTCATGCAGCATATATTCGCGTGCCTGCCGGTGCAGAGCATAGCGCTCGCCCCGTTTGAGCCGTACACGCTGTTTGACGCTGAGCTTAACGACACGCTCCTCGGCGCTCCCCTGTACTATGCGCCCTGCGTTGCAGGCTACGTCGGCGGCGATATCACTGCCGGACTTATGGCATCCGGCCTGTGCGAGAAGGACGGGCGCTATCTGTTTCTCGATATCGGCACAAACGGTGAGATGGCGCTCGGCGGCAAAGGCGGCTTTCGCTGCTGTGCCGTCGCCTCGGGTCCGGCATTTGAGGGAGCGGGCATAAGCTGCGGCATGGCCGCGGTTGACGGCGCTGTGAGCCATGTGCGCTATGACGGCGGATTTCTGTACGATATCATCGGCAGCTCCGCTCCGCACGGTCTGTGCGGCTCGGGACTTATAGACCTTGCCGCAGCTCTGCTTACGCTCGGCTGCATAGACGAAGGCGGCAGACTTCTTCCGCCGGAGGAAGCGCCGGAGAAAATGCGCCGTTATCTTACACTCGACGAAAACGGAAACGGCGTTTTTCACCTGACACCCAGTGTCTATCTCACCGCGCAGGACGTGCGCAATCTTCAGCTTGCAAAGGGCGCGGTCGCGGCAGGGATAAAGGTGCTGCTCGACGCGGAGGGCATGAGCGCAAATGAGCTCGACTGTATATATCTCGCCGGCGGCTTCGGGAGCTGGCTCGATCCCGCAAGCGCCGTGAGGCTCGGCATGCTGCCGGACATTTTGCACGACAAGCTCTGCAATCCCGGAAACACCGCGCTTGCCGGAGCGTCCATGGCGGCGCTCGATCCCGAAAAGCTCGGCAGGATGCGCGATATAGCGCATGGCTGCAATTATATAGAGCTCTCCGGCCGCACGGACTTTGCCGATGCGTTTGCCGGAAGCATGACATTCTGAATTTACTGCGGAGGTTATTTTATGGAGATTCGTTTTCCACTTATTCTTGACGGCGCGACAGGCACGGAGCTTCAAAAGCGCGGCTACACCGGCGATATGAGCGCAGAGCAGTGGGTGCTCGAAAACCCTGACAGCATAGTCGATATCCAGCGCGGCTACGTCGAGGCCGGAAGCAATGTCCTGTACTCGCCAAGCTTCGGTGCGAACAGGCGCAAGCTCGAAGAGCACGGCATTTTCAACAAAACGGCGGAGTATAACCGCCGCCTCGCAGCGCTGTCGAAAAAAGCTGCCGACGGCAGAGCTTGGGTGGCGGGCGATATCTCCCCCACCGGCATGTTCCTTGCTCCTCTGGGTGAGGCCTCGTTTGAGGAGCTTGTGGACATCTACACCGAGCAGGCAGCCGGACTTGAGGAGGCCGGAGTCGATCTGTTCGTTATCGAGACGATGATGACGCTTTCCGATGCGCGTGCGGCTGTGCTTGCCGTGCGCAGCGTGAGCGATAAGCCCATATTCGTGACCTTCACCTGCGACGACACGGGGCGCAGCCTCTCCGGCACGGATGTGACGGCGGCGCTCACGGTATTGCAGGGCATGGGCATAAGCGCCTTCGGCCTCAACTGCTCGGCAGGCCCCGAGCAGATGCTCGTACAGCTTAAACGCCTGCGCGAGTTTGCTCGCGTGCCGCTCATCGCAAAGCCAAACGCCGGTATGCCCGAGATCATTGACGGCAAGACTGTGTACGACTGTCCGCCGGAGGAGTTCACGGCCTTCGTGCAGCCCATGCTCGATGCGGGCGTTGCAATATTCGGCGGCTGCTGCGGCACGACGAGCGAGCATATAGCCGCTCTCAGGGGCGCTCTCAGGGACGCAGGGTTTGCCCATCCCGCGCCGGAGCACGGCGATATGCTTCCGGCCTCGACCGAAAAGGAGCCAATGTACCTCCCTGCCGATGCAAAGCACGGCAGAGTGCTCGATGTATCGGACGAGCTTGAGGACACGCTTGCAGACGAGCTCGACTCGGACGAGGTGATGGTCGCAATAAGGCTCTCGGGCTGGGAGGATGTCGATCTGTTTGCCGACTGCCAGTACATGATAAACAAGCCCCTGTGCATAGTGTGCGACGACGCTTCCGTTCTGGAATCAGCACTGCGCGTGTATCAGGGTCGCGCCCTGTACGAGGGCGGCATCCACGAGGCAGAGCTGCTGCCCCTGTGTGACAAATACGGCCTGATAATCTGATTTTTATATGAAAAAAGCACCTCGTTGGGGTGCTTTTTTCATAAATTCATGCAATTTCTTTTT
>CAVDFD010000102.1:0-6364 GCA_963608145.1 Bacteroidaceae bacterium | reverse complement strand
AAAACGCCTGAGTTATCAGGCTTTTTGACGAGCGTAGCGAGGTTTTTTGTGAAGCTGCGCTTCACAAAAAATGTGGCGTGTTTTGAAGCGTGCAAAAAAGTCACAAGACTTTTTTGACACGCTGAAAAGGAAGCCGTCGTCTTTGGCGGCTTCCTTTTTTACAGTTTTTTAACGAAAACGCTTTTTTTATCTGTATAATTATTATATACTGCTATACAGCAGAAATAATAATCATTATCCAAGGGGGAAATAATATGAGCAAAAAAGCCCTTGTTGTTGAAGACGACGTAAATATCGCCGAGCTTCTCATGCTCTATCTTGAAAAGGACGGCTTTGAGGTCAGCATCGCACACGACGGCGGACGCGGCATTGAAATGTTCAACGAGACATCGCCCGACCTCGTGCTGCTCGATCTCATGATGCCCGTCATGGACGGCATGCAGGTCTGCCGCGAGATACGCAAGACCTCCTCCGTTCCCATCATCATGCTCACCGCGAAGGGCGCTGTGGGCGACAAGGTCGCCGGTCTTGATATCGGCGCGGACGACTATATCACCAAGCCCTTTGAGGTCAAGGAGCTGCTTGCGCGCATTCACGCGGTCATGCGCCGCTCCGAGACCGACAGCGCTCCGAAGGAGAAAAAGCTCTGCTATGACAAGCTCATCGTAAACCTCGACTCCTACGAGCTCATAGTTGACGGCGTAAAGGTGGACACTCCACCCAAAGAGATGGAGCTTCTGTATCATCTTGCCGCGTCGCCCAACATCGTTTTCACGCGCAACCAGCTTCTTGACGAGGTATGGGGCTTTGATTACTTCGGCGATTCCCGCACGGTCGATGTTCACATAAAGCGTCTGAGAGAAAAGCTCGAGGGCGTATCTCCTCAATGGTCGCTTCAGACCGTCTGGGGTGTCGGATACAAGTTTGAAGTCGTGAAATAAAAGGGGCGCGCTCCTATGAAGAGCATATACTTACGCAATTTTCTTGCAACGGCGCTGCTCGTTTTCTTCTCGTTTGCCATAATCGGCACGGCCTTCTTCTTTCTGGGCAGGAGCTATCTTATAAGCTCCACCCGCGAGAGGATGAGCGCCAGTGCCGACGAGGTCGTCAAGTCCGCGCTCGCGCTTTCAAAGGAAGAATCGCTCAGCAGCTGGAATCTGCGCCTGACGATAAGCCCGATAGCGAACGTCACGTCAAGCCACATATTCATCTGTGATCAGGACGGTCTTGTACTGTCCTGTTCCGATTTGACCCTGTACTGCACAAAGCATCAGGGGAAGACCCTCGACCCCTCGGTCATACAGGCCGTAAGCGTCGGCGGCGAATTTGACAGTATGACGACGCTCATGGGCTTTTACTCCGAGCAGCAGTACGTTGTCGCAAAGCCCATAAGCTCGGGAGACGAGACGCTCGGCTATGTTTTCGTAGCGTCCGACGGCATGAATATGCTCAGCAACGGTCAGGCCTTTCTCGGCGTTGTGTTCGCCGTTGCGATAGCGGTCGTGCTCGTTGCGATACTCATGAGCCTTGTGTATTCGAAAAAAATGGCCGAGCCGCTCGATGAGCTCACGCTCGCAGCACGCAAGTTCGCGCTGGGCGATTTTTCGGTGCGCGTAAAGACGAAGGAAGCACGCGACGACGAGATCGGAACGCTCATAGAGTCGTTCAACCTAATGGCAGACTCTCTCGAGAAGAGCGACAATAAGCGTCAGGAATTCATCGCCAACGTCTCGCACGAGCTGCGAACGCCGATGACTACGATCGCCGGCTTTGCCGACGGCATACTCGACGGCACGATACCGCGTGAGCAGGAGGATAAATACCTTCGCAAGATCGCCGACGAAACGCGCCGCTTATCGCGCCTTGTGCGCAGCATGCTTGATCTCAGTCAGGCCGAGAGCGACGCCGTTGATCTGTCAAAGCGCAGCCGCTTTGACCTGTCCGAGCTTCTGCTGCAATGCCTGCTGAGCTTTGAGAGCCGGGCAAAGGACAAGGGGCTCGATGTCGATCCGCAGCTTCCGGAGGATCCTATCGAGGTATTTGCCGTGCGCGACTCGATAACGCAGGTCATCTATAACCTCACGGACAACGCGATGAAGTTCGCATCCCCCGGCAGCACTGTAACGATAAGATTGTACAAAAAGGGTGCGAAGGCCTATGTTTCGATAAAGAACATCGGCGAGCCCATACCCGAGGACGACCTTCCCTATATCTTCGACCGTTTCCACAAGTCCGACCGCTCGCGCAGCATGGACAAGGACGGCGTAGGGCTTGGCCTGTACCTCGTAAAGAAGATACTCAACAGCCACGGCGAGGAGGTCGCGGTATCCAGCCGCGACGGTGTTACGGTATTCGTATTCACCCTTGCCCTCGCTCCGGCAAAGCAAAAGAAAGAAAAAGCCGAGCGCAAATAAAACGCTGCGGCAGATCGGAGAAATTTATGAGCTGGTATGACACTAACAGCAGCAGCTGGTACAAGCCGAACGCACAGTCAAAGGCGCACACGGCAGCTCCGGCGGCAAATCTGCCCGAGGCGAGCCGGAAAACGCGCTATACCGCGCTTATCATCTGTCTGCTCGTGCTCGGCTTCGGCATATTCTTTGCCGCGAGCGGTCTGAGCTCCGGCTCTGTAAGCTATAATTCCGACGGTATGCCCTCGAGCTGGCACGCATATTTTGACAAGCTCTACGGCGAGGAGGACACCGGCTCGTCGGCGCAGGTAAATATCCCGCTGGCCGAGGATCGCGGCAGTCTGAGCATCATAAACGGCTCGGACGGCGC
The DNA here is from genome assembly GCA_963608145.1 of Bacteroidaceae bacterium. Taxonomy (GTDB): domain Bacteria; phylum Bacillota; class Clostridia; order Oscillospirales; family Oscillospiraceae; genus F23-B02. The sequence goes on along the minus strand of CAVDFD010000102.1, from coordinate 3,583 downwards.
AGATCTCGACTTCAGCGAGATATACGAAAAATGCAGTCCCTCGGTCGTCGGCATAAAGGTTTTCAAGGGCAGCGACAGCGAGGATTATTACGCCTGGGGCAGCGGCGTTATCGCCTCCTCGGACGGATATATCATCACAAACACCCACGTCATTGACGACGGCGACTCAGCGAAGGTCGTGCTGTATGACGGCAGCGAGCACGAGGCAAAGCTCATAGGCTTCGACGCGACAAGCGATATCGCCGTCATAAAGATCGACGCAAGCGATCTCGCGGCAGCGGAGTTTGCATCCAGCTCGACCCTGAGCGTCGGCGACAGCGTTGCCGCGATCGGCAACCCTCTCTCCCCCGACCTTCGCCTTACCATGACCCGCGGCATCGTCTCGGCTCTGAACCGCGAGATGAGCTACAACGGCGCGACCATGTCGCTTATCCAGACCGATGCGTCCATAAACGAGGGCAACTCCGGCGGTCCGCTGTTCAACAGCCGCGGTCAGGTCATCGGCATAACGAACATGAAGATGATCTCGACCTTCGGCTCGGGCGTTGAGGGGCTCGGATTTGCAATACCCTCGGACACTGTCGAGAGCATTGTGAAGTCGCTTGTCGAGGACGGAGCCGTATATGGCCGTGTGTCGATTGGCGTGACCATAGGTTCTGTGAGCAAGGATGCAGCGGAGTACTATAACATTCCGCAGGGCCTTTATGTCAGCACGGTCACGAAGGGCTCGGATGCCGAGGCCAAGGGCATTGTGCGCGGCGATATAATCACCAAGGTAAACGGTGAGGACGTGTTCACGACCGCCGATGTGGCCGAGGCCAAGGAGGGTCTCGAGGCCGGCGACACGCTCAGCTTTACAGTCTGGCGCGACGGGGAAACACTGGAGCTCACGGTAAAGCTCATGGATCCGGCGGACATGAAATAACAGGTCAAGGATCAGGCCGCCGGAGGCTTTCCGGCGGCCTGCGCATTATAGCACATTATAATCAACAGGAGGAAAAGAGAATGGATAACGAGCGCCGCATAAGCACCGGCATCGACGGTCTGGACGAGGCCATCGACTTTCTGCGTCCGGGCGACACCGTCGTCTGGCAGTGCGAGCACATCAGCGACTATATGTACGTCGCAACGAGATTTGTCACAAACATCGCCCGTCAGGGCAAGCGCATCGCCTATCTGCGCTTCGGCGACCACGAGGAGGTCATGGATGCCGCCGCTCTGTGCGAGGGCGGAGCGAACGTTCAGGAGTATAAGCTCGACCCTCGCGTCGGCTTTGAGACCTTCGCCGTGCAGGTTCACAGGATCATCGACAAGGAGCCGATGGGCACGTTTTTCGTGTTCGACTGCCTGTCGGATCTTCAGAAATACTGGTTCTCCGACCTCATGATATCGAACTTTTTCCTGCTTATAAGCCCATTTCTTATCCGCCGTCAGGCGATTGCGTATCAGCCGATAGATTATGAAAAGCACACCTATGAGACCATATCGCGCATCCGCAAGGAAGCTCCGCTGCTGGTGAATATACGCACGCTCGACGGCAGCGTTTATATGCACACCGTCAAGGTGCGGGGCCGCTATACCCCGACGACCTACTTCCCGCTGAAGATAAGCGGTACAAAGTGGCGTGCGCTCACCTCGAGCGCGGACAACTACGCGATATTCGAGCGCTTCACCCAGACCGGCGAGCGGCGCGACTGCTGGGACAGCATGTTTGACTCCGTTGCCGACGGCAGCGAGCCGACCGACGAGGCGGGGCTGCTTTTAAAGGAAAACATTCTGCGCTGTCTCCTCGGCAACGAGCCGACCCGTCTTGCTCTGTGCCGGAAATACTTCACGATGAAGGATCTCATGTACATCAAAAACCGCGAGATCGGCACGGGCTGCATCGGCGGCAAGGCCGCCGGCATGCTGCTTGCGCGAAACATCCTGCGCGACGAGGCACCCGAGCTGTACAAAGCTCGCATCGAGCCGCACGACTCGTACTACATAGGTGCGGACGTGTTCTACACCTACGGTGTTCAGAACGGCCTGTGGAATTCCCGAATCCGCATGGTAGAGGCGGACGACTACCTCAAATGTGCGCCCGATATCCGCGAGCTCCTGCTCAACGGCACTTTTATGCCGAGCATCAAGGAGCAGTTCATGTCCATGCTCGAATACTTCGGACAGTCGCCCATTATCGTGCGCTCAAGCTCCATACTTGAAGACGGCTTCGGCAACGCCTTCGCCGGAAAATACGAGAGCGTGTTCTGCCCCAATCAGGGCAGCCTGCGGGAGCGCTACGAGGTGTTTGAGCGTGCGGTAAAGCAGGTCTACGCCTCGACGGTAGACCCCGACGCGATAAAATACCGCGCAGAGCGAAACCTCCTTGACCGCGACGAGCAGATGGCGCTGCTGGTCATGCGCGTATGCGGCGACGTTCACGGCCAGTATTATTATCCGCACATTGCAGGTGTCGGCCACTCGAAGAACCTGTATCTGAACAGTCAGAACTCCTCGACAAAGAACAAGGGCATGCTGCGCCTCGTTTTCGGCATGGGCACACGCGCCGTGGACCGCGAGGCCGACGATTATGCGCGGCTTCTGAATATGGACAACCCCACCGCCCCGCCCATGGTCGCATACGGCGACGAGTACAAATACTCGCAGCACAAGATGGACGTTATAGATCTCAGGAGCAATGAATTTGAGACGATAAACGTTGACAGCATAGACAAGCGCGACCTGAAAACCGATTCAAGCCTGTTTATGGAGCTTGACTATCCCACTGCGGCGAGACTGCGCGAGATCGGTCTGAGCGCCGCCGACGCGCCGGATATATTAAACTTCCGCAAGCTTCTCGGCAAGACAGACTTTGCCTCCGTCATGACCGAGACCATGCGCATACTCGAGGAAAAATACGACTATCCCGTCGATATAGAATACGCCTGCAACTTTGACGAGGGCGGCAATTATCACGTCAACCTCCTGCAATGCAGGCCGCTTCAGACACGCGGCGTGGGCTCTGTGGGGGTCATGCCCAAGGTCAAGGAATATTACTTCCGCACAAGCGGCAACTTCATGGGCGGCAATATGTGCCTGCCGGTGAGATACGCCGTCATGGTCAAGGTCGAGCCGTATCTCGCGCTTCCGGAGCAGCGCAAATATCAGGTCGCACGAAAGCTCGGCGAGCTGAACAACATTTTGCGCGGCGAGGGCACTGTGCTGCTCGGACCCGGACGTTGGGGAACGACCACACCCAGCCTCGGCGTACCGGTGCACTTTATGGAGATAAACCGCTTTGACTGCATTGCGGAGCTTGCCTACAGCTCGCACGGCCTGCGTCCGGAGCTCAGCTACGGCAGTCACTTCTTCCAGGATCTTGTTGAAGCCGGAACGTTCTATGCGGCGCTCTATCCCGGCGAGAACGGCTGCGTACTCAGCGAAGAGCTGCTCGACGACTGCGAAAACGTTTATTCAAAGCTCATGAACGCCGAGGAGGGCGACCTCATGGCGGAGGTCATAAGCGTATACGACCTCGGCGAGGGCGGCGCGATCCTCTACTCCGAGCTTGAAAGTCAGGACTGCTTCCTCGCAAAAGTGT
>CAVDFD010000101.1:0-6741 GCA_963608145.1 Bacteroidaceae bacterium | reverse complement strand
AGTGCCGATACCGTGCGCCCGCAATAAACGTATAGGTGCAGACTAAATGCGCCACTAAAAACTCCCGTTTCTGCTGACATTGTAGCAGAGACGGGAGCGTTATTTATCCGTTTATCCGTATGAAATTGTGATATCTTTCAGCGCAAAAACCTACGATTTCCTTACGGGAAGCGTCACCGTGAACTCGATGAGCTCATCGGCGCTGCGGGCGTTTATCGAGCCGCCGTGCAGCTGCACGATCTGATTTGCTATCGCAAGACCGAGCCCCGCTCCGCCCGAGGACGAGCGCGCGGCATCCAGCCTGTAAAACTGCTCGAATATGCGCCGGAGCTTATCCTCGGGTATGGTCGCGCCGCGGTTTTTGATACTGACCACGGCATTTTCGCCGTCGAGCCTCGCGTCTATTTTTATCTCCGTGCCGGAGTAGCCGTACAGCAGCGCGTTGCGCAGAAGATTGTCGAAAACGCGCTGAAGCTTGCCCGCGTCGCAGCTTATCGGCAGAGCTTCCGGCGCTGTGAGCGTACAGGTAAGCTCCTTATCGCGCAGCAGCGGCATGAACTCGAACCTCAGCTGCTCGAGCAGGCGCGTGAGGTCTATCCTGCTGTAGTCGAGCGTAACGGTCGAGAGATTAAAGCGTGTGATCTCGAAAAATTCGTTTATGAGATCCTCGAGCCGCTCGGCCTTGCCGAGAGCTATCGCAAGGTACTTTTCACGGTTCTCGGGCGATATATCCCGCTCGTCGCGCAGGAGGCTGAGGTAACCGATGACGGAGGCCAGCGGCGTTTTCAGATCGTGCGCAAGGTACATGACAAGGTCGTTTTTTCGCGCCGTTTCCTCGCGCAGAAGGCTTTCCGAGCGCGTGAGTGCGCTTTTTGCCTCGCTCAGAGGAAGCGCCAGCTCGGTCGGAAGCTCCGAGGCGGGCTTGCTGCCCAGCATGTATTCGCCCACGGCGGCTCCGGCCTCACGCAGCTGCCTGCGCAGCTTGATGCGAGTGACAGCGAGGACGAGGAGATATACAAGCGCGAAGCCGGCAATCAGCAGTTTCACGGCAAGGCGCTCGACCAGGATCCAGTCGATCTGCGTTATGCCCGTGCCGTTTTCGTCGTAAAAGGTATAGCAGTAGTTTGCGTCGAACCACTCGAGCACGACGCTGTTCAGCCTGTAGTCGAAAAACCACACGAGCAGCAAAATGAACAGCACTCCGGCGGCAAGGCCGCCCAAGGCTTTAAGAATACTGCGCAGGGTACTATTTTTCGATCTCATATCCCACACCCCATACAGTTTTTATGAACCTCGGCTTTTTCGGCGGCTCGTGCATTTTCTCGCGCAGGCGGCCTATGTGCGCCATGACGGTGTTGCTGCTTGCAGAGAGGTATTTTTCCTTCCACACGGCCTCGAACAGCTCCTCGGACGGGACTACCCGCCCCGCGTTTTCGCACAGATACCACAAAATGTCGAACTCCGTCGGCGTGAGGCTCAGCTCCTCGCCGAACAGAGAGCACCTGTGACTGAGCTTGTTTATCGTCAGGCCGCGGATATCCCTTTCGCAGTCTGGCTCAGATGCACGGCGGCAGCGGCGCAGAACGGTCTTGACGCGGGCTGTGACCTCAAGAGGATTGAAGGGCTTTGTGATGTAGTCGTCAGCGCCCATCGTGAGGCCGAGGATCTTGTCGGCATCGGTCACGCGGGCGGTGAGCATGATAACGGGAAACGAGTGCTTCTCACGAATTTTCCTCAGCAGCGCAAAGCCGTCCGTGTCCGGCAGCATAACGTCGAGAACGGCCAACGCTGGCTCGGTATGCCCGATAAATTCGAGCGCTTCCGCTCCCGTGAGGAACTTTTCGACTCTGTCGCCGTCGTTTTCAAGGTACAGGCCGATAAGCTCGGCGATCTCCCTCTCGTCGTCAACGACGATGATCGTATCAGACATTATCCGACGGCCTTTTCGAGCTTTTCGATGCCGATGCGCATACGGCGCAGGGTCTCGTCCTTGCCGAGGATGCGGCATATCTCGACCGCGCCGCCGGGCGTTACGGCCTTTCCGGCAGCGGCAATGCGCACGGGCCACATGACCTTCGCGTTTTTGCACTCGCAGCTTTCGGCCATGCCGGTCATCGCGGCGAGGATGCTTTCGTCGTTCCAGTCGCCGATGCTCTCGAACACCGGCAGCATCTGCCGCAGCATATCAAGCGAACCGGCCTCATCGGTCTTGCTCTTTTTGTGGATGTAAAGTGCCGTGTCATACTCGGGCAGCTCGTCGAAGAAATCGAGCTTTTCGGGAATGTCGGTCAGGACCTCCGTGCGCTGCTGCAAGAGCGCTGCTATCGCCGCGGGGTCGAGCTCCGGCTTCTTCACAGCCTGACGGATGAAGGGCTCGGCGGCCTTGGCAAAGTCCTCGGGGCTCATGGCGCGGATGTATTCGGCGTTAAAATATCTGAGCTTTTCTATATCGAAGATGGCGGGGGACTTCGAGATGCCCTTTATGTCGAATATCTCGGCCATTTCCTGCATGGTGAATATCTCGCGCTCACCGCCGGGGCTCCAGCCGAGCAGCGCGACGTAGTTGACCACCGCGTCCGTAAGGTAGCCCTGCGCGATAAGATCCTCATACGAGGGGTCGCCGTGGCGCTTAGACATCTTATTATGCGCGTCGCGCATGACCGGCGAGCAGTGGACATAGGCGGGGATCTCCCAGCCGAAGCCCTCGTACAGCAGATTGTACTTCGGCGAGGAGGACAGATACTCCGAGCCGCGCACGACGTGTGTTATGCCCATGAGGTGATCGTCGATGACGTTTGCAAAGTTATAGGTCGGCAGGCCGTCGCGCTTTATGAGCACCTGATCGTCGAGCGTTGAGTTTTCAACGGTGATATCGCCGAAGATCTCGTCATGGAAGGTCGTGCTGCCCTCCTCGGGTATCCTCTGGCGCACGACATAGGGCTCCGCGGCAGCGGCTCTTGCGTCGCTCTCTGCGCGGCTGAGGCTCCGGCAGGGATCGACGGCCTTTTCAAAGCCCTCGGCTGCCTCCTCCTGCTTTTCGCAGAAGCAGCGGTAGGCGTGACCCTTTTCAATAAGAAGCTCCGCGTATTTTCCGTAGAAGCTGCGGCGCTCGGTCTGAACATAGGGTCCCACGGGACCGCCGACATCGGGACCCTCGTCGTGGTCAAGGCCGCACTGCGCCATCGTGCGGTAGATAACGTCCACCGCGCCCTCGACGTAGCGCTCCTGATCGGTGTCCTCGATGCGGAGAATGAAGCTTCCGCCGCTGTGACGGGCTATCAGCCATGTGTACAGCGCCGTGCGCAGATTGCCCACATGCATATAGCCCGTGGGACTGGGAGCAAATCTTGTGCGCACCTGCCCGTGCGGTATGCGCGCCTCCATCTGCTCAAACCATGTCATATCCATAAATTTGTCCTCCGAAGGTATTGAGTATTGTGACATAAGTGTAAAATGCTTTTTATCTGTTGTCAAGTGAGAACTAAAATGGTACAATGACAAATTGAGTTAGTAGCTTTACTTATAAGTCAGTATCTTTAGTAGGAGATAATTATAATGGAAGAGATAAAAAAGAAAACAATGCTGTCGGGCATCCAGCCCTCGGGTGACCTGCATCTGGGCAATTATCTGGGCGCGGTCAAGAACTGGGGCGCGAGAGCCGAGGAGTTTGACTGCTATTACTTCATGGCGGATCTGCACACGCTCACCGTGCGTCAGGATCCCAAGCTGCTGCGCCGCCGCAGTCTCGAGCAGCTTGCACAGTATATCGCCTGCGGCATAGATCCCGAGAAAAACGTCCTGTTTTTGCAGAGCCATGTGCATGAGCACGCGGAGCTCGGCTGGATACTCAACTGCTACACCATGTTCGGTGAATTAAGCCGCATGACGCAGTTCAAGGACAAGTGCGCAAAGAACGCCGACAACATAAACGGCGGCCTGTTCACCTATCCCAGCCTCATGGCGGCGGATATCCTGCTGTATCAGGCAGACTTCGTCCCCGTGGGCGAGGATCAGCGCCAGCACTGCGAATTGACGCGAGATATCGCCGTGCGCTTTAACAATATATACGGCGAGACCTTCAAGGTGCCCGAGGCATACGTTCCCAAGGCGGGCGCCCGCGTCATGGGTCTGGGCAATCCCTCGTCGAAGATGAGCAAGTCCGACCCCAACGGCTGCGTTTTCCTCATGGAAAAGCCCGAGGATATCGCCCGCAAGTTCAAGCGCGCCGTCACGGACTCCGACACGGAAAACTGCGTGCATTTCGACAGGGAGAACAAGCCCGGCGTTTCAAACCTCATGAGCATCTACTCCGCCGTCACCGGCAAGAGCTTCGAGGAGATCGAGCGCGAGTTCGAGGGACAGGGCTACGGCGCGTTCAAGCCCGCCGTCGGCGACGCGGTCATTGAAACGCTGCGCCCGATACGCGAGGAGGCCACGAGACTGCTGAGCGACAAGGCGTACCTGTGCAGCGTCTACACCGAGGGCGCGCAGAAGGCAAGCTTCATCGCCCGCAAGACCCTGCGCAAGGTTTATAAAAAGGTGGGTCTCGTCGAAAAGCCCTTTTAAATTCAGTCGATTTCCGGAGAGATAAATATGATCGATCTTAGTATTGATGTCTGGAAGAACATACTGCTCGCGCTCGGCGTTGCCTTCATCATTTCCTTTGCCGCAACGCCGGTAGTCAGCTCCTTTGCAAAAAAGGTCGGCGCGATAGACATTCCGGACAAGAAGCGCCATATTCACAGCCACCCGATACCCCGCATGGGCGGGCTTGCGATATTCCTCGGCTTCCTGCTGTCGGTGCTGCTGTTTGCAAACATCACGCCGCAGGTGCGCGGGATACTGCTGGGCGCTATACTCATCGTCGTCGTCGGAGCTATCGACGATGTGATGAACCTCAACGCATGGCTCAAGTTCTGCGTGCAGATAGTCGCGGCGGTCATCGCGGTCCTGTCCGGCGTTATCATAAACGTCGTGTCAAACCCGCTGCTGATAACGAGCGAGCAGGCCGTTACCATCGGCATACTCGCCGTGCCCGTGACGGTGCTGTGGATAGTCGGCGTTACAAATTCCGTCAACCTCATCGACGGGCTTGACGGCCTTGCCTGCGGCGTTTCGGCGATAGCCTCGATGACGATGCTCGTCGTATCGCTTCTGGTGTCGGATGCCAATATCAACGTCGCGGTCATCCTCGCCGCGCTCGTCGGCGGCTGCCTCGGCTTTATCCCGTATAACCTCAATCCCGCGAAGATATTCATGGGCGATACCGGCGCACTGCTGCTGGGCTACGTTCTCGCAACGGTGTCCGTTATCGGTATGTTCAAGTTCTATGCCATCGTCACCTTCGTCCTGCCGGTGCTTGCGCTGGCCGTTCCGCTGTCGGACACGATATTCGCCTTCACGCGGCGCATACTGCACGGGCAGAGCCCCTTCCATGCCGACAGGGGACATTTCCACCACAAGCTGCTGGACATGGGTCTCAACCAGAAGCAGGCGGTAGCCGTGCTGTACGCCGTGTCGGCCATCCTCGGCCTCGCGGCTGTGCTGCTGGCCTCGACAGGCATCGTGCGCATCGTCGTTGCGCTCATAGCCTTCGGTATCGCGGTGGGCATCTGGCTGTTCGTATTCAGACACAATAACAATATCCATCCGCTGCCGCACGAAAAGCCGGCGGAGGAAGAAGGCGGTGAAAGCAATGAATAAGCTCAGAGTCATGTCTGTTTTCGGCACAAGGCCGGAGGCGATAAAAATGGCGCCGCTCGCACTGGAGCTTCAGCGCCGCGAATGCATCGACAGCATCATCTGCGTCACCGCGCAGCACCGTGAGATGCTCGATTCGGTCATGAGCTGCTTCGGCCTGAGCGCCGACGAGGATCTCAATATCATGGGCAAGAACCAGACCCTCACCGATGTGACCGTCAAGGCGCTCAAGGGGCTCGAGGGCTGTCTTGCCGTGCAGAAGCCCGATCTCGTCCTCGTCCACGGTGACACGAGCACGACCTTTTCCGCGGCGCTTGCCGCGTTTTACGCGAAGATACCCGTCGGCCACGTTGAGGCGGGGCTGCGCACCTATGACCGCTACAGTCCCTTCCCCGAGGAGATGAACCGCTGCCTCGTGGGTCGCCTTGCAACGCTGCACTTCGCGCCGACCGCGAAAAATGCCGAGAACCTCCGCACCGAGGCCGTCACCGGCGATATATTCGTCACCGGCAACACCGTCATCGACGCGATGAAATACACCGTCGGCGACGGAGGCTTCAGCTCACCCGAGCTCAAGGATATAGACTTTTCAAAGCGCGTCATCGCCATGACCTGCCACCGCAGGGAGAACTACGGCGAGCCGATGAAGAATATATTCTCCGCCGTGCGCGAGATCGCGCTGACGCATCCGGACGTTGAGATAGTCTACCCCGTGCACATGTCGCCCGTCGTTCGCGGCGCTGCCCGCGAGCAGCTGGCAGACCTTGAAAACGTGCATCTGATAGAGCCGCTCGACGCGATGGATATGCACAGGCTCATGAGCGCGAGCTATATGGTCATGACCGACTCCGGCGGCATTCAGGAGGAAGCGCCCTCGCTGGGCAAGCCCGTGCTCGTCCTGCGCCGTGAGACCGAGCGCCCCGAGGCCGTTGCTGCGGGCACAGTCAAGCTCACCGGCGTTGAGCGCGGCGATATCATCCGCGACGCAGCCGAGCTTCTGACCGGCGGGCAGATGTATCAGCGCATGGCGCACGCCGTCAA
>CAVDFD010000100.1:0-6832 GCA_963608145.1 Bacteroidaceae bacterium | reverse complement strand
AAATATGTGAAAGCACGATTTTTTCACATTAAGCATTAAATGCTGTAGTCTCTGCAAGATCAAAAAGCCATGATTCCCGAAACGGAACCATGGCAAATTTTTTTGCATACTCGACAGCTTGTGCGAGAGGCGCTTGTGTCTGTGCATTTTTAATAATATGTATAGTGCTTATTTAGTGACATTTAATAATTCGTTCATCAGTTTATTGACATTTAAATATAGCTGTGGTATCGTTCAATTAAGTTCTTCTGTGCACAGGAATTTATGTTGTCAGCTTAACAGCGCCTCCCAACACGCTTGGGAGAGAAAATTAAGAAAGGGAGTATTTTATGAGTCCATTATTAGTAATTGTATGCATAATTATCTCAATTGCATTTCTCGTATTTCTGACCGTCAAGGTCAAGCTTCATCCCTTCTTTGCTCTTACCGCCGCAGCTATTTCCTTCGGTCTTATGATGGGGCACAACATCAATGACATTATGACCTCCTATGCAGACGGCCTCGGCGGAACGATTGCCGGAATAGGTATAGTCATTGCGATCGGCACCGTTATGGGTGCATTGCTCGAAAAAAGCGGAGCCGCCGAGACCATGGCAAAGACCATACTGAAAATAACAGGTGAAAAGCACGCCTCGCTCGGTCTTGCCTTCACAGGTTATTTTGTCTCGATACCCGTATTCTGCGACTCTGCATATGTTCTGCTGTCCCCGCTTGCAAAGCGCATGGCTCGAGATACCAAGGTAAGCATGACCACTATGGCCGTTGCGCTGGCAATGGGTCTGCACGCCACGCATATGCTTGTACCTCCCACTCCCGGACCGCTGGCCGTCGCCGGTATTCTGAATGCCGACCTCGGTCTGGTCATACTGCTTGGTATGCTCGTCTCCATTCCTGTCGTTCTTGTGGCTCACTTCGCAGGAAAGATCCTCGGCAAAAAGTACTATTACATGCCCGAGGAGCTTGCTGTTGAGGCAACTCCCGAGGAAAACCGTAAGTATCCCGGACCGCTCGCCGCATTTCTGCCTATCATTCTCCCCATTGTGCTCATGCTTCTGCGTACCGTTGCGTCGCTTGACTCCGCTCCCTTCGGTGACGGTGTTGTCTACAATGTCTTATATTCTTTAGGCAATACGAGTGTTGCCCTTCTCATCGGACTTATCATTGCCTTTATCTCCTATATGAGAGTCTGCCCGCACGATAAGAATGTCTGGACGTTTGACGGAGAATTCGGCGAGGCGCTGAAAACAGCCGGTCAGATCGTGCTGATCGTCGGCGCGGGCGGCGCGTTTGCGACCGTGCTGAAGATGTCCGATCTCCAGAGCATCGTGGAAAGCGCATTTTCCGGCGCAAGCATCGGCATCCTCGTTCCCTTTGTCATCGGCGCGATCTTCCGTACAGCCATCGGCTCCGGCACCGTCGGCATGATAACGGCTGCCTCGATGCTCCTGCCTCTTGTCGATGTGCTGGGCTTCAACACTCCGATAGGACTTGTCATCGCAATGCTGGCATGCGCCTCCGGCGGCTTTATGGTCTTCCACGGCAACGACGATTTCTTCTGGGTCGTTACCTCAACATCCAACATGAAGCCCGAGGTCGCATACAAGGTATTCCCTCTCATCAGCATTCTTCAGGCCGTCACCTCCCTTGCCTGCGTATTTATCCTTCAGCTGATATTCCTCTGATCTTGAATAAATTTATTATTTGAAAGGATCTTGAACGATGAAAATCAATGAAATCTATACTCCCGCCATTCTGCTTAATCTTGATTACATGGAGCATAATCTGAAAAAGTACTGTGATGAAGCCGCAAAGTACGGGAAACAGGTTTGGCCGATGATAAAGACTCATAAAAGCACGGAGCTTGCCAAGCTTCAGGCCGAATATGGCTGCACCGGCTATCTCTGCGGAACGCTCGACGAGGCGGAAGCCATGTGCGCAGCAGGTATGAAAAACATTATGTATGCATACCCTGTGGCGACAGATGTATCCATCGCCCGCGTTGTCGAGCTGGCAAAGAAATGCCCTGGATTCATTATACGTATAGACTGCCTTGATGCTGCCGACGCAATAAACGCAGGCGCTCAGAAGGCCGGTGTAACTGTCAACTACACCATAATCATAGACAGCGGCCTGCATCGCTTCGGAGTAAAGCCTGAAAAGGCCGTGGAATTTGCCGGTATGATGAAGAGCTTTGACCACCTACGCTTAAAGGGCATTTCCTCCCACCCCGGACATGTTTACAGCGCCTGCTGCCACGACGATATAGAAAAATACTGCAAAGACGAGGTCGGCGCGATCGCAGCAGCAGCAGATGCTCTGCGTGACGCGGGCTATGAGCTTGAGATAATCTCCAGCGGCTCTACGCCCACCTTCTGGGGCTCGATATCCGACAAAAACATTGGTGTTTACCACCCCGGAAATTATATTTTCAACGACACTATCCAGCTCTCTACCGAAACTGCCGAGGAAAATGAGTGCGCCATGTATGTCCTCGCTTCCGTCATCTCGCATCCGTCGGAGGAGCTCTTCATATGCGATGCAGGCGCAAAGTGCCTCGGTCTTGATCAGGGTGCTCACGGCAACTCGTCTATCAAGGGCTTCGGCACCGTAAAGGGTCACCCCGAGCTTACCGTTTACAGTCTCTCCGAAGAGGTAGGCAAGCTGCATGTTGACGGTCACACCGATCTCAAGGTCGGAGACAAGATCCTGATCATACCTAACCATTCCTGCTCTACCGCCAACCTCACCAGCTACTATATCGGCGTTCGCGGCGATGAGGTAGACCATCTGGTGCATGTGGATATCCGCGGCAATTCCACGACAAAAAACATCTGATTTTCTCACGAAAAAAGCAGTTGCTCATTTGAGCAGCTGCTTTTTTTACGTATTGCATTAGAAATTCGGCGGAGAGACCGCGAAAACAAGAGACATTTCACCGTCGCCTACATTGCGCCAGCTGTGCTTTATCTCGCTTTTTATTCTGACGCTGTCCCCTGCATGAAGAATAATGCTGTCATGCTCCAGAACCAGCTCGACCGTACCGCCGAGAATAAGCGCGACCTCCTCGCCGACATGACTGAGCGGCTGATCGCAGGAAGCTGTGCCGGGCTTAAGTGTCATCTTTATCATTTCAAGATTTCCGCGCATGTCCGGCGTGAGCATTTCATAATCAACGCCGTTTTCGATCACATGCTTGCGTTTATCCCGCCTGACAACGTCGTTTTCGACGCTTACCTCGTCCATAAAAAAGCGGAACATCGGCTCATCCAGCGCCTTGGACAGCAATCTTATTGTGTTTAAAGAGGGGTTCGCCTGCCCCTTCTCTATCTGGCTGAGCATTGACGGGGTGATCTGAGCCTGCTCTGCAAGCTCCTTCATTGTCAGGCCGCGGTCTGTTCTGCAATTTTTTATTTTTAGTCCTATTTGTAATCCGTAATCCATTTTTGTCTCCTTATTCTGAGTCTGAGAAGTATTTTATCACAGCAAACCTGAAAATGCAATATATGCAAATTTTCACTTTACTCATGTTATGTACGGATTTCTTTCGAAAAAAGCTTGAATATATGTTAAGATTCTGTTATGATTATTTTTTCTTTGCAGGGTTTTAACGCTGCGCCTTTTCGCCGCATGACCTGCAAGGAGAAAGCTCACAGCGACGGTGCACAGCTGTGATAGCCGCATTGCGGTGATCGGAGCGTTTTCCGTTCTGCCGAACGGTACATACCTTCCGTTTAAACGAGCTGTGCACGCCGTATTATCAACATAGAGAGGAGAAAACATGCAAAAGAGAAAAATTCTATCCCTGCTCATGGCGGTGATGCTGTCTGTCACCACGCTGTTTCCCGCACTGACGGTTACAGGCTCTGCCGAAACAAGCAGTGACACCGCAGCATTCACCAGCATCAGCACCACGCGCCTGTCCATGACAGACCAGCGCGAGGTGGAGCTGTCCTTCAATCTGGGCTACAAGCCGGAGTCTGCCGATCTTGAGTGGACCTTCGGCGGCGAGGCTCTGGACGAGTGGCGCAACTGGGAGGACGAGGAAAACGGCGGCGAACCCGTGTTCACCGTAAAGGATCTGAGCATTGCCGACAACGGCGATGTGACGGCGACTCTCTGCGTCGATTACCTGTTCGACGGCGACGATGCAGCCTACTGGCGCCCGTGGTACGAATACCGCGGCGAGTATGAGCTGACGGTGACGGACAAGTCCACCGGCAAAAGCGCAAGCCAGACCATGCGATATGAAGTCTACGACTCCTATACGCCCTATGACGAGCTTGACAGCAAGATCAGAGACATTATAGCTAATCAGACCAACGGCCTGTACATGTCCTATGAATCCACGGGTCTTTCCACCGACGGAAAGGACATCATGGAAGTCATCGTGGCAAGGGATAAATCCGTGGTAGATAACTATCTTGCTCTGCTTGAGAGAGCCCAGACCGATCCGGACGCAGTGGCGGCAGACGTGAAGTCCGGCAAGCTGGGAGATTATCAGATCCCCGTCTACATCACCAATATACATCCCAATGAGTGCCCCGCCGTGGATCAGCAGATTGAGTTTCTGAAGGCCATTGCCACGGAGGAGACGATCTCCTACAAAAACGGAGACAACGAGACCTGCACCTATAACGTCAAGGATGTGCTCGACGATGTTTTCTTCGTCATTCGTCCCACCGAGAACCCCTATGCACTGGAAAATTACCAGCGCGGCAACTCCGAGGGCTTTGACCTGAACCGCGACAGCACATATCAGACTCAGATCGAGTCTCAGGTGGCTACCGCGGATATCGTAAAGTGGAAGCCCGTCACTCTGGTGGAGCTGCACGGATTTATATACTATGCACGCACCCAGCTGCAGATAGAGCCCTGCACGCCTCCCCACGAGCCCAACCTTGAGTATGACCTGTTCATGAACTATGCTCTGGAGGGAGCACGCGCCTTCGGCGATGTGGCCTCCATGAACTCTATCTACAATTCCTCCAGCGAATACGCAAAGGAAAACGGCGCGACCGAGGACGATCAGCCGTGGTACGATATTTCTCTGGAGTCGGGCTATGATCCTACTACCGGCCGCTTTGAGTATCCCTCCGATGACATGTCCACAAACTATACCCCCACCTATGCGCTGCTCCACGGCACCATCGGCTACACAGTCGAGTGCGGCGAGAACAACGAGGCCTCCGTCACCATGGGCAAGTACGGCCTTATAGGACACACCGCCTATGTTGCCGAGAACAAGGATGACCTGTACCTGAACCAGCTGGAGTTCTTCAGCCGCGCTCTGAACAACGAGGAGTCCGAGGAGACCGAGAAGTGGTTCGTAACTCAGGACAATCAGGTGGATACGAGCTTCCGTGAAAAGGACGAATACGGAAAGTTCTATCCTGAGTACTATGTAATTCCCACTGATGCCGATTCCCAGCGTGATATTGCCGATGCATACTTCATGCAGGAGTATTTCATCCGCAACGGCGTGCTGGTGGAAAAGCTCACCGAGGACGTGACGGTTGACGGCGTGACCTATAAGGCCGGAGCCTTTGTCGTTGACATGCATCAGGTCAGCCGCAGCTTTGCAAACGCTGTTTTGTACAAGGGCAAGATCGTTGAGAACTGGACCGGTCTTTACAGCGAATCGGTCACAAACTTCCCTGAGCTGCGCGGCTTTGACTGCACGGCTATCACCGAGGCCGGTGTATTCGAGGGCAAGACCGTCGATGCCAACACCGTCGAGCACGGCACGGCATGGGTCACCACATACGGAAAAACCGCCACGGTCATCAGCAACAACGGTCTGGATGCCGTGAACGCCGTCAACGACCTTATGGCCAAGGGTGTCACCGTGGGCTTCATCACCGAGGCCGGCGATCATTACAGCAAGGGCGACTTTGTCATTGATTACAAGAACGCATCTCAGATCGACGAGCAGTATGTCATCGAGATCACAAATGTAGCAAATGTCCCCAAGGCAAAGGTCATCACAGAGCCCAAGCTCTATGTGGATGACGACAGCTTTGACCGCTTTGCTTTCAGCAGTCAAATGAACTTCAAGATCACCGACGACGTGTCGGAGGCAAACGTAGCCTTCTCCAGCAACGAGCCGGACGAGGACGTACAGGCTGCCGTGCAGGCGGGGCTGCCTTTCGTAGGCGCAAGCGTCAATATCCTTGAGTACGCAAAGGCCACGATTCCGGGCTTCGACTTCGATATCCAGTGGATCATCGAGGAGGGCATGTACGGTCCCGAGGAGGTCTATAACGACTACGAGGCGCTTTTCAATGTCGAGTATGGCGACAGCCTCATCACCGCAAGCTACGCCGCCGACGGAGATTTCACCACCTACACCAAGGGCGGCTCGATCATTTCCGCTTACCCCGAGGAGGCCACGGTACTCATGCGGGCCAGCAGCGACGATGATTTCTATAAGGCAGGCTGGTGGAACGGCATCGATGATCCCGAGGATGGCCTGAAGGGACACGTCGTGGCCATCGACTATCAGGCCAACGGACTGAATATGACGGTGTTCTGCACCAGCATCACCAACAAGGCTCATCAGACAGACGACTACCGTCTGGCTACGAACGCCATCTACAGCAAGCTCCTTGGTGCTGACTTCACCGTGGAATCCGACGGAACGGCTGATCCCACTCCTGTGCCCTCTGCTAATCCGGCGGAAACTCCCTCGACGGACACCGATAAGCACGGCTCGGATACGCCCGACACAGGCGATAGAATAAATATCGCCCTGTGGTTTGCAGCGGCCGGCCTGTCCGCCGCCGCTCTGGTCGTTTTCTCTGCCAAAAAGGAAAACTGAACGCCCGAATAAAGC
>CAVDFD010000099.1:0-6897 GCA_963608145.1 Bacteroidaceae bacterium | reverse complement strand
TCCCCCTCACACTCCCCCTGCTGCGTATTGGATTTTACTCGTTGCGTCTATTTTTTTAGTTCTTTGACGGTCTGAAAGGGTCGTCAATGACGACCCTTTAAAACTTAAAACCAAAATCAAACTTCCTGCTGCTCGAGCATGGCGGCGGCAACGATATAGACCGAAACTATTATCTTCGCCGCCGCGCCGCGCGTTGCCGTGGCATTCGGGCGGAACGAGCCGTCCTCATAGCCGTTTATGATCTCCAAGGTTGACATAACGTTCACAGCCTCGCGGTAGCTGTCCGCTATGCTGCCCGAATCGGTGAAATTGCTGTCGGTATTGTACTGCGAGATCACGTCCTCGCCGACAAGCTCCTTGAGCAGGCGGTAAGCAAAGGTTGCCATCTGCGCACGGCTTATTCGCTCGTTCGGGCGGAAAGTGCCGTCTGAGTAACCGGAGACGATACCGCCGAGATAGCCCCACAGCACGGCATCCTTATATGCACTACTGATACTCGACGTATCCTTGAACTCAAGCTCGCCATAGCCCGAAACGTCTGGCTTGCCGCACATATTATACAGCATCGTGACAAACTGCGCCCTCGTGACGCTCTGGAACGGGCGGAAGGTATTGTCGGGATAGCCGTTGAGGATATCGGCTGCATAGCCTGCAACGATGTAGTCGTGGAAGGCGCAGTCAATGTCCGTGAACGGGTCGCTTTCGTCGGCAAAGTAGATCGTTGCCTGCCCGTAGCCATGCGCATAGCTCTCTTGATCCATATCTCTGTAACTGATTTCAACCTGTTCCTTCCACTGTCTGAGCGAACCGCCGTAGTATATACTTTCAAGTGACTTGCAGTAATTAAATGCACTTGTACAAAGTTCACATAGGCTTTGCGGCAAATATATCTCCTTTAGACTTGTGCATCTTTCAAACACATAATCAGCTATTTCAGTCATTCCCTCCGGAATTACAATGCTTTCAAGCGCTGTACAGCCACTGAAAGCAAATCTTGCAATTGATGTGTTGCCGTTTGGAAGCTTTACTGTCTTTAATGATGTGCACCCATTGAATGCCCATGATCCAATTGTTGAGACGCTGTCAGGAAAATCTAAAGTTGTTAATGAGGTGCACTGGCTGAAAGCATGAAAATCTATAGATGAAACGCCATCGGGAATCACAAGGCTTTCAAGCGCTGTACAGCCCATGAAAGCAAAGGCCCCAATTGAGGTGTTGTTGTTTGGAAGCTTTACTGTCTTTAATGATGTGCATTCTAAAAAGGCGGTGCTATCAATTACCGATACACCGTCGGGAATATCTATAGCTGTTAATGAGGTGCACTGGCCAAATGAGCTGTATATGCTCTCCAAGCTCTGCGGCAGGCTGACCGATGTCACATTACTCATCTCTATAAACGCACCAATGCCTGTGCTCGTTACCCCTTCCTCAACGACTATTTTTACAACGCTGTCACTGTATGTCCTCCATGGCGCGGGGTTATGACTATAATAATCCTCCATCGGGCCAGTTCCGCTTATAGTCAGCGTACCGTCCTCGAGCTTCCAGGTCACATTTTCTCCGCACTCGCCGCTGAGCTCCTCACCGTCGGCAAACGCAGCAGCCGGGACAAGCGTCAGCACCATGAGCAGTGCAAGAATCAGGCTTAAAATTCTTTTTTTCATTGTTTCGCCTCCTGAGCGTTTGCCTTATTATACTTCACTCCGACCGGCAATGCAATAAAAACTCCCCTTGAATTTCAAGGGGAATTTTTGATATATTTAGATCGTTTTTTATTCAAAGCGCTTCAGGCGCAGAGCATTGGACACGACGGATATGGAGCTGAGCGCCATGGCCGCGCCCGCGAACATCGGGCTCAGCAGCGGCCCGCCGAAGGCGTAGAACAGTCCCGCGGCAAAGGGTATGCCGACGCTGTTGTAGAAAAACGCCCAGAACAGGTTCTGCTTTATGTTGCGGATGACCGCCTTGCTCAGGCGCAGTGCCGTTACGAGCGAGCCGAGCTGCGAGCCCATAAGAACGATGTCGGCGGATTCTATCGCAACGTCGGTTCCGCTGCCGATGGCAGCGCCTATGTCCGCCGAGGCAAGCGCGGGAGCGTCGTTGATGCCGTCGCCGACCATGCAGACCTTTTTTCCGGCGGCCTTGAGCTTTTCGATCTCACCGGCCTTGCCCTCGGGCAGCACGCCCGCCAGAACCTGATCGATATTTGCCTTGTCCGCTATTGCATGTGCGGCTTTTTCGTTATCGCCGGTTAACATAATTGTACTTATCCCCAAGTTATGCAAAGCAGATATCGCCTCGGGACTGTCGCTTTTTATCGTATCGACCGCACCGAAAAGTCCGGCAAAGCCTCCGTCGAGCGCGGCGAACATAAGCATGCAGCCTTCGCCCTCGAGCTTTTCCCGCTCCGCCGAGGCGCTTAGGACAACACCGTTTTCCCGCATGAGAAGCTCGTTTCCTATGAGCACCTCTCGGTCGGCTACGAGCGCCTTTATGCCGCGTCCCGGAATTGCCGTTATGCTCTCGGCCTCCGGCAGGCTCAGTCCGCGCTCGGCTGCGGCCTCGGTTATGGCCTTGGCAACGGGGTGCTCCGAGCCGGATTCGGCGGCGGCACAGATGCCGAGGAGCTCGTTTTCGGGCAGAGACGCGGAATAAATACTGCAAAGCTTGGGCTTGCCCTCGGTGACGGTTCCCGTCTTATCAAGCACCACGGTGTCGGCAAAGGCCATGGCCTGAAGCGCCTCGCCGCTTTTATACAGTATGCCAAGCTCCGCGCCGCGTCCCGTGCCGACCATGATCGCCGTAGGCGTTGCAAGGCCGAGCGAGCACGGGCAGGCCACGACGAGGACGGAGACGAAGATGTTGAGCACGAACTCGATATCCTTGCCGCACAGCGCCCAGATGACTGCGGAGAGCACTGCAATGACCATGACGACGGGCACAAATACGCCCGCGACCTTGTCGGCAAGCTTTGCGATCGGCGCTTTCTTGCCCTGAGCATCCTCCACCATGCGGATTATCTGCGCAAGGGCGGTGTCGCCGCCGACCTTAGTCGCCGTGAACACTATAAGTCCCTCGCCGTTTATGCTGCCGCCGGTGACGCTGCTTCCGACATCGAGCGTGACGGGCAGGCTCTCACCGGTGAGCATGCTAAGATCAGCGCTTGACGCACCCGAGCTCACCGTGCCGTCGCAGGGGAACCTCTCTCCCGGGCGTACCGTTATCACGTCGCCGACGCGCAGCTCCGACACGGGGATCTCGCCGGTCTCGCCGTGGCGGGTCACGAGCGCCGTTTCGGGAGCAAGCTCGGTCAGGGCGCGGATGGCATCCGAGGTGTGGCGCTTGCTGCGCGCTTCAAGATATTTTCCGAGCATGACGAGCGTTATAACGACCGCTGCACTCTCAAAAAACAGGTTTTCCGAGTAGCTCGTATCGCCGAGAGCGATCTTGACGACCGCGTAAATGCCGTAGGCCAGCGCGGAAAACGTTCCGACCGCGACGAGCGTGTCCATGTTCGGATGCCCCTTGACAAGGCTGCCGAAGCCGTTTGTATAGA
Organism: Bacteroidaceae bacterium; assembly: GCA_963608145.1. Classification (GTDB taxonomy): domain Bacteria; phylum Bacillota; class Clostridia; order Oscillospirales; family Oscillospiraceae; genus F23-B02. Next base: position 3,341 of record CAVDFD010000099.1, on the reverse strand, counting down.
AGTTCCGTCCTCCGACGACGATCGGCAGAGTGAGCACGAGCTGCACGAGCGCGAAGGTCAGCGGCGCATGATGCGGCATCATGAACATCGGAAGCGGCAGGCCTATCATGTGTCCCATGGAGACATACAGCAGCGGCACGGCAAAGCATATGCACAGGATAACGCGCCTTTTCATCGCGCTGAGCTCCGCCTGCTTTTCGGCATCCTCTTTCCTGCGGTTTTCCGCGGCGAGCGCGTCAGCCGAGACATATTCCTCCGCGCCGAAGCTCAGGCGTGAGACGAGCTCGCATATCTTCGGGACATCGAGCGTATCGTCGTAGACGATATCCATCTTCTCCGTCGTGAGGTTCACCGAAACGCTCTGCACTCCCGCCTGCCGCTGCATGAAGCGCTCAAGGCTTGCCGAGCACGCGGCGCAGTGCATTCCGCTTATCTTAAACGTTTTTTCTGTCATGTTGTCACCTTCAGTTAGCATACGCTAATTAATTCTTAACATATATTATACCACGCAGAGAAAAAAATAAAGTGATTTTTTCGACAAAAACAAATTCCCGCAGCGAATACTCTGCTGCGGGAATTTGTTCACATTATTAAATACATTATCAAAGCAGCCGCTCCGCTGCCTATGAGCGTCGATACGGCAGCCACAAGACCTGCCGGCAGCTTCGATGTGCGCAGTGAGCCGGTGTAGGCTCCGGCTGCCTGCCGAGCCTCGTTAAGAAGCTGCGCTCTCGTGACTCCGGCGGTCTTCATATAGTCCTCGCGGACGATGAATATTGCCTCCTCGAACACCCTCGGGTCGGGCGATTTGACGACTATGACCCTTTTTGCTACTCCCTTTACCACATCGCATACCTCCCTGACCTCAGCATTCTGTCTGTAGTTTAACCGTCTGAGCATGCTTTTATACCTCATGTGCGCTCTTCAACACGGACGGCAAGAACAGTCATGTCATCCGAGCAGCCGCAATTGCGCTCGGCAGCCCTGAGCGTATCGCGTGCAAGCTCCTTCATATCGTCGCCGCATGATATCAGCATATCGCGCAGCCATGTATCGTCACTGTCGCCCGTAACGCCGTCGGAGGCTATGATCGCGGTGCTGCCGGGCTTTAAGCGCATGCGCACGGTATCCGGCGCAGCTCCTGCCGTGCCGCTGAGCCCCGGCGCGAAGCTTTCGCATCTTATCCTGCGTATGCCGCGTCCTGAGCTCACATAGCTGGGAGCAGCACCGTATTTGTAAAAGCAGGTCTCGCCGGAAAACAGGTCAACGCACATCAGATCTACCGTGGCAAAGCCCCAATTGTCGCCGCATTTGAGCAGCATGACGGAGTTGAGCGTTTTCATTGCCACCGCAGGATCAACTCCGGCACGCAGGAAGCTTTCAAGTATCTCTATGACCTCTCGGCTCTCGCTCGCGGCGGCCTCGCCGCAGCCCATGCCGTCGGAGAGGATAACGCACAGAACTCCCGCCTCGGTCTTAAAATAAGTGCCCCTGTCGCCGCTGACCTTCTCGCCCTTTTTCTTGAGCGCCGCTATGCCCACGGACACCGCCAGAGGCTCTGCCTCCATGAGCACGAGCTTTGCTTCGCTGTCATTGAGGCTCTTTATCCTGCACAAACGCAGGCCGAGCACGCCGGATAGCTTGTCGAGATAATCGTCCTGCCTTGTCAGCCGCGGGAGAGAGCCGCTTTCTATAACGGCGCGCAGTCTGCCCCGTGCGTCGCGGTATACGGCGGCATCCGCGTCTATATCCAGCGACAGGAGATAGCGCATCAGCCGCCTCTCGGCAAGATGATCTGCTCCGTTTGTTCCGGCAAGCTCCTTTGATACCGAGCCGAGGATCGCGGACATATCGGCATACTGCCCCCATGCGGTGTTTCGGCTCTCCCGCAGGCTCTCGGCAAACTGCCGGCGGTAAGCCGCTGCGCGAAGCTCTGCGTTTACCGCAGTGACAAACGCCTCGGGCGCTTTGCATTTTTCGGTGAAGCGGCGCGGGATATCGCCGAGCTCCAGCATGCCGCGGCTGAGCATTTTCGGCGTTGCGTCGTTGAGAGCGGACAGCGTGTCGATATAATCCCTGTTCCAGCAGCGGTTTTTCTCTCTGCATCTGAGGCAGACGCTGTCGGCTGCTCGGTCAAAGACCTTCGCCGGATCTGCGTCGTTAAACTGCTCGTCAACATTGCGGCGGACGATCTCATAAAGGCTTGCGTAGGCACGGCTCAGGCTCATGACCCTTCGGGCAGCACAGCGCCGCAGGCCCGACTCGCCGCTTCCGACGGTCACCGGCTGCACCATTGAACCTGCGCGGTTGATAAAGCCGGACGGCAGCAGCAGGAATATTACAGAGGCCGCAAAAACCTCAAACAGCGATTCTAGCTCCGACTGAAACGACCACGCACAGGCAACGGCAGCGGCGTTTGCCGCAATGAATGCAAGCAGAAACAGCAGTCTGCCGTGGCGGTTGAACATACCCGACAGCAGTCCCGCGAAGGCATAGGCCATCGTGTAAAACGGCATTCCTCCGGCTGCGAGATCCATTGCGATACCAAAGGCCGTTCCGATGGTGCAGCCTGTCATTATGCCGCAGCGCAGCGTGCAGGTCATGACTATCAGTATCGCCGCGAGATGCCCGAGCGATATCGCGCCGAAAAGCTCGATCTGTGCAGCTGCCATGAGCAGCACCGCCGTCGTTATGAGCACGCTGCCGTTGTAGCGCAGCTCCTCGGCCTCGGTCGTGCGCTCCTTATCGCTCATCGCCTCGCGGAAAAACCAGCAGCCGCCGAAGGAGAACACCGTTTCCATGAGCACGACCGCTGCCGCCGGTGCCTGAGTGAACACCGATGTAAAGCCGGACAGTATGCCTGTCGAGAGCGCGGCGAAGGCTGCGGTGCACGGCGCAAATATGCTGCTTTTTGCAGGCCTTGTGTCCTGAAAAGCAAAGCTTATCGTATAGACCAGAACTATTGCGGCGAGATAACGTATACTTCCGGCAAGGCCGCTGCTTATCATATAGCCGACCGCCGCGCCGATAAGGCAGCCGACACCGTTTACTCCCGCGCCGGATGCCGCGACCGCAGCCATGCCGAAGGGACCTGCAGCGCCGAGCAGCCTTGCCGAGGCAAGCAGCACACCGCCGATCAGATGTATCACGGCATAGGCCGCGCCTATCACCTCCGGTGAGCTGCGCTCCGCCGTGCTTTTGTTTATCGCGCACTTTATAGCCGCGATCGAGCCTTTCATGTCCATTTCTCTCCTCCGTGAGTTTACATAAGGTAATAATTATTATACTTATGTAATTCTCCGAAGCGTGTCACTCGGCGCTGTTGAGAAATGTTATTTGCG
>CAVDFD010000098.1:0-6932 GCA_963608145.1 Bacteroidaceae bacterium | reverse complement strand
CCGGTGAATGATTCTATTGCAAAAAAGCTCACCGAAAACACAAAAAACTTTGTAATTATCGGCGAAGCGGGCTCCGGTAAAACCGAGGTTTCCCTTAATCTTGCGCTGGCTATGCACAGAGCCGGCGGAAAACAGGTCCATTTTTTCGATATGGATCAGACAAAGCCCATTTTCAGGGCAAGAGACAGCAGCAGCTTCGTCACCCTTGGCGGCGTTGTTTTCCACTGTCAGGAGCAGCTCATGGATGCCCCCATCGTTGCCGCGGGCGTTATCGAGCGCCTGCGCGATCCGGACAGCATCGTGCTGCTCGATATCGGCGGCGGTGCATACGGCAGCCATATGATAGGCCAGTTTGCCGGATATCTGAACGATCCGGCAACCAAGGTCGTGTATCTTATAAACCCCTACCGCCCGTGGTCGGGCAGTCGGGAGGATATCGAGGAAACGATATCCAGAACAGCGGGTGCGGCGCATCTTGAAAAAATTTCTGTTGCGGCAAACCCGAATTACGGACCGGACACGACTCCGGAGGATGTCCTCAACGGCATCGACAGACTGCGCGGGATGCTTCCGGAAACGGAGCTCGAGTTCGTTTGCGCCATGGACGGCATTGCTGCTGCCGTTGCGCAAAAATGCAGCTTACCCGTGTTTACAATTGAACTGAACACCGTGCCGGAATGGCTGCGGTGAGGTTTCGAGAATAATTAAAAGGAGTGTTTTCAAATGGCAAAAGGAAGGATTGAGATATATATTGAAGCCTGCAAGAGCTGCCTCTACTGTGTTGCGACCTGCCCCAAAAAGGTCCTCGGCACAACGGAGGCGACGAATGCAAAGGGCTATCAGTATGTTCAGCCCCTTGAACCTGAAAAATGCATAGGCTGCGGCATGTGTGCCCGCATTTGCCCCGATGCAGCGATCTCTGTATTCAAGGAGGAAGAATAAAATGTCAGATAAGATTTTTATGAAAGGCACAGAGGCGGTCGCGGAGGCGGCTATCCGTGCAGGCTGCCGCTTCTTCGCGGGCTATCCCATCACCCCGCAGAACGAAATGCCCGAGTATATGTCCCGCAAGCAGCCTCAGGTGGGAGGCGTGTTTATTCAGGGCGAAAGCGAGGTCGCTTCCGTCAACATGGTCTTCGGCGCAGCTGCGGCAGGCGTGAGATGCATGACGAGCTCGTCCTCTACCGGCATTGCGCTCAAGAGCGAGGGCATTGCCTTCCTCGCAGGTGCGAGACTTCCGTCCGTTATCGCAAACTTCCAGCGCGGCGGCCCCGGCATAGGTGACATCAAGCCCGCACAGCAGGATTATTTTGAGGCAACCAAGGCCTCCGGCAACGGCGGCTTCCAGATGCTCGTTTTTGCTCCCGCCTCCGTTCAGGAAGCCGTGGACATGACCTACGAGGCATTTGAAAAGGCGGACAAGTATCTGCGCCCGACCTATCTTCTTCTTGACGGCGTTATCGGCACGATGATGGAGCCGGTCGTTCTGCCCGAGGCAAAGAGCGACGAGGAGATCGCAAGGCTCCGCGAGGAGAAGAAAGCGTATGCCGCCATCGGCAGAAACGGCGGCGAGCCGCATTCGGTCATGTGCGGACCCGGCCTGTCAAACAAGCTCAGCCAGGAGGCAATGAACAGAGAGGACGCGGCGCTTTACGAGGTGTGGGCTCGTGACGAGGTCGCATATGAATTTGACGTTCCCGAGGATTCGGAGCTCGTGCTCACCGGCTACGGCACCTCCGGACGCATCGCAAAATCTGCTGTAAAGCTCCTGCGCAGGGAGGGCTGCAAGGTCGGCTTTATCCGTCCGCTCATGGTCAATCCCTTCCCCGCGGAGGCCTTTGAAAGGCTGAACTATTCCAAGCTCAAGGGTATACTGGTCGCGGAAATGTCAATTCCCGCCCAGTACGGCTCGGATGTCAAGCTGGCTGTCCACGGACGCACCGAAATCGCAACCGCACTTTCTTCCGGCGGTCAGATCCTTGACCGCGGCTATGTTCTTGAACAGGCAAGGAAGATATACGGCGACAAGTAATGGGAGGAATCAAAAATGAGTGAACAAGTAGTATATACCCGCCCGAGCGGTATTTATGACGGCGCTGTCACAGGTTTTTGCCCGGGCTGTATGCATTCGGCTGCCGTAAAGACGATCCTTGAGGTCCTCGACGAGCTGGACATGGTCCAGAAGACGACCTGGGTACAGGGTGTCGGCTGCGGCGGTCTTGCGTTCAATTATATGAATCTTGATACTATTTCCGCACCTCACGGGCGCTCCTGCGCAGTCGCCAGCGGCTTCAAGCGCTGCAGTCCCGAGACGCTCACCTTCACCTATCAGGGCGACGGCGACCTGGCGGCGATCGGACTGGCGGAGACCATGTCCGCGGCAAACCGCGGCGAAAACTTCACCGTTATCTTTATAAACAACGGTACCTACGGCATGACCGGCGGCCAGATGGCACCTACCACGCTGATCGGCGCAAAGGCGACCACCGCTCCCTACGGCAGAAAGCCCGAGGAGCACGGCTACCCGCTGCACATGTGTGAGCTTCTGAGCCAGCTCGATGCTCCCGCATACATTTCCCGCGTGACCTTTGCAAGCGTTCCCGAGGCGATCAAGGCAAAGGCCGCGATCAAGAAGGCATTCGAGTATCAGATGGCCGGCAAGGGCTTCAGCTTTGTTGAGATCGTGTCCAACTGCCCCACCAACTGGGGTATGTCGCCTCTTGCCTCTGTTGACCATATAAAGAATGTCATCCTGAAGGAATTCCCTCTCGGCGAATTCCGTGCTAAGTAAGGAGGCTGTAAATATGGAAAAATCTATAATCATTGCGGGCTTCGGCGGTCAGGGCGTTATGGTCATCGGCCAGCTGCTGTCCTACACCGCATGCGAGACCACAGACAAGTTCGTGACCTACTTCCCCTCGTACGGCGCGGAGCAGCGCGGCGGTACGGCAAACTGCTATGTTGTCATCTCCGATGAGGAGGTCGGCGCACCCAAGGTGAATCAGGCCGACATGCTGGTCGTTCTCAACGAGCCGTCCATGGAGCGCTTCAAGGATGCAGTCGTCCCCGGCGGCACGGTCGTCGTAAACAGCAGTATAGTAAAGCATGTTCCCGAGTACGACGATGTCACCGTCGTAAAGGTCGATGCGGGCAATATTGCGATAGAGCTCGGCAACCCGAAGGTAATGAACCTCGTTGTCACCGGCGCGATAATCGGTGTGTCCGACATTCTCCCCGTAGAGAACGTCCTTCAGACCGCGTTCAAAAAGCTCGGCGCAAAGCGTCCCGAGCTCAATCCTCTCAACGAGGCAGCATTCCGCCGCGGTCTTGAGATAGGCAGGGCGGCCAAAAAGTAAGCAGAAACCTCTTTTCTTCGCGATGCCCTGTGTGGGTATCCTATTATCCGTGCAGGGTCATCGCGGTAAAAAATGACCCTTCCGACAACAGCTTATCGGAAGGGCTTTATTGAAAACCGGTGTCAGGGCTCAATGCGCGGCATGGAGCCGTCGGAGGTCGCATAGGAAAGAAGCATGGTCTTGTAGTCCTGCATGCAGCGCGTGACATCCTTGTCTCTTATGGATTCATAAATGAAATAATGAATGTCGCGGTGCTCGTATTTCTTGAAGTGATCCGGCTTCCATTTTGATGCGCACAGCAGCATATAGTCATAAAGCGCATCGTGTATCATGGCAAAGGTGTATATATAATACTGATTATGCGTCATTTTATATATCTGCTCGTGGAAGGCAAGGTCGCTGCTTGCCGTAGCGCGGATCCACTCCTCGTCCACGGGATGGTCATACTCGGTGTAGGACATATATATTTTGGTGTGCTCGTGTGCAAGCCGCTCAAGCTCCCTGAGCTCCTCCTCGGTGGCAAGCTTGGCCGCGAGGCGGACGCACTCTATCTCCATGGTCATTCTGAAGTTTATCAGATCCTCCATGAGGTTTGAGTTTATATAAAAAACCGAGGCGGCGCGTATATAGTCTTCAAAGTTGAAGTCAACGACGAAGCTTCCGCTGCCCGTGCGTGTTTCGATAACACCCATTGCGTTGAGCTTCTGGAGCGCACCGCGGACGGTGAGCCTGTTTACCCCGAAGCTTTCCGCAAGCTCGGCCTCGGAGGGCAGCTTGTCTCCCGCCTTCCATTTGCCGCTGGAGATGTTTTCGGCTATTATCTTATATATCTGGTCGGACATTGAGCTTTTATTGATTTTCTGGTTTTCGATCACGGTAATATCTCTCGTTTCAAGCTGATTGATGTTCAAAATAACAAACAGTATTATACACAATTTTTTGTGATTTTTCAAGCAAAAAAGGAGAATTAATTATGAAAATAGCAATGATAGGCTCCGGCGCGGCAGGAAGCGTTTTCGCGGCATACCTGAAAAAGGGCGGCGCGGACGACATCACACTCGTAGATCTCTACAAGGCGCATATGGACAAGGTCGCCGCTGACGGCCTCGTGATGAAGGATCCCACGGGCGAGTATCTGCTCAAGGGCTTCAAGACCGCGGCCAGCGCAGAGGACATCGGCATCATGGACATCGTTATCATCATGGTCAAGGCCACTCAGACCGACAGAGTAATGGAAAGCGTTCTCAAATGCGTGGGTCCCGACACAGTAGTCGTGTCTTTGCAGAACGGTCTCGGCAATGACGAGCGCCTTAAAAAGTACGTTGCGGAGGATCGCATCATATACGGCTGCGGCAACATGGGAACAGAGCTCCCCAAGCCCGGCGTATGCATCTCCAAGCCCTTCCCCGGCAACAACATGTTCTTCGGCCCAGTTGTAAAGTGCGCCCGCACCGACGAGGTCGGTCTGTATCTCGAAGACTGCTTTGCCAAGGGCGGCATAGGCCCGAAGTATTATGACGATGTACGCCCCTATGTATGGCGCAAGGCTACCTCCAACAGCGGCTTCAACACCATGTGCGCGATACTCAGAATGAAGGTGAAGTACGTCGCAGCAAACGAGAACGGCGTCAACCTTGTATGGAAGATCTGGCGCGAGGCGGCTGACGTATCCGAGGCGCTGGGCGTTGAGGGCATCTGGGACTACACCGTCAACAATTATCCCAATGTTCTTGAATCCATCAGCGATTACTATCCCTCGATGGCGCAGGATGTCGTTATCAACGAAAGGGAGACAGAGGTCACATGTCTGACCGGCGCGATCTCCGATTACGGCAAAAAGGTCGGAGTTCCGACTCCCGCCTGCGATATCCTCACCGATGTTATCAAGTGCATCGAGGCAAACTACGAGCACATGTACAAGGGCTGATATAAGGGCAGTAAAGCACACACGGCCACACGATCGAAGCAGATCGTGTGGCCGTTTTTCTGTTATTTGAGCAGTGCCTTGATGTCCTCCTCCGGCGTGGTGATGGGTGCGATGCCGAAGTTTTCAACGAGGAAATTGAGAACGTTGGGCGAGATGAACGCCGGAAGCGTGGGGCCGAGGCGGATGTTTTTGATGCCCAGATACAGCAGCGTCAGCAGGATGCAGACGGCCTTCTGCTCGTACCACGAGAGCACCATCGACAGCGGCAGGTCGTTTACTCCGCAGCCGAATGCGTCGGCAAGCGCGACGGCGATCTGGATGGCGCTGTACGCATCGTTGCACTGGCCAACGTCCATCAGACGCGGCAGCCCGCCGATCGTGCCGAGGTCGAGGTCGTTGAAGCGGTACTTGCCGCAGGCGAGCGTCAGAACGACGGTGTCGGCGGGAGTCTGCTTGACAAACTCGGTGTAGTAGCTGCGCCCCGGACGTATGCCGTCGCAGCCGGCGACGAGGAAGAAGTGCTTTATGTCTCCGGCCTTTACAGCCTCGATGACCTTATCGGCAACGCCGAGCACCGTGCCGCGGGCAAAGCCGGTCATGACCGTGCTGCCGCCGTTTATGCCGGTAAATGCCTTGTCCTCGCCATAGCCGCCCAGTTCGAGCGCCTTTTCAATTACGGGCGTAAAATCCTTGTCCTCGCCGATGTGGTTTGCCTCGGGATAGGACACCAGAGCTGTTGTGAACACGCGGTCAGAGTAGCTCGCCTTCGGCGGCATGAGGCAGTTGGTGGTGTACAGTATCGGCGCGGGCAGCTCGGCAAATTCCTTCTGCTGGTTCTGCCACGCCGTGCCGAAATTGCCCTTGAGATGGGGATATTTCTTCAGCTCGGGGTAGGCGTGAGCAGGCAGCATCTCGCCGTGCGTGTAGATGTTTATGCCCTTGCCCTCGGTCTGCTCGAGCAGCAGCTTCAGGTCGCGCAGATCGTGGCCGGTGATGACGATAAACGGCCCCTTCTCGACGCTCAGGGGAACGGTGACAGGCGCGGGCGTGCCGTAGGTCTCGGTGTTGGCCTTGTCCAGCAGCGCCATGCACTTGAGGTTCTTCTCGCCGACCTCCATGACGATGGGCAGCAGCTCGTCCATGCCCCAGTCTCTGCCTACGGCATCGAGCGCCTTGACGAAGAAGGCGTTCACCTCATCGTCGGTGTAGCCGAGCACCATTGCGTGATGCGCATAGGCGGCCACGCCGCGTATGCCGAAGAGAATGAGGCTCTTGAGGCTGCGGACATCCTCCTGTGCATTCCAGAGCTCGTTCATGTCATAGTCGCCGCAGCAGCAGGCAGGTGCAAGCCTTGTCCTCTGCGCGTGTACGCGCTCGGTCAGCTCGCGGATGGTCTTTTCGTTGAAGTTTACATTGGTGACGGTGGTGAACAGTCCTTCGACCATGAGCTTCCATGTCTCGTCGCACAGCTCCTTGCCGGAGGCCGCTCTCGCAAGGCCTACGAGCGCACCCGTCAGCTCGTCCTGAAGCTTTGCCACGTCCGCGGTCTTGCCGCAAACGCCGGCCTTACCCGTGCAGCCGGTGCATCCGGCTGTCTGCTCGCACTGGAAGCAGAACATTTTGTTTTCCATATCGTACCCTCACTTTCT
>CAVDFD010000097.1:0-6934 GCA_963608145.1 Bacteroidaceae bacterium | reverse complement strand
AGCCTCCGTTCGCAAGAGCGGAGGCTGTTTGATCAAGTGTTTGGTACGGCTTCGCGGGCGGGAGCTTTGCGCAGGATGCCCGCAGCCACGGCAAAGAGAACGGAGACGATACCCAGTGCCAGCAGAGCATAGAATTGCAGATCGCCCGAGTAGCTGTAGCTTTTCACACCGTCGGCTACGCTCCGGACAGCATAGACGTAATCGGTGTAGCCTGTGATCATGCCGATGATGTTTCCGGCGATGGCCAGCCCGGCGCAGATAACGCCGGTGATAAAGCCCGTCCTGCCGCGCCCGCGTATGCCGGCAAGCAAACCGAATATGCATGCGGTCAGCCCCGCTGCGGAGGCAAGCGCCGTGAGCACTGCCAGCGCCAGACGCGGGTACAGCTCACCCTTGACATCTGCCGTCTGAAGATCGAGGTAGTGCTCACCCTCGTCGCACAGGCGCAGGCAGCTGTCGAGATCCAGCAGTGCGCATCCGTTGACGGTGCGCACGCTCCCGTCGTCTTCCAATTCCCAAAGCGAAAAGTCTGTGCCCAGCAGCTCCGAAAGACCCGGCACTACCTGTTTTCCGCTGCGTGTGGTACACGGTGTCATCTCCTCAAGCAGAAGCTCCAGACCGGCGGTGAGCTGTGCCTGACCGGCCTCGAACGTAGTCAGCTTCGCCTTGCCGTCGGCAAGTGTGTTCGCACCGTCAGCAAGCTGAGCCTCCGCAGCATCGAGCTGCTGCTTGGCATCGCGCAGCTTGCCCTCGTTTTCCGCAATGGTCTCGGCGGCAGCATCGAGTGTAGCCTTGCCCTGCTCGTAGGTCTGGATCTGCGCGAGTCCGTTCTCGTAGAGCGAGACGATGTTGTCCGCCAGTGTGATCATCTGATCGTCCGTATAATCTGTCAGCAGCAGTGAGCCGAGCTCCATGCCGATCTGCTGGCTGATCCACGCAACAGCCGACGACTGCGCCACGAGATTCACGACTGCCGCACGCAGCGTATAGCGCGCCTCGGTCAGCTCGCAAATGCCGGGTATGCCCGTTTCAATGTCATAGAGTGTGTGCCGCGCCTGCCGGTAGGCCTGTACATACGGCATAAGCGGCTCGATCTTGCCGATGAGAGCTTTGCCCGTCTCGTAGGCCGCCTGATTTGCAGCCAGTGTTTCCCGACCGGCAGCGTAGGATGCTTTGCCGTCGGCGAGCGCGGCCTGTCCGGCGGTGTAGCTTGCCTTGCCGTTTTGCAGAGCAGCAAGGCCGTTCCGGTATGTCACGAGGCCGGATGCATATGTCGCCGCGCCATCGAGATAAGCACTTCGGTTTTCCCGCAGCAGCGCGATCGCGTCACGCGCCGCCGCGATGCCCTCGCGTGCGGTGTCGGCGGCTTCGTTTTTGTATGTCTGGATGTTCAGCACGTCCTGCACGGCGCGCACGCTCGAAAACAGGCCGAGCACACACGCGCAGATGAGCAGCACGCTGCAAATGCATAAGAATGTACGTTTCATGACGATTTCCCCCTCTGTGTAAGGTCTTTACCAGAATGTACGCCAAAAGCGGCTTGCTGTAAATGGGAAACAGGAGTATAATAGACCGAAATCGGTACATTGTGCAGTCTGTGCGCAAATTTTTCGGAGGTGCATTCATGGCCAATTACACGCAGCAGCATCTGGCGGACACACTCAAGGCGCTCATGCACGAGCAGCCGCTCGACACCGTCACGGTGCAGCAGCTCGTTGCGCGTGCGCGGGTGAATCGCAAGACGTTTTACTATCATTTTCACGGCATCGACGACCTGCTCGGCTGGATGTATACGGATGCGTTCGAGCGCGTTTCTCCGTCGTCGGAGTCTAATCTGTTCACATGGCAGCGGCTGATGGATCAGGCCATGGACTTTATGCGCAGCGAGGCATTTTATCTGTGCGCGATCTCGGATTCCCGTTACGGTCCCGCATTCTGGGCGCAGATGCGCCGTCTGTATGAGCGCTCGACGGATCGCTTCGTCACATCGGTCATTGTGCTGTATGAGCAGCAGCATCAGACACATGTGGAGCTTTCCGCCCGTGAACGCAAGTATCTTCGGCGATATTATTCCGGCGCGTTCAGCGGTATGCTGGAATGGTGGTTCAGAGAGGGAATGCAGGAGCCGAACGACGTTTTCATCCATGAGCTTCAGTGGCTGTCAAGCTCAAACATCTATGAGATAATGGAGCGGCTGAAGACATGAATACGCTGAAAAGGCTCAGGTCAACCGACCTGAGCCTTTTTGCTTCTATTCCTCCTGCGGGGGATATTTCTGAACGCCCCAGATGCCGACGAGGACGATCGCCATTGCAGCGAAGGACACGGCGCTCAAATGCTCGCCCAAAACGAATATACCGGCGGCGACCGATATGATCGTCGTGAGGTTCTGAAAGATGATGACGTTTGCCATCGGCGCGTGCGAGACCGAGTAGTTAAACAGCGAGTAGCCCGCGACCGACGCACCCAGCGCGAGATACAGCGCCGCGAGCAGGAAGCGCATATCCGCCGCAGGCGCGAGCACGGCTGCTACGCTGCCGCCGTTTTCCGCAAGAGCAAGCGTCGTGAAGAACACCGCGCCCATCATCTGCATGAAATACGTCCGCTCGAACACGGAAAATTTCGCTGACAGGCCGCAGGATACGACACTGTAGGCCGAGCCCGTCACCACGGCAAGGCACAAAAGCGCAAAGCCCTTGAGCGTTATTGTGCCGCCGCTGTTTTCCGCAAGCGTTATGATAACGATACCTGCTATCGACAGGGCACTGAAAAGCCACTGCTTTCTGCTTGGCCGCTCCTTGAGGAATATCGCCGCCATGATGATCGTGACGATGGGAATGACTGCGATCATAATGCCGGAGAAGGCGGAGCTTGAATATTTAAGGCCGTACTGCTCGCCGATGAAATACAGGCAGGGCTCCATCGAGCCGAGAAGCAGCAGCGGCTTTATGTTCTTACCGCGCAGACTGAGCTTCTGCCTGCCGAGCAGCACGGGGATGGTGAGCGCGATCAGCGCTATATCGAAGCGGTAGCTCATCAGAACAAAGGGCGAGGACACCTCCTGCCCTATGCTCGACGCGAGAAAGCTCAGACCCCAGAACACCTGTGTGCCTATCGCCGCAGCGATGGCCTTTGAATAACTTTTATCCTTCACGCGGCGCTCCTTTCGACCTTCATGCCGTCGCTGAATATGACTACGCTGCCGAGCTCGTCTGTTCTGTATACCGTCACTCCGGCATCATTAAGACGGCTGAGCGTCTCCTCGTGCGGGTGGCCGTAGTCGTTATCCTTTCCGCAGGATATGACGGCTATCTCAGGCTCGGCCTCGTACAGGAACTGATAGCAGCTCGAGCCGGATGAGCCGTGATGCCCGACCTTCAGCACGTCGCATTTTACGTTCTTTCCGTCCTCGATGAGCTCCTTTTCGGCCTTGGCGGTCATATCGCCTGTAAAGAGGAAGCTCGTATCGCCGTAGACAAGGCGCATGACGAGACTGTCGTCGTTTACGTTCGAGTGATCCTCCAGCGGGCCTATAAACTCAAACTGCGCATCGCCCAGAGAGTATTCTGCGCCCTCGTCGGGAATCTCGAGCACGAGCTGCGCGGACTCAACGGTCTCGACAAAGCGCAGGTATGCCGCCGCGTCGCCCGCGTAGGGCGAGGTGAAGACCGTGTCCACGTCAAAGCTCTCAATGACGGCATCGAGACCGCCGCAGTGGTCTGCGTGACCGTGGGTACACACAACATAGTCGAGCTTTTTTATTCCGAGGTCCTTTATGTATTCGACCACCGTGTCTCCCGCGGACGGCGTACCGGCATCAATGAGCATGTACTCGCCGCCGCAGCAGATAAGCTCGCTGTCGCCCTGCCCCACGTCGATATAGTGGACATACAGGCCGTCCATGGGCACGGTGACGCTGCCCTCATTATCGGCTGAGCGTTGGAATATCAGCACCGCCGCGGCGATGACAACGAGAACAAGCGCCGCAAGCGGATATTTTTTTGCAAATCTGGCGAACTTATTTACATCACTTTTTCTGATTTTTCTGCTCATAGCTTTCTCCTGTCAGTCACTGATAGACGATATTTTCTCATAAAGCCGCGAAAAATGCAAGTTTGTGCTTTTCAAAACGCCGATGATATTTTATAATGTTTCTTATTCCAATGACGAAGGAGCGATAACGATGAAATATATACTCATAATAGGCGACGGCATGGCCGACAATCCCGTTCCCGAGCTCGGCGGCCTGACTCCGCTCGAATACGCGAAGAAGCCCTTTATCGACGAGCTTGCCGCTCGCGGCGAGGTAGGCAGCGTTCTGAACGTTCCCCGCGGTCTGCCCGCAGGAAGCGACACGGCGATAATGTCCATCTTCGGCTGCGACCCGAACCTTTACTATACAGGCAGAGCGCCGCTGGAGGCCGCGGCAACGGGCATAAAGCTCAATGCCGGCGACGTTGCGTACCGCTGCAACATGGTCACCTACGAGGAGGGCGATATGCCCTTTGAGGAAAAGCGCATCCTCTCGCACTCGGCAGGCTCCATCGACGGCGAGGTCTCCGATGAGATAGTCACCGCTCTGTTTAGCGATCCCGAGTTTGCGCCTCTTGCCGAAAAAGCGGGAATGACGGTCAATCTCGGTCACTCGTTCCGCCATATCGCCGTGCAGTCGCAGGCCGATATAAAGGGCATCGTCCTCGCTCCTCCGCACGATCACCTCGGCGAGAAGATCGGCGCTATCCTGCCCTCCGGCTGCGAGAACGCAAATGTTCTGCGCTCTCTCATGGAGTGCGCGAACCGCATTCTCGAGCACCATCCCCTGAATGAAAAGCTGCGTGCCGAGGGCAAAATGCCCGCAAACGGCGTGTGGTTCTGGGCTGAGGGCACGGCGGTGAAGCTGCCCGACTTCAAGCAGGAGACGGGACACGACGGCGTTGTCGTATCCGCAGTGCCTCTGTGCCACGGCATAGCCGCTCTCACGAGCCTGAGCTTTGTCTGCCCCGAGGGTGCCACCGGCGAGAAGGACACAAACTACGAAAACAAGCTCAAGGCAGCGCTGGATATACTCGAAGATCACGACTTTGCGGCAGTACACGTCGAGGCTCCCGACGAGTGTACGCATAACGGCGACCTCGAGGGCAAGCTCGAAGCCATCGGCTGGCTCGACACGCGCCTTATCCGTCCGCTGGATGCCGAGCTTCGCTCCCGCGGCTGGGACTACCGCCTGCTGTTCCTGTCCGACCACAAGACCCTGACCTCAACACGCGGTCACGACGGCGACCCCGTGCCGTACATGCTCTATGACAGCCGCGTCGATACGAAGGCGGGTCTGCCCTACACCGAGAAAAGCGGCGAAAAGGGTCCCTATGTCAATTCCGGCGTTGCGCTGATGTCCATCCTTTTTGAAAAATGACGAGCACTAACGAGAAAGCCTACGCAAAAATAAACATCTCGCTCGACGTTACGGGCAAACGCCCCGACGGATATCACGATATGCTCATGGTCATGCAGACCATTACGCTGTGCGACGAGCTTGAGCTGACGCTCACGCCAGGCAAGCCCAGCCGCGCCGAGTGCAATCTGCGCTTTGTGCCCTGCGACGAGCGGAATCTCGCAGTGCGTGCGGCAAACGTGTTCTTTGCCGAAGCCGGCATTGAAAGCATGGGCGCACACATAAAAATGCACAAGCGCATACCCGTCGGAGCGGGCATGGCAGGGGGATCGAGCGACGCGGCTGCGGTGCTGCGCGCCCTTGACAGGCTGTGCGATACCCGTCTCGGCGGCGCAAGGCTCGAGGAGATAGCCGCGCACATAGGCTCGGATGTAGCCTTCTGCGTCTGCGGCGGAACTCAGCTCGCCTCGGGACGCGGCGAGTGCCTCTCTCCCCTGCCCCCGATGCCCGACTGCACGGTCGTCGTCTGCAAGCCCGATTTTTCCGTCTCGACTCCCGAGCTTTTCAAAAAGCTCGACAGCGTAAGGCTGCGCTGCCATCCGAACACGCAGGACATAATCGAGCTGCTGCGCGAGGGCGAGCTTGCGAAGATCGCACGGCGGATGTACAACGTCTTTGAGGATGTGCCCGACCGCCGTCACAGGGAGATCGCAGTCATAAAGAGCACGATGCTCGACTGCGGTGCGCTGGGCGCTGTCATGACCGGCACGGGCTCTGCCGTGTTCGGCCTGTATGACGACGAGGCCGCCGCACAGCGCTCGCTGCGTGCTCTGCGCCGCGACTGGCGCTGTGTAACTCAGGCAAAAACAATGCCGCGCATAGAGCTCTGAGAGGTATAAAACCGAAGAATACCGCCGATACTGTAATTGCGATCGTGATTACATAGTAAAGGCGGTTTTTTCATGAAGGAATATAAGCTTAAAGTTTGGGAGACAGCCGCGCTGTGTGCGCTGTGCTTAACTCTGTGCCTGGGTGCATGGGCACAGGGGCGGCAGCAGGAGCTGAGCTCCTCTCTCGTGCGCCTGCACGTCATTGCGGCTTCGGATGAGCCGGAGGAGCAGGAGCTCAAGCTGCGGGTGCGCGACAGTGTGCTGGAATATCTCACTCCGCTGCTCGATGAGTCTGAAAGCCCGGAGGACGCGCAGAGCGTCATCAGTGAGAATCTCGGAAGCATACAGCAAGCGGCTTCACGCTGTGCCGAGGGGCGGCGTGTGCGCGTCACGCTCGGCAGCGAGTATTACCCCACCCGCGAGTACGAGAGCTTCACGCTTCCGGCGGGGCAATATCGTTCGCTCCGCGTCACGCTCGGCGAGGGAAACGGCCATAACTGGTGGTGCGTCGTGTTCCCGCCGCTGTGCGTTTCCGCCGCAGGTCAGAACGCGGCGCTGGATGCCATGAGTGAGCCCGACCGCGGCCTCATCACCGAAGCTGACGGCTACGAGCTGCGCTTTCGCATCGTCGAGCTCTGGGGCGAACTCCTTG
>CAVDFD010000096.1:0-6935 GCA_963608145.1 Bacteroidaceae bacterium | reverse complement strand
TATCAGCTAAGGACTAACAGCTAACAGCTCGCTGAGTATCAGCGACGTAGTTTCCTCCAAAGTTTCGATACCGTGCACCTGCAATAAGCGTATAAGTACAGCCTCAATGCGCCTCTAAAACAGCCTCGGCGCATTTCATGCCGTCAACGGCTGCGGAGGTGATGCCTCCGGCGTAGCCTGCGCCCTCTCCGCAGGGATAGAGTCCGCGTATGAGCGACCGGCGGCTGTCATCGCGCAGTATACGCACGGGAGAGGACGAGCGCGTCTCGGGCGCTGTGAGCACGGCTTCCGGCGCATCGAAGCCTGAAAGCTTCTTTCCGAGCTCCGGCAGCGCGTTTTCAAGAACGCCAGTTATCCGCTCTGGCAATATATCGTGCAGATCACACCAGTGAACACCGGGTCTGTAGCTTGGCGTGACCGCGCCCGCTCCGCCGGAGCTTTTGTGCGCAAGAAAATCGCCTACAGTCTGCGCCGGTGCGCGGTAGCTGCCGGAGGCGGAAAAGGCCGCACGCTCGATATCGCGCTGCCAGTACATGCCGCCGAGCGGCCCGTCATAGGGGAAGTCCTCGGGATTGAGAGTAACGAGCAGGGCGCTGTTGGCATTTTCCGCATCGCGGCGGGAGTTGCTCATGCCGTTCGTGCACACGCCGCCGAGCTCGGACGCTGCGGCGATCACCTCACCGCCGGGGCACATACAGAAGGTGTATGCGCTCGTACCGTCGGGCAGGTGAACGTTCAGAGAATAATCCGCCGCCGGAAGCGCGGCATCAGTCTCGCCGTACTGCGCACGGTCGATGCTGCTCTGCCTGTGCTCGATGCGTGCACCCATGGAAAAGGGCTTTGCCTCCATCGGAACGCCGGAGCGCTCGAGCATCTCAAAGGTATCGCGTGCGGAATGGCCTATGGCAAGAATCATCTGTGAGCATGGCAGCTCGTATTCGCCGTCCCTGTCCGTGACCCTCACGGCGCGAAGAGCGTTATTTTCAATGACCAGTCCCGTGAGCTTTGAGTCAAAGCGCACCTCGCCGCCGTTTGCTATAATGCTTTTGCGTATGCCCTGCACCACATTTATAAGTATATCGGTTCCGATATGCGGCTTTGCGTCATAGAGTATGCTCTCGGGCGCGCCGTGTTTGTTAAAAACGCCGAGTATCCAGCGTATGCGCTTATCGCGTATGCCGGTGCCGAGCTTACCGTCGGAAAACGTTCCGGCTCCGCCCTCGCCGAACTGAACGTTGCACTCGGGGTCGAGCTCTCCGCCCGCTCTGAAGGCGTCTACCTTTTTCTTTCGCGTTTCGGCATCAGCGCCGCGCTCGAGGACGATGGGTCTCAGTCCCGCCATACTCAGCACCAATGCCGCGAACATTCCGGCAGGACCGAAGCCTGCTACGACAGGGCGCGTATCAGAGCTGCACTTCGGGACAAGGTACTCCGTTTCTTCGTACATAGCAAGGCTTTTGCTCCTGCTTTTGGCCAGTATCCTATCCTCGTTGTCTATATCGACTGCGACGGAATACAGCCAGTGTATATCGTTTTTCCGCCGTGCATCGAGCGAACGCTTTGTAATTTTAAAGCTCTTTATCGTCCAAGCCGGCACGCGCATTTCACGCGCAGCCTTTGCTCTGAGCTTATCCTCGCTCAGGCCGATATCGAGCCGCAGGTTTCTTACAAGTATCATTTTCCGAGCCTCCCCGCCGTAACGCCGCTTGCCCATGCCCATTGGAGATTAAAGCCGCCGCAGTCCGCGTCAACGTCCAGCAGCTCGCCCGTTATGAACAGATGCGGCACAAACCAGCTTTCAAGCGTTTCGGGGTTTACGCCCGTGGTCTTTATGCCGCCGGCCGTCACCTGCGCGTGGTCAAAGCCCTCAACGCCGCGCAGAGCGATAGTGAAATCCCTGCACGCCTTTGCTATGGCGGCAATGTCCGCATCCGTGAGTTCATTAAGGGGCTTTGCGCCGGACACTCCGGCATATTTGACCACCATTTTGCCGAGGCGGTTGTGCACAACGCCCGTGAGCGCATCGTCGGCGCAGAGCGCAGGGTTTGCTTTTATCCGCGCACGGAGCTTTGCTTCAATGTCCGCGCCGCCGGACAGGTCGATGTGTACCTCTCCCCTGCCGAGCTGCGCCGCTGCGCGGGATATATCGAAGGCCGCGGGACCGGAGAGTCCCGTCTCGGTAAATTGCAGCTCACCGTCGCTGTGTGCAATAAGCTCGCCGTCCTTTTCAAGGCGCAGCTTTGCCATAACGCGCACACCCTTGAGCGCACGCGGATAAGTCGGGTCTGTCACGAGCTGCACGAGCGAGGGCAAAAGCTGCGTACACTTATGTCCGAGCGGCTTTAAAAGCTCGTAGCCGTCATAAACTCCGCCGACCTTTGCTCCGGCAGCTCCGCCGCAGGAGACTATAACGAAGTCAGCGTCTATGCTCCCCTCGCCGGTGACAACGGAAAAGCCCTCGCCGCGTCTTTCTATTCTCTGTGCAGGGCAGGAGGTCCGAACGCTTATATTGTCGCGCATGAGTGCAAAGCGCAGAACATCCACGACGCTGTTTGCCGAGTTTGACTGCGGGTATACCCTGCCGCCGTATTCACGGCTCACGGCAAGGCCGAGAGAGTCAAAAAAACGCAGGGTATCCTCGGGAGTAAAGCGCGAGAGCACGGCATCGGAAAAGCCCTGCTGAGAGCCGTGATAGTGCTCGGGAGACGCAAGCGTGTTCGTGAGGTTGCACCTGCCGTTGCCGGTGCTCAGGAGCTTCTTGCCGACGCGCTGCTGACGCTCGAGCAGTATTACATTATTATTCTTATCCTCGGAGGCCGATATCGCAGCGGCCATGCCGGACGCGCCGCCTCCTATTATTACAACATTATTCATTTTACTCTCCGCAGTGATATTATAAGACTGTCAAAAAACTATGCTGCTGAGAAAAAACATCCGCGCAGCGGGGGAGTTCGAGGGGGCAAGACCCGCCTCGAGTTGGATTATAGCCATCAAAAACGCCTGAGTTATCAGGCTTTTTGACGAGCGCAGCGAGATTTTTCGTGAAGCGAAAGCTTCACAAAAAATGTGGCGTTTTTGAAGCGTTTCAAAAAAGTCACAGACTTTTTTGAAACGCTGATAGTATATCGTGCGCGACGGGTTCGTAAAACAGGCGGCGTATCTCGTCTGAGTCGTGCGTCCGGCCGAGTATGCACATGATCTTTGCCAGCGCAGACTCCGTCGTCATGTCGTAGGCCTCCAGCACGTTGCGCCAGCCCTTAAGCCGGTGCCCGACATTATATACCGCAAGGTCGGAGCCCTCATTCTGCACCTGCGTGGTCATGATGATGACCTTCCCCCTGCCGATGGCGTTTATGACGATATCAAGAAACTTATCGTCGCCGTATGAAGGCAGTCCGCCCACGCCGAATGCCTCGATTATCACAGCGTCCTTGCGCTCGGTCATAAACTGCAAAAGCTCAAAATCCATGCCCGGGATCATTTTTATAAGGCCGACATTCGTATCGAGCTCGGTGAAAAACTCGGGTCTTTCAAAGTATTCGGGCTTTATATACTGCATGAGCACCCCATCCTGAAGCGTTGCAATGAAGGGGTAATTTATGCTGGAAAAGGCCGCGTAGGACTTCGAGCGCGTTTTTCTTGCGCGGGTGCCGATTATGACCCTGCCGTTAAATACAATGTTCACGCCGCACATATCGTCAGAGCAGGCACAGGTAAAGGCATCGAGAAGGTTTATCTTGGAGTCCGTGGAGTCAAAGCCTATGGGCTTCTGAGCGCCTGTTAGTATGACGGGCTTTTTCGAGCCGCGGATCATATAGCTCAGGGCAGCCGCCGTGTATGCCATCGTGTCCGTTCCGTGGCTTATGACAAAGCCGTCGTACTTATCGTAATTATCCCTTACGCACTGCGTTATCCTCACCCAGTGCGCGGGTGTCATGCTCGTGCTGTCAACGTTAAAAAGGGATATGCACTCGACAATGCACAGCTTTGATATGGCCGGAACGAGTGAAAGCAGCTCCTCGGGTCTGAGCTGCGGAGACAGGGCACTGCCGCTTATCTGCGAGGCTATAGTGCCGCCCGTGCCTATCATGAGTATCTTTTTCATTTTCTCTCGAACACCCCGCTTTTGCCGCCTGTCTTTTTGAGAAGGCGGATATCCGTTATCTCTATATCGCGCTGCACGGCCTTGCACATGTCGTACACCGTGAGCGCCGCGACGGACACCGCCGTGAGCGCCTCCATTTCAACGCCCGTCGCGCCGGTGCATTTTGTCGTGGCGACGATCTCGACGCTGTGGCTTTCCTCGCACAGCGAAAGGTCTATATCCACGCCCGATATCATGATGGGATGACACATCGGTATGATATCCGATGTGCGCTTTGCGCCCATTATGCCGCCTATCTGCGCGACGGACAGCACGTCGCCCTTTTTCATGCCGCCGGAGCGTATGAGCTCAAAGGTCTCGGCGTTGACGAGCACCCTGCCGGCTGCGACCGCCGTGCGCACGGTGTCCGCCTTTTCGGACACGTCAACCATCTTTGCTCTCCCGTTTTCGTTAAAATGAGTAAAATCAGCCATAGTCTTTCTCCGTATTGTAAAATAACCACCCGATGCATCAGGTGGTTATTTGTCATTCCTTTTATTCAACCGATATCATGTAATAGTAAACAGGCTGGCCGCCGTTTACGACCGTGACCTCCGCGTCGGGGAAGGCTTCCTCGAGCACTCCGGCTGTCGCCTCCGCGTCCTCTCCGCTGACATTCTCGCCGTAGTAAACGGTGATTATCTCAGGCTCGAGCTCATTAAATGCCTCGGACATATGACCAAGCACCGAGGGCATCTCGGGGAAGCTGCCGATGAGCTTTCCGTCCAAAAGCGCGAGATACTCGCCTGCGTGGATAGCGTAGCCGTCAAAGTCCGAGTCGCGGGCTGCGTATGTAACCTGCGCCGTGTGCACATCGCCGAGTGTGGCGTTTATCGTCTCGACTATATCCGACACTTCGCTTTCGGGGTCGAAGTTGAGCATTGCGGTTATTCCCTGGGGAATGGTCTTTGTCGGGATAACGACAACAGTCTTATCCTCGCACAGGGGTATACTCTGCTCGGCTGCCATGATGATATTTTTATTGTTTGGCAGGACGAACACGACCTCTGCCGGCGTGCGGTTTATCTCTTTTATTATATCCGCCGTAGAGGGGTTCATGGTCTGACCGCCGGTGACGATGGTGTCGGCTCCGAGCTCCTTGAAGAGGCTTGCTATGCCCTCACCGGCGCAGACTGCGACTATGCCGTAGCGCTTGGTGGGAGCTGCATGCTCCTCGCCGCCTTCAAGCTCCTGCTCTATCTTCTCAAGATCGTCGGTTGACTGCGCCTTGCGGCCTGCCATTATATCGTCATACTGCGTGCGCATATTTTCGATCTTGGCAAGCTCCAGCGTACCGTACTGCTGGCTCTTTGTGAGCGCTTCGCCCGGGATATTCGTGTGGACGTGTACCTTGAACGCCTCGTCGTCCTCGCCGATAACAAGGCTGTCGCCTATGCTGGAAAGATAGGCGCGCAGCGGCGTGAGGTCAACGTTTGGCTCGTGCTTGCGTACTATATAAACAGTATCGAAGGCATAGGTTATCTCGTCTGTTCCGAACACGTCAAAGGCGCTGTTCTCGTTTGCGGCGGCACCTGCCTTGACAGCCGCCGTAGGTGCGCTCACCTCGCCGCGCAGATATGCAAGCATTGCGCCGAAGATTATGATATAGCCCTTGCCGCCGGCATCGACGACACCCGCCTTTTGCAGAACGGGGTTCTGGTTGACGGTGTTCTCAAGCGCTTCCTCGCCGATCTTGAGCGCGGTATCGAGCATATCCTCGATATCAGTGCCCTTTTTTGTATACTCGACCGCGGCAGCCGATGCCATACGCGCAACTGTAAGGATCGTGCCCTCGGCGGGCTTCATGACCGCCTTGTAAGCCGCTTCAACGCCGTCCTCCATGGCGGCGGCAAACTCCTTTGCGCCGACGGTCTCCATTCCCTTGAGTCTGCGCGAGATACCGCGGAACAGGAGCGACAGGATAACGCCGGAGTTTCCGCGTGCGCCGCGCAGCAAAGCGCCTGCCACGCAGTCGGCGACGGCATCGACCGCATAAAATTCTTTCTTTCTGAGCTGGGTCGCGGCCTCGTTCATCGTAAGACCCATATTCGTGCCCGTATCGCCGTCGGGCACGGGGAAAACGTTAAGCTCGTTTATCTGCTGGGTGTTTTCTGCAAGCGCGGCATCAGCGCAGAGGATCATGTCCTTGAACACCGCGGCATCTAAATATTCTCTCAAATTAAAAGCACCTCCGAGAGGGATTTTCTCTGTAATTAACCGACTATAACAGTATCGACATAAACATCGACACTCTTAACGGGAACGCCTGTGGCCTTTGCGACCTTATAGCGCACTTCCTTTATAATGCTGCGGCATACGGCGCTTATGTTGACACCGTTGTCAACGCCTATATGCAGCTCAAGCGAAAGCGTGCCGTCATCGTTAAGGTGCGTCATAACACCCTTTGACATAGACTCGCGTCTGAGAAGCTGGAGCGGACCGCCTTCCTTGCTACGGCCGGCCATACCCTTTACGCCGAAGCAGCTTGTAGCCGCAGCGCCGGCAATATTCGTAAAGACCTCACTGGTGATGCTTATATTTCCAAGCTCATTGCTGATGTTCACCATCTTGAAAGGCTCCTTTCGTCAAAAATACGCGCAATTATAAAATTGCTACAATAGTATAATACACAGCTTTGAAAAGTACAAGCAATAATTTCGGGTTTACACGGCATTTTTTTAGTGATAAACTCAGAGCATATAATATAATGTACAATTATTAGAAATCCATTAGCTTGGGAGGAAAAGATATGACAAGAAGATACAAGACGATGGACGGCAATGAGGCGGCG
>CAVDFD010000095.1:0-7039 GCA_963608145.1 Bacteroidaceae bacterium | reverse complement strand
AGCGAGATTTTTCGTGAAGCGAAGGCTTCACAAAAAATGTGGCGTATTTTCAGCGTGTAAAAAAGTCACAGACTTTTTTGACACGCTGAAGTAATATTTGTCCTCCGCGGCTCATAAACTCGTACAAACGAGAAAGCTGCGGAGGTTTTTATATGACAAATTCCGATATATACAAAGATATAGCCGCAAGATGCGGCGGCGCGGTCATGATAGGCGTGGTCGGCCCTGTCAGAACCGGCAAATCGACATTTATAAAGCGCTTTATGGACACGCTCGTCATCCCGAATATAGAGGATGAATATGCAAGAGAGCGTGCCCGCGACGAGCTGCCGCAGAGTGGGTCAGGCAGGACTATCATGACCGCAGAGCCTAAATTTGTCCCTGAGGAGGCCGTGCAGATACGCCTTGGAGATGCGGCTGCATGCATGGTACGCATGGTCGATTGCGTCGGCTATATGGTGCAGGGCGCATCCGGCCGCTTTGAGGACGGCAGCGAAAGACTTGTAACGACTCCGTGGTTTGATCACGAGGTGACTATGACAGAGGCCGCCGAATCCGGTACGCACAAGGTCATATGCGACCACTCTACTATAGGCGTTGTAGTAACGACTGACGGCAGCATATGCGATATCGAACGTGAGGCATACATTGAGCCTGAGAAGCGAGTTGTCACAGAGCTTAAAAGCATCGGAAAGCCTTTTGTCATACTTATAAACAGCGCCGAGCCCGATTCGGAACGTGCCGTAGAGCTCGAACGGCAGCTGATCGAAGCATACGACGCACCGTGCATAAGAGTAAATTGTCAAACGCTCGGTGAAAACGATATATGCGAGATAATGCGTAAGGTGCTTGGACAGTTTCCGCTGTGCGAGCTTTCCATATGCCTGCCGGAATGGTTCGGAGCTGTTGACAGCGAAAACGATATGAAAAGCGAGCTTTACAGCAGCCTTATCTGTGCGTCAGGCAGTCTTTGCTGCGTCAGCGACATAAGCGGTATGCTTGCACGGGTATCTGAGCTGGACATTGTAGACGCTGCGTATATCGAAAGCAGCGATATGGGCTGCGGTACCGTAAATATTGCAATAGATATGCCGAAGGAGCTCTACTATAAGCTTATAAGCGAGGAATCGGGTATTGAGATACTCGATGACGGAAGCCTTATGAAGGTACTGCGTGAGCTGGGACAGGTAAAGCAGGAGTATGATAAGATAAAGGACGCGCTGGATTCGGTTCGCAGAACCGGATACGGAGTTATCATGCCTCAGGCAGATGATATACGGATAGAGGAGCCGCAGCTCGTTAAGCAGGGAGGGAAGTATTCCGTGAAGCTGAAGGCTCACGCGCCGGCTGTGCATCTGCTGAAAACCGGAGTTGAAGCCGTAGTAAAGCCGTCGATAGGCGGAGGAGACGGAGCGTCGGATGAGATAATAAGCTTTCTTTTGCAGGGCTTTGACGGCGATATGAGCCGAATTTGGGAGTCGAACATATTCGGGCGTCCCTTGTATGAGATCGCGCAGGAGGCGATAGCCGAGCGCCTTACGAGCCTGCCGCCGAATGCAAGGGCGCGGCTTCAGGAGACGCTGCAAAGGATAATAAACGAGGGCAGGGGAACGCTCATCTGCATTCTTCTGTGATCACTGAGCGAGACGTAAATGGCTGTGCGTCTCGCTTTTTGATGTTCAATTGCTCATAATCAGATAAAAACAAGTGCAATATTTATCTAAATTAATCATTGCAAAAGCATTTGCCGGAGGCTATAATTATTTTATTACTACGGAGGTGACTGACAATGAAACCAGTATCTAAAATTGCGGAAGCAGTTCGCGCTTCTACTACGCTTGCGGTAGACAGTCTTGCAAAGCAGATGAAAGCCGACGGGCTTGATGTTGTCGGCTTCGGCACAGGTGAACCCGATTTCAACACTCCCGACAATATCAATATGGCGGCGGTCAAGGCTATTTGCGACGGTAAGACCAAGTATACTCCGGCAGCAGGCATAATCCCGCTTAGAAAGGCCATAGCGCAGAAGCTCAAGGATGACTGCGGCGTTGACTATGATTATACACAGATAGTTGTTGCAAGCGGCGCAAAGCACAGCGTTTACATTGCCCTTGCAGCTATCACAAATCACGGCGACGAGATCATAATACCGGCTCCGTTCTGGGTCAGCTATTATGAGATGGTCCGCATGGTCGGCGGCACGCCCGTTATCGTCGCAGCCGGCGAGGAGCAGGATTTCAAGATAACTGCCGAGCAGCTCGAGGCGGCTATCACCGATAAAACAAAGTGCCTCATGCTCAACAATCCCTCAAACCCCACAGGCATGATCTATTCAAAGGACGAGCTTCAGGCAATAGCCGATGTATGCGTAAAGCACGACCTGTACATACTTGCCGATGAGATATACTATCAGCTCATTTACGACGGAATGGAGTTTACGAGCATTGCAAGCCTCGGCGAGGAGGTCAAGGAGCGTACGCTGCTCATTAACGGCGTGTCCAAGTCCTACGCAATGACCGGCTGGCGCGTCGGCTACTGTGCCGCAAACAAGACCCTCGCAAAGATAATGTCCAATTTCCTGAGCCACTCTACAGGTGCACCGTCCACCATCAGCCAGTGGGCATCCGTTGAAGCGCTTACCGGCCCGCAGGAGAGCATCGAGGCAATGCGCCTTGCCTTCCTTGAGCGCCGCGACTACATAGTCAAGCGCATAAACGAGATCCCCGGCGTGAGCTGCATCAAGCCCAACGGCGCTTTCTATGTTATGATGAACATGGAAAAGCTCGTCGGCAGAACGCTCGGCGGAAAGCTCATTGAAAATGACGATGATTTTGCCGTGGCGCTGCTTGAAAAGGCGCTTGTCGCAGTTGTTCCGTGCTCCGGCTTCGGTATGAAGAATTTCGTTCGCTGGTCGTATGCCGCTTCGATGGAAAATATCGAGAAGGGTCTTGACCGCCTTGAAAAATTTATTACCGAATGATATAATTGCCTCAAGCGGGTATTATATCAAAAATTGATTCGCATCTGATATAAAAATCACCCCATCGACATAGCTTGTTAGTGGGGTGATTTTGTGTTTATTACCGTTAAATTAAAAAGCATTGCAAAACCGGCGGCAGCAGTCTGCACCGCGGCGCTGTTCGTTATGGCAATATTTTTTGCCTTTCCTAATGAAGCAAAAAGCGTTATGGGGGCATACAGCGAACATACGCTGCTTATTGATGCAGGGCACGGAGGAATTGACGGCGGCGCGGTATCGCCGGACGGCGTGAAGGAAAGCGATGTAAACCTTGCCATAGCGCTTAAAATGTCCGGCCTGTGCGAGCTTATGGGAATTGAGCACCAGATGACAAGAAGCACAGACGCAGGCTGCCTCAACGCCGAAAGCTACAGCGAGCATGACGATCTTGTGTCCCGTGCGGATATGGCAAATGCGATAGATAACTGCGTACTCATAAGCGTACATCAGAATAAGTACCCGAGCGAGTTGGTCAGGGGAGCGGAGGTGATGTATGCTGCAACGCAGG
The DNA here is from genome assembly GCA_963608145.1 of Bacteroidaceae bacterium. Classification (GTDB taxonomy): domain Bacteria; phylum Bacillota; class Clostridia; order Oscillospirales; family Oscillospiraceae; genus F23-B02. Next base: position 3,512 of record CAVDFD010000095.1, on the reverse strand, counting down.
GAAGCAGAGAGCTCGGGCTGCTGACGCAGGATAATCTTGTATCGGCCTTAGACCCTGAAAACAGGCGTGTCGCGCACGCAGCGCCGGATGAACTGCTGCTGACTTCAAGCGTTAAGTGTCCTGCGATACTTGCCGAATGCGGGTTCATGTCAAATCCGCAGGAGGCGGCCAGACTTGCCGACAGCGATTATCAGACGAAGATAGCAATGACGCTTGTCGCGTCATACATACAGTTTAGTTCCAATTATGCTTAAGGAGTAAACTATGAAACAAAAGACAGTATTCTGCTGCTCTGAATGCGGTAATGAGACCCTGAAATGGAGCGGAAAATGCCTTGCATGCGGCGCATGGGACAGCCTTGTTGAGGTCAAAGCCGACATAAAAGGGAAGGGCAGCGCTAAAAATGCGGTACGTTCTGCGGTCACAAAAAAGCCCAGGCTCATATCAGAGCTCGATACCGAAGCGGAGATGCGCTTTTCAACAGGGATCGGCGAATTTGACAGAGTGCTCGGCGGCGGAGCTGTGCGAGGCTCGCTCGTTCTGGTCGGCGGCGCTCCGGGCATAGGCAAGTCAACGCTGCTGCTGCAGCTGTGCGGCCTGACTGAGGAAGGGCAGAAGATACTGTATGTCACCGGTGAGGAGAGCGAGCGGCAGCTTAAAATGCGTGCGCAGCGGCTCGGTGTCGATAAGGGTGAGATATATGTCCTTGCGGAAACAGGGCTTGCAGAGGTAATTGAAAACATCGAAGCACTGTCGCCGGATATAGTCATAATAGACTCGATACAGACAATGTTCGATGCTGACATAAGCTCTGCGCCCGGCAGCATAAGTCAGGTGCGTGAGTGTACGATGGCCATAATGCGGCTGACAAAGGAAAAGGGCTTTACGACCTTCGTCATCGGCCACATAAACAAAGAAGGCAGTATAGCCGGTCCAAAGGTGCTCGAACATATGGTCGATTGTGTTCTGTATTTTGAGGGTGAACGCAGCACCTCGTTCAGGATACTCAGAGCGGGCAAAAACCGTTTCGGCTCGACCAACGAGATCGGCGTTTTTGAAATGAACGACAGGGGACTCAAGGAGCTCAAAAACCCGTCCGAGATACTGCTGTCAGGCCGTCCGGAGAACGCGCCCGGCACCTGCGTTACCTGCGTTATAGAGGGGTCAAGGCCGATACTGGCCGAAATTCAGGCGCTTATAGCGCCCGCAGCATATAATTCGGGTCGGCGCAGCTCAAACGGCATTGACTATAACCGTGCAACTCTTTTGCTTGCAGTGCTTGAAAAGCGCGGCGGAATGTCGGTGTCGGCATGCGATGCATATATAAATGTGATAGGCGGACTTGAGCTCGAGGAACCGGCTGCGGATCTTGCAACGCTTCTGGCTATCGCAAGCAGCTTCAGGGATCTGCCGCTTGGCCGCGATCTTGCGGCTGTGGGCGAGGTCGGACTTTCGGGTGAAATAAGAAGCGTCAGCAGCCTCAATTCGCGCCTGTCAGAGATAGCCCGTCTCGGCTTTAAGCGCTGTGTTATACCGGCTCATATAAAGGATGATATCAGAAAGCCGGAAGGACTTGAGCTGATAAGCGTCAAGGATATCCGTGAAGCTGTAAAGGCAACGCTCGGATGATACGTTTTGTTGATAAGCCGCATCTGCCGCAGGGAAAGGTTCGGCGGCTGATACTTGGAGAAAAGTATAAAAAAGTTCTCGAAAATGCACTTTCGAAGCGAAATATTGCTGCTATATGGCTGAAAAATAACGAATTTGTAGATGCACGACTTGCCGGACACTGCGATTTGATGGCAGCGCATCTGGGCAAAAACATACTTGCCGTTCAGAAAGACAGAGCAATAGAATGCGAATTAATTAACAATATAGAGCTGATAGAGACAGCAGCCCCGAAAAAGCCTGAATATCCGTATGACGCAGGGCTTAATATATGTATAGTCGGCGATAAACTGATATACAATCCCAAAAGTGCCGATGAGCAGATCATATCACTTTTTAACGGAACGAGGCTATGCTGCAAACAGGGCTACACTAAATGCTCTGTGTGTGTTGCAGACGATAGCTCGATAATAACAGCCGACAGAAAAATTGCAGCCATAGCATCCGCTGCCGGAATGAACGTATTGACAGTCAGCGAAAAGCTCACGGCTCTGGATGGATTTGAACACGGCTTCATAGGCGGAGCATCATTTAAAATAAGCAGAAACGAAATGGCATTCACGGGCGTGATAAATAATGCCTCGGAAAAATCAAGGATCGAGCATTTTTTAAATGATCGCGGCGTAAGCGCAGTGTATCTGACGGATGAGCCGCTGTTTGATATCGGAAGTGCAATACCTATAATCGAAGAAGCTTAGCGAAAACGGGTGCAGAGCTCTTAAATATGCCTTAGCTGCCTGTTTTCGCGTTTTCGTCTCCCCTAAATTAAACAAAATCTTTATTTTGCTTAATTATTAGTCAATTTGCCAATAGACATAAATGCCGCTGCCCTGCTATAATGGTAAGCAGCCAAAAAGATCGGAGAGCTTTACAATGGACTATAGGACCGAAGCACCTGAGATAATCAAAAGCTTTTTAATATATCATGAAACAATAAAAGGACACTCACCGAAAACCGTTGAAGAATATTATCTGGATCTCAGAACGTTTTTTCGCTATATGAAGATAAGCCGCGGACTCGTCCCGCGGGATACCGAGCTTGAGGATATCGGCATAAGCGATATTGACCTTGATTTTGTCAAGTCGATCACAGTATCCGATGCGTATGAGTATCTGGCCTATCTGTCGCGTGATAGAGTAAAAAACCAGCGAAGCCATGAAGCTGAATACGGCACTATGGCATCGACCCGCGCCCGCAAGGTCTCGACGCTGCGCAGCTTTTATAAATATCTGACCGTCAAGGCAAAGCTTCTGGACGTTAATCCATTGCAGGATCTCGATGTGCCCAAGATACCAAATAAGCTGCCGAGGTATCTCACTCTGCCGGAGGCTCAGACCCTCCTCTCCTCTGTTGACGGGAAAAATAAAGAGCGTGACTACTGCATACTGTGTATATTTTTAAACTGCGGTCTGCGAATTTCAGAGATCGTCGGCCTGAATCTGTCCGATATACGCACAGATCATATCAGAGTGTTCGGTAAAGGCAGCAAGGAGCGAATAATTTACATAAACGATGCCTGTGCAGACGCTATAAATCAGTATCTTGCCGTAAGAAAAAGCGTTGCGGCTATTGACAAAAATGCGCTGTTTCTGTCCAACAGGCGCACACGCATGAGCCGCGAGGCGGTGCACAGCATGGTGAAAAACTCTCTGCGACGCGCAGGGCTGGATGCCGATAAATACTCATCGCATAAGCTGAGGCACACTGCGGCGACACTGATGCTGCAAAACGGCGTTGACGTGCGCACGCTTCAGGAGCTGTTGGGACACGATAATCTGAATACAACGCAGATATACACCCATGTTGATAATACCGAGCTCAGGATAGCGGCTGAGGCCAATCC
>CAVDFD010000094.1:0-7158 GCA_963608145.1 Bacteroidaceae bacterium | reverse complement strand
TGCTGCGTAAAGATAACCGCGCAGCGGGGGAGTTCGAGGGGGCAAGGCCCGCCTCAAGTTGGATTATAGCCATCAAAAACGCCTGAGCTATCAGGCTTTTTGACGAGCGCAGCGAGATTTTTCGTGAAGCGAAGGCTTCACAAAAAATGTGGCGTATTTTCAGCGCGAAAAAAGTCACAGACTTTTTTTCGCGCTGGTTAATATTAGCAGAGCCTTTTTCCTGCCCTCTTTAGCTCAAGCTTATGCATGAAATAAGCGTGGACATTCGCGTTATAGGTCGGGTAGCGGTGCAGATCCTGATGGGTGTTGATCTCGAGGATCTTAAAGCCGGAGTCCGTCAGAACGACATCGAAGCCGAGATATTCAAGCGGCGATATGTAGCGGCAGATCTCGGGTATGACGGTGAGCACCTCATCCCAGTGCGGGAGAGTGCCCTCTATCTTCACCTGCGTATCGGGATGGAGAGGGCAGGGCGTTATGATATGCTCCTTTATGATCTCCGCGTCGTGGAAAAAGCCCGTTTTTTCATCGACATAGGCAAAAACGCCGCCTGAGCCTATGTTGTCGGTGAAGCCGGTGCTTCTTGTTCCTATGCGGAAGTAGGCGTTTTCGATAACGGGGTCGAAGCCGCTGCGGTTTATGACCATGACGCGCACCGTGCAGGCGACCTCGCTGTATATCCTGCGGAGCTCCCTGTGCATGACAATGTACTCCGAGATGTTGTAGTAATCGTGCAGCCCCGAGAAAAATTCGAGCATCCCGCTCTCCGTTTTCGCCTCGCCGTTTACGCTGTAGCTTTCGCCGTCAAAGCCGAGCTTGTAAAAGCCTATGCCGTGCGAGCCGACCGTCGGCTTCATTGCAAGAAGCCCCTTTTCGCGCAGCAGCATGAGCACTCCGTCAAAGCTGCGCGGCAGCCCCTCCGGGCAGTCGGGCATTTTAAGAAGCTCGCATTTCCCGTCGCGCAGGACTATGTGGTAGTAATACTCCGGAAGGTACTGCCTGTATTTGTCCAGACAGTAGCGCAGCGTGACCTTGTCCCACAGCAGCTTGCGGTACTTGTTGTTCAGGGGCCTGAGCCACTTGTAGTCGCGGTCGGACAGGCACTCGCGCCAGTTTTCCTCCGTCAGGCCGTACTGCTTTATGTGGTAGGACAGAAAACCGCGCTCGTGAGCCCACTTTTTCTCCGCGGCGGACGTATATTTATCGTGTCTGTCCTCGCGCAGAGCCTTCCTCCAGCCCATGTACATATAGTCCATAAAGCCGAGGCGCTTTGCCCGAGAGCTCCAGAAATAGCGCTCTATTATTGTCAATGCGCGCTTAAAGCCGACAAAGCGGGGCGTTTTCGCACGCTTTAAGCGGATAAACGCGGCGGTTTTTTCGTTAAAATGCTCAAGATATGTAAGGTCCGCACCCGTATCCACGCGCAGTATCCTGAAGCCGTCAGGGGTAAGGCGCAGGGCAAAGTTCATGTATTCAAGCTCACAGAACTCCGAGGCGATGCCGCGCAGCGTTTTTTCGATATCACGGAAGCCCTCTATCCTGCCGCCGCGGTAATTGCCGTTTCCGTCTACCGCCGAGAGCTCGCGGTTTTGCGTATACCAGTTTTTCGGCGCACCGTCCTGTGCTGCGGTGAGGACGGAAAACAGAAGCTCCGGCGCGTCGCCGCGGTTTAAAAATGCAAGGTGCAGCGTCGGAGCAAAATCCGACTCCACAAGCTCCGCAATGACCGTGCCGGAGGGCAGCCGCCCGAGCTTTTCGCGCATCGCGGCATCATTGAGCAGCTCGCCATCAAAGAAAAAGCTCTCGCCGTCAAAGCCGCAGACGTGCTCCCTCGTTTTTACCGAGTTTGACGAGCTGCGCACGAGCACACGCCCCTTTTCGCGCAGCAGGGCGATAATGCCGTCCGAGCTCTGCTCAAGCTCCGGCCTGAGCGGCAGGATAAACTGCCCGCCGTCGCGTGTGAGAAGGCTGTAGTACAGCTCCGGCAGAAGCTCCGTGTGCCTGTCAAGGGCGTAGGATGCCGAGACGATGTCGCCGAAGAGCTTGTCAAACTTCGAGTCAAAGGGCAGGAGCGAAAAAATGTCCTTGTCGCTCATGCCGATGTCGTTTTTGCGTTTGTATTTTTTTATGCCGTCAAGATAAAACCACTCGTCGGCAGTCGCAAAGGTGAAGCCGCGAAACAGCAGGGCGGCTTTTTTAATAAGCTTAGAAGCTTTCATGTGAGACCTCACGGAAAAAGATATCATTATATTATACTATATATTGAAATTTTGCGCAACTCGGGAATTTCGGCGCCCGCAGGATTGAATTAAGGAGAGTATTGTAATATAATATGTTAGTTATAATGGATAACTGTGCGGTCAAGGCCGCAGGAAAGAGAGCAGCAAATGAAAATAACAAACAGGATAAGGAGAGAGCTCTTTATCCGCCCCTGGCTTAAAAAGGGGTATTCAAGACGCCTGGCCAATTCGTACTACAAAAAGGTGCGGCGGGATCTGGCCGAGGATAACGGCGTGACGGCGGAGGACAAAAAGCTTGCGCACGCGCGCGGCTATCTGTCCGGCAGCATCGAAAAGTACGGTCTTAAAGGCTCGACCGACTGCAAATACATAAGCGATATCGACTACATGTACCTCAAGCCGTTCAACAACAGCTTTACGAAATGGGTGGGCGATCTCGTCACGGAAAACAGGGTGCTCATAAACTACCGCGAGCACCTGCCGAAGCTGTACTTCAACATCATCGACCGCGAGGACAAAAAGCTCTTTCTGCCGACAGACACCGTAGAGCGCGAGTACGGCGAGAGCTACGGCGACTTCCTGAAGCTTCTGGGCGAGCGCAAGGAGCTTGTGCTGCGCCCCGACCGCCCCTCGGCGCACCGCTGCGGATATATAATAAGGTGCACCGGCGAGGATCGCTACGAGCTTTTGCCCGACGAGATAAGCCGCACGCGCATGAGGATATACGGCAACGGCTACGACGAGGCGTACCTCGTCAGCGAGCCTCCCGCCGAGCTGCCGGAGGGCTTTGAGCCAAACCCCTGCAAGCGCGCATATTACAGCGGCAGGAGCCTGTATGAGCTCATTTCGACCCTTAAATACGGCTATGTCATAGCCGAGCCGTACAAAATGACGGCGACTGCGCCCGGCATACTGAGGATATACATCGCAAACGAAAAGCTCCGTGAAACGAAAATACTCGACGGCTTTTACACGGACCTTGACGGCGAAACGCCGCGCTGCCGTGCGGTGTCGCCCTCGGGCGAGCTCGGCGGCGAAAAAATCGGCTGCTGGGACGAGATAATAAGCACCGTGACCGGCATCGCGGGCTATATAAGCGAGATCGAGTATTTCACCGTCAGCATCATGCTCACCGACGACGGCTTCGTGATCGACTCCATCGACACCAATCCTGACCTGCCTGTGATCGCGCACAGCGACAGACTCAACGATTATCTTCTGGCACGGCTGCGCGAAAAGCGTGAAAAGGTCGTCGTCACGCGTGAAAAATGGTGGGCGGCGTTCAAGAAAAAGCGCTTCAAGCGCTTTGTGCGGCGCTTCTGCCGCCCGGGCATCAGACCGTATATGCAGAAGCTCTGGATGCACTCGGTGCTGGACGATCTTCGGCATAACAAGGGCACGACGCTTTCCCAGAAGCTCTGGTGCTACAGGCGCGGCTTCCTGTCGTTCAGAATAGCGCAGTACGGGCTCACGGAGGATAATTACAAAAGCTTTCTGTCCGACTACCAGTACCACTGGCTCAACCGCATAAACAACGGCTATCAGATATGGATAAACGACAAGACCACGACCCGTTATGTCTTTGAGCCGTACAAGCAGTACCTTGCCAAATACTATTACGACATAATGAAAATGGAGGGTCAGACCTGCATAAAGGCTCTTCAGGACATCCCAGAGGGCTTCGATGCGTCCTTTGAGGGCATTTTCGCCCTGCTGCGTCAGGAAAAGCTCCTTGCACTCAAGCCCTCCGCCGGAACTCACGGCGACGGCTTTTACCGCATGGAGTACGCAGACGGCCGCTATCTCATAAACGGCGGCGAAATGACAGAGGACGAGATACGGAGCATGATAGAGGGCTTTAAGTCCATCTACGTCATAACGGAGTATCTTTTCATGCACCGCGAGCTCAAGAAGATATATCCCAACTCCGTGAACACCATCCGCGTTGCGGTCGTCAACCAGTCGGCGTATGAGCCGAAGATCATGCAGACCTATATGCGCATAGGCTCATCCTCCACCGGCTTTACCGACAACGTCGGCTACGGCGGCATCTGCGCGAAGATAGACATTCCCACCGGACACTACTACTGCCCCGAGAAAATAATCGACCACAAATTCACTCCCTGCCCCGTCCATCCTGACACCGGCGTGAAGATCGAGGGCACGGTCCCCAACTGGGAGCTCATGAAAAAGGGCATAAGCGATATCTGCCGCTTCATGCCGGAGCTTGAGTATCTCGGCTTCGATATAGCCATCACCGACGACGGCTTTAAGATAATAGAGATAAATATTCATCAGGATCTGCACAAGGTAGCCGAGCACTCGGAGGAGTTCAAAAAATTCTTCCGCGACAAGCTCGCGCTCAAGGCAAGGCAGTACGGCCTTGAAAAATACTGAAACCGGAGAGACAAAATGAAAACGATAGGGTTCCTTATAAGCCACAAAAACGGCGAGGGCCGCCGCGCCCTCCTGCCCGAGCACATAGGCAGGATAAAAAACGCCGACAAGCTGTATTTTGAGACCGGCTACGGTCTGGCCGTCGGAGTGACGGACGAAGAGTACGCCGCCTGCGGCTGCCATATCGTCTCGCGTGAGGAGGCGCTCGGCTGCGATATCATCACCGACGTAAAGCTCGGCGACGCGGACTATCTCGACGAGATACACGGCAGCAGGCTCATGTTCGGCTGGGCGCACACCGTGCAGAATATAGACTTCACGAGCGACATGCTCCGCAAAAAGCACAGCGTTATCGCATGGGAGGAGATATTCGAGCATGGCCGCTATGTGTTCTACCGCAACCGCGAGGTGGCCGGCGAGGCCGCCGTCATGCAGGCCTTCCGCTACTGCGGCAAGATGCCCTATGACACACGAGTTGCCATACTCGGCAACGGCCAGACGGCCAAGGGCGCGATGCGCATCCTGCACGGCCTCGGTGCTGATGTCGATGTCTACGGTCACAGGCTCGAGCAGCTTTTCCGCAGGAACATGTTCGATTACGACGTGCTCATAAACTGCGTCATGTGGGACACCTCGCGCACGGACAGGATAATATACAAAGAGGATCTCAGAAAAATGAAGCCCGGCACGCTCATAATCGACGTGAGCTGCGATCCGCATCTTGAGATCGAGACCTCACACCCGACCACGATAGACGACCCCGTGTACACTGTTGACGGAGTTATCCACTACGCCGTTGACAACACCCCTGCCATGTACCCCATCACCGTGACGAAGGTGCTCAGCGAGGGCATATCAAATTACATTGACACCATCATAGAAAAGGACTTTGACGAATACCCCGAATCGCTCAAAAAGGCGACCGTCATAAAGGACGGGCACATCCTCGACGGGCGCATCGCGCAGTTCAGAAAAGCCCACGGAGTTTTTTGCGAGTAAAATGATTGACGGATACGGCAGAAAAATCGAATATCTGCGCATGTCGGTGACCGATGCCTGCAATCTCCGCTGCGTCTACTGCATGCCGCCGGACGGGATGAAGGAATGTCCCTGCCGCACGGCGATGAGCGCGGACGAATTTGTCGAGACAGCGCGTGAGGCTGCCTCGCTCGGCATGAAAAAGCTGCGCATAACGGGCGGCGAGCCGCTGGTCAGAAGCGATATCCTTCCCCTCGTGCGTGAGCTCGGGAAAATAGACGGCATCGAGGACATGAGCATGACCACCAACGCGACGCTCCTTGCGCCGATGGCACGCGAGCTATATGGCGCGGGCATACACAGGATAAACATAAGCCTCGACACGCTCGACGCGGCAAAGTACGAAAAAATAACACGCGGCGGAAGGCTCGGCGACGCTCTTGACGGCATACACGCGGCGCTCGAGGCCGGAATGAGCCCCGTAAAGCTCAACACGGTGCTCATAGGCGGCTTTAACGACGACGAGATCGCGCCTCTTGCGGAGCTGACGCTGAGATACCCCGTGCAGCTTCGCTTTATCGAGCTCATGCCGATAGGCGACACCAGGGGAGAGTTTGACGAGCGGGCGTATCTGCCCGACAGCGCCGTTCTGGAGCGCCTGCCGCAGCTCGAGCCGGTGCAGAGCGAAAGGCACAGCGTTGCGCGGCTGTACAGGCTCCCCGGCGCTATGGGCGAGATAGGGCTCATAAGCCCGCTGAGCAATCACTTCTGCGCCGAGTGCAACCGCCTGCGCCTTACCGCCGACGGCTGCCTGAAGCCCTGCCTGCACTCTGCCGAGGAGATATCGGTGCGCAGCCTGCACGGGCAGGCGCTGCGGGATGCGATACTCATGGCTGTGTCGCACAAGCCGGAAAAGCACGTCGCGCTTTCTGCGACCGAGCGCAGCGAGGCAAAACGAAGCATGTACCGCATAGGAGGCTGAAATATGGCTAAGATAGCTGCAATTTGCATAAGTGATGTCAGGGGAGTGCAGAAGCGAGAGATCCCTGAGGCGTTTCTGAAAAAGGACTGGGGCATCGAGGGTGATGCCCACGCCGGAAACTGGCACAGGCAGGTGAGCCTGCTGTCGGTGGACAGCGTGCAGAGGCTTCAGGAGAAGCTGAGCTTCAAGCTCCTGCACGGCGCGTTTGCCGAGAATATCCTCGTCGAGGGAATGGCGGTTCACACTCTGCCGGTGGGCACGCGCCTGCGCATAGGCGCGGCTCTCTGCGAGGTCACGCAGATCGGCAAGGAGTGCCACAACGACTGCGCCATACGAAAGGCCGCCGGAGACTGCGTTATGCCGCGTGAGGGCATTTTCGTAAAGGTTCTCGAATCCGGCGCGATAAAGACCGGCGACGCGATAGAAATAGTCGAATAAAAAGATAAGCCTCGAAAGTCAAGAACTTTCGAGGCTTGAGACTGTCAAAAAACCTATGCTGCTGCGTAAAGATAACCGCGCAGCGGGGGAGTTTGAGGGGGCAAGACCCGCCTCAAGTTAGAT